>JAFRBD010000051.1 GCA_017405065.1 Ruminococcus sp. | reverse complement strand
GACTGAGGGTTGAGAAACCAAACAGTCAAATCTTTTGATAAAATAATATCAAAACCAACGCAGAAACCCTCCGGCACTTCGTGCCACCTCCCTTAGGAAAGGGAGGCTAAAAGTATATCATTATACGCCTCGAGCGCATTGGGGCTGATGAGGGCGCTTCTGCCGACCAGCCGGTTCAGAGTGAACTTGATACCGTAGAGCATGCCTTCCTCCAGCGAATTCTCCGAATGGGCGCGGATCACGTCGATATCGGGATAATCGCGCTCGGCAGAAGTGAAATCGGCAAGGAAGATCAGCTTTTCGAGCTGACTCATACCCGCGCGCCCGGTGGTATGATAGCGGATCGCGTTGAAGATATCCTCGTCGTCGATGCCGATCACGTCGCGCACATAGCACGCGCCGGAGAGAGAATGCCAGAGCTTGGGCGAGCGCTTTTCCAATTCAGAAAGGATTATACCACCCTTTGCCATGATTTGCAACTGTGTTTCGTTATCCGTTTCCTTGGTCACGTCGTGGAGTAGTCCCGCCAAACGCGCCTTCTCCACGTCGCCGCCGTATTTCTTCGCGAAGCGCACCGCTTCCTCGGCGACGTTCAGCGAATGGACGCGGCGGTATTCGGACAGGTTGTCAAGGTAAGGCAGGTATTGTTCGATGTTCATGATGATGCATCTCCTTATACAAACACAGAGTATCACCGCATATTCATTATCATTCCGAGGGAGCGACTGAGCGACCGTGGGAATCCCACAAACAGGAGTACCCGGTTACTGTTCACGGTCTTAATGACAAGGGGATTGCCACAGCCCTGAAGGGCTTCGCAATGACACTGTTATTGCGGCGTATTATTCCCTGTACAGATCGTGCTTTTGGATATAATCCAGCACGCGGGGATCGACCATGGCGCTGACGTCCGCGCCCGAGGCGATGCCCTCGCGGATCATCGTCGACGACAGCTCCCCTATCCCCTGATGGGCGATCAGGGTGCGGCAGTCGTACTTCTCTTTATATTCCAAATATTTTTCTTCTAAAGAATCATAACCCAGCTCGTCACGCGGTGCGACCAATATCGTCGCGTGATCGAAGATGAATCGGAATTCATGCCAGCGGTCAAGCGTGACATACATATCCGCGCCGACGATCAGATAGAGCGAATCATCGTCGTTCATCAGCTCCCTGATCGTGTCGGAGGTGTAGCTCTCCCCCTTGCGCCTCAGCTCGATATCGCTGACCTCGAGCTGGGGATAGTCCTGCGCCGCCAGCAGGCACATCTGATAGCGATGCTTACCGTCGATGATGTGCGAATTGTTCTTCAGCGGGGTGGAATAGGTCGGGATCAGCGTCACCTTGTCCAGCTCAAACTGCTCGGCAAAACGCAGGGCGAGCTTGATGTGGTCGTTATGGATGGGGTTGAAGGAACCCCCGTATATCGCGCGCCTCATTTGACCAGCTTGATCTTGGGGTCTTTTTTGTTGCGGCGGTAGAGGATGAATTTGGAGCCGATGACCTGAACGACGTCGGCGCCGATCTCGGCAGCGATGGTATCCGCCGCCTCGCGCGCGGAATACTCGCAGGCTTCCAGCACCTTGCCCTTGATCAGCTCGCGGGCGGTGATGGCTTCATCGGCGGTCTTGTAGAGCTGTTCGGAAAAGCCGCCCTTGCCGACCATCAGAACGGTGTCGATGGGGTTGGCTAAAGCGCGAAGCTGGGCGCGCTGTTTACTGGTTAACATAGGTTTACCTCCATACAAATTGTCATTTTGAGAAGTAACCTGAGGTTACGACATGGGAATCTCAGCCGATCAGAAAAGTCTCTGTTCCTCATTGTGGGATTGCCACAGGGCTAAAGCCCTTCGCAATGACAGCGACTCTTTAAGGGCAAAACCCTCCGTCACGGACATTAATGTCCGTGCCACCTCCCTTAGGAAAGGGAGGCTTCCAGCGCGTCGCGGAGCTTGCGCAGAGCGCTGCCGCGATGGCTGTAACGGTCTTTTTCTTCGGCGGTCAGGGTCGCAAAGCTCCTGCCGTCTACGACGAACACGGGATCGTAGCCGAAGCCGCCGTCGCCGGACATCCTGTGCGAGATCATACCCTCGCATCTGCCCTCGACCTCGATCACGGTGTCCTCGTCGAGGATACAGCAGACAGCGCAGGTAAAGTGCGCGGAACGCCGATCATCGGGGACGTTCTTCATCTCGTCGAGCAGCATGGAGATCTTCACGAGAGGGCTCGCGTCATGTCCGCCGTAGCGCGCGGAATACACGCCCGGTCTGCCGCCGAGGGCGTCGACGCACAGTCCCGAATCATCCGCGATCACAGGCTGATGACACAGGTCAAAAGCATGCTTTGCCTTGATATAGGCGTTGGCGGCGAAGGTATCGCCGTCCTCGACCACGTCGCCGAGGTCGATCCCCCGCTCCTTCGCGGTCACGGCAGTGAAGCCGAGCGGCGAGAGGATGCGTTCTATTTCTGCCACCTTGTGGCTGTTGTTGGTAGCAATGATGAATTCTTTCATGGATAACACTTCAATCTATTATGGTTTCTCGCTGACGCTCGATCAATGATACAGTCCCTCAGTCGACATACGTCGACAGTTCCCTTTACCAAAGGGAGCCTTGGCGATCCTCCGGCACTTCGTGCCGCCTCCCTTAGGAAAGGGAGGCTTTGCGCTTCGAAATGACAACTATTATTGTTCTTCCTTGACGAACAGCGCCTTGGAGAATTCGAGCGGATCGAAGGGCTGGAGATCGTCGATCTTCTCGCCGACGCCGATGAACTTGACGGGGATGCCGAGGGTGTCCTTGATCGCCAGCACGACGCCGCCCTTGGCGGTGCCGTCGAGCTTGGTCAGGACGATGCCGGTGATGCCGGTCGCCTTGGCGAATTCAGCCGCCTGATTGACGGCGTTCTGACCCGTGGTCGCGTCGAGTACGAGCAGCGCTTCCTTATCCGCGTCGGGCAGCTCGCGGTCGATGACGCGGCGGATCTTCGCCAGCTCGTCCATCAGATGCTTTTTGTTGTGCAGACGTCCGGCGGTATCGACGATGACGATGTCAGACCCCTTCGCCTTGGCGGAGGAGATCGCGTCAAATACCACGGCGGCGGGATCGCTCCCCTCGCCCTGCGCGACGATATCTGCGCCCGAGCGCTCCGCCCAGATCTTGAGCTGATCGATCGCGGCGGCGCGGAAGGTATCCGCGGCGGCAAGGGTGACCTTCTTGCCCTGTTCTCGGTAATAATTGGCGATCTTGCCGATCGAGGTCGTCTTGCCGACGCCGTTGACGCCGATGACGAGGATGATGGACGGCTTGGTGTTCAGCACCATTTCGTTGCCGCCCTCGGAGAGGATCTCGGCGCTGATCTCGGCGATCTCGTCCATGATCTTTGCGGGCTTGGTGATGCCCTTTTCACGCACGCGCACGCGCAGCATGCCGCAGATCTTGTTCGCGGTCTCCACGCCGACGTCTCCCATGACGAGAAGCTCCTCTAATTCTTCAAACAGCTCGTCGTCAATGACGGTGAAGGTCTGGAGCATGGAGTCGATCTGACCGACCACGCTGTCGCGCGTTTTCTTTAATCCTTCTTTTAATTTTTTGAAAAAGCCCATAATGTTCTCCTTTAGATGAACGTATGATGTTGAGTGTAGTGAGGCCCCCTTTTCTAAGGGGGCTGTCATCGAACGCTCGCGCTTCGATGACTGGGGGTTGTCTAAAACGTCTTCTGCCTGATGACGTCTATCGCCGCGATGCGGCAACCCTCCGGCACTTCGTGCCACCTCCCTTAGGAAAGGGAGGCTTTATCAGTTTGCTTTCATGCCCAGCTTTGCCGCTACCTCGCTCGCACGGAGTTCGAGCAGCTTTGAGATACCCTCGTCCTGCATGGTCACGCCGTAGAGGACGTCAGCCTCTTCCATCGTGCCGCGGCGGTGGGTGATCAGGATGAACTGGGTCGACTCGGTAAGGTTGCGCAGATACGCCGCAAAGCGGTCTACGTTGACCTCGTCGAGCGCCGCCTCGATCTCATCCATCACGCAGAAGGGCGCGGGGCGCACCTTCATGATGGCGAAGTATAAGGCGATGGCGACCAGCGCCTTTTCGCCGCCGGAGAGCGCCTCCAGACGGACGACGATCTTGCCGGGCGGATGCACGACGATATCGATGCCCGAGGTCAGGATGTTGTCGGGATCGGACAGCTCCAGGTGCGCTTCGCCGCCGCCGAACAGCTCCTTGAACGTCAGGGTGAAGTTCTTGTTGATCTCGGCGAAGGAGTCCACAAAGACCTCCTTCATCTGCTTGGTCAGGCTGACGATCAGGTTCTCGATCTCCTTTTTGGATTTCTCAACGTCGTCGACCTGCGTTTTCAT
>JAFRBD010000050.1 GCA_017405065.1 Ruminococcus sp. | reverse complement strand
GTAGCGGAGCTTAAACTCCGTTACCGTGTTGTAGTCGGGGCGGCGTTCTTCGGTCTGCACATACTCGTCGTAGGGCTTCACACCCGCATAGCAAGTGTGATGTACAGCCCACGTATGCACCTCGTTCCCGCGGGTGTCGGTGGTCACGGTCGCTTTCTCGACGGTTATCCGCCTGTCAAACTCCGAGTAATCGGGTCTCACTCGCCGTCACCCCCGTACTCGTTCATCTGGAGCTGGGTGACGATACTGCGCACCATGGGCGACTGCTTATCGTTGGCGGATATGTGATACGTCCTGTTTTTGTAGTACTCGGCACATAGGACGAGGACAAGCAGCCGCATGAGACGGTCGTTATCGTCATACTTGCCGACAGCGTTTACCGCGTAGGCTTCCGCCGACTGCTGTAACAGCGTTATCAGGTCGTCATCGTCGTCATAGTCGACCTTTATCCACTTCTTGACGAGTGCCAGCTCCATGATCTCACCGCCTTATCTTATGCGTTCTGAAGTGTCAGCTCGCTGAGGTCAAACTCCTGCACGGTGCTCGTGCCATCGTTACTCGAAACGACCTTGAACTTCTGGAGCTCCTTCGAGGTGATCTTGAAAACGCCGTTCATGTCGGGGTCGCCGAGAAGCTCAACGAGACCCGAACCCGCCGACGGGTCGAGACCTACCTTGACAGAGGTCGCGTGTTCGTCGATGTCGGAGAATTTGAGTACAAGGAAGTTGCCCTCGCCCCAAACGTCGGTTATAGGATTCGAGCCGCTGAGGTATTTAAGGGTTCCCGTGATCTTTCCGTCCGCTACGCTTACGCCCGTCTGCATATTCGAAGTCAGAACGTTATATACCTTTGTGCTGCCCGTTTCCGCCGCTACAGTAACGGGGGTGAGAGGCGTTGCGGAAGCCGCGCTCAGATAGCCGAAGCAGTAGCAAGCGTCGTCAGCGTCCCACTGGATAACGTCAAAGAGCTCGATAAGCCTTGCAAGCGTAGTGTTCGAGGTGAATCCCGCCTCGCTGGAGGTCGCGAACTTGTAGTACCCGCAGGTCACGAACTTCACGCCCTCTTCGAGGTTCCCGTAGAAAACGGGTGCGCCGTAGTCTGCGTCGGAGGGGAACTGCGCATTCGAGAAAACTTCAATTCTGAAACCCTTAAAAATCTTTCTTGTAGGGTCTGCCGGGTCGGGCTGGAGGATAGGTCTGCCGTTGGTGTCGAGCTGCTTGTCGAGATAATCGAAGCCGTCCTGATTGGTCACGATAACGGTGCCGTTAATGGACGCGGGGTCAAGGTCGGTATTGATAGAGCTCGAAAGCGCCGTGTAGGTGGCGAGTCCCTTTGCGGTCTTTCCGTATTTGAGCTTAGCGATGATCGCGGCGTTCTCGGTGATAACGGCTTTCTTCGCGAAGTATCTGGTGATATACGCCACGAGGTCGTTATCGGTCATCGCAAGGAGTACGTTCGACATCTTGATGATGGCGCCCCACTCGCTCATAGCGTACTTGACGGGTACAAACTTCGGGTCCTCGCTGGGTGTCAGCTCGTCGCCGTCCGAAAAGTTTGTGAGCCCCGTTATGCCGCCGATACTTTCAACGGTCAGCGAGCCCGAGAGGGCAGTGGTCGTGATAGTGCCGACGATCGAGCGGAAGGAGCGGAACTCTCTCACGCGCTCGTTGATCTTGGTGGAGATATCCTGCGGGAGTATGTAGCCCTCGCCGTTAGTACCCGCCGCAGTTACGGGAGAGGGTACCAGCAGGCTCTTTTCCGCTTCGGTCAGGCTCTTGCCCGAAATGGTCTTGATGATGGCGCGGATAGCGTTAGCCGCTTCCTTCACATCACCCTCGGGAGCCTTGCCGCCTACGGTAGACTTAGCGCCCACTGTAGCCTTAGCCGCGAGCTCTTCGTCCTCTTCGGTTTCGAGCTTTTCCATGATAGCGATCTTACGCTCAAGCTCTTTGATCTCAGTCATGGTCTTCTCGGCGTTGTCCATGTCGTTTTCTTCGACCTGCGCCTGCGCCATGTCGCGGAGCACGTCGAGCTTTGCACGCATTTTGTCTAACTTGGTCATGTCTTTTTCCTCACTTTCAGAATTTATATTTTATCCGGCTTTCGCCGAGATGTGCCAAAATAGCAGCCTTTTTCGCTTCGAGCTGTGCCTGCTCGTCCTCTTCGGGCTCTTCCGCCGCTTTGATAGTCCCCGCGTTAGGCTGTGCGGGGACGGCGACGAACGAAAGCTCGTAAGCGTCGGGGCAGTGCTTTATCACTCTCATGCACTTCTTGCCGTCGTACTCCTTGCCGCGCCAATGCTTGCACACTTCCTTGCCGCAGATGGAGCAGCGGAACTCGCTCACTGCAAAGCCCGTTGACACTTCACGTTTGATACCCGCCTTGATCTCGGATATAAGCCCCTCGTTTTCGGCAGTCTTTGCCATGTAGCACTTTGCTATCAGCTCCGTGTACGGCTCGCCCAGCCCCGAGAGCTTTTCCGCGTCTGTCCTGAGCTCCGTCGCATATACCCTCGCTATCTGATTTTCGGCGCTGGGGTTGTGGTCTTTTATCATTGTCTTGCCCCTGTAGAGGTTCGCAAGGTCTTTCAGCGCCGTTTCCGAAAAGGGCATGAGGTTCCTGTCGTCGGTTTCGTTGTTTCCGATAACGGCTTTGAACGTAAATACCTGCTCTGCCGTCAGCGGTTCGAGTGTGTATCCGTTTATCTGCTTCATCTCGTCCTCGTTGGCTTCAAGGCTCTTGATGTTCAGTGTTTTACTCTGCTTCTCGATTTTCATTTCCTTCACCGCCTTCCGTGTACTGCTTCCCGAGATCGTCGAACGGTATCGCCGCGCCGTTCCCGAAGATCAGCTTGTCCGTACCCTCCACAAACGGGAGGTCTTCTTTCGCCCGCACTTCCGAGATTTTGAGAAGCGCGTTATTAACGCCCGTCGAGTATGCCTGATACCTCGTCAGCAGGTCGGCTCGGAGTATAACGTCGGGGTTAAAGTTGATATATACCCCGTCCTCACGCTCGAAATCAAAGAGCAGCTTGTAGTCCATCTCCTGCTCATACGCCGTTATGACGTTGAGCAGAGTGTCGGTGTAAAAGCTCGTGTTCTGCTGTTCGATGTTCGAGTAAGTACTTTTTTCGAGGTCGTTGAGCTGGAAGCTTTTTACCCCGAAAGCGTTCGCTATCTGTCGGGCGTTCATCTTGTTCAGCTCTTCAAACTGCGAGTCCACAAGCCGCGTCTGCAAGGTCTTTATATCAAAGTCAACGGGTATCGGTATCACTTTCCCCGCGTGCTTTACGCCGCCAAGCTGTTCGAACTTCCTGCGCAGCTTCCCTTCGCGCTCTTTGCTCAGGTCGCCCGTGTAGGTGACGACGACTGGGTCTTGCAGTCCCGATTTATATTTGTTCGATACGACGTTCTGCGCGTACTGTTCGTTCGCTATAACGCCGTTTAGATATTTGCGAATGCTTTCCCCGATTATGCCGCCCCGCGCGAAGTTCTTGAAATGCACGATCTCGTCGGAGCGGTATATGTACTGCCCGCTGCGCCCGTCGGTGTAGAGGTAGTACACCGCGTTCGGGTCGCTGAGTATGCCTGCGTCATCGACCACGATCTGCACGCGGGTGCTGTCCAGCAGATAGAGCCCGCGAAACTTCGCCCCGCGCCCCGTCCACACCCAGAAAGCGTTCCCGTAGTGCAGCCGCTGGAACTCCGTCGCCCACAGCATATCATGCACCGACATAAACGGGTTCGGTCTGAGGTGCAGAAGGTTGTATAGAGTGTGCTTTCTGAGGTCTGCTGCGCCGCCGTCTTCAGTTTTCTGCTTGACTTTGAGCGGGAGCCTCGAAAGCGCGTTGCAGCGTATCACCATGCAGGCGTAGTATGTAGCCGCCGTCAGTCCCGAGGGCGCTATCTGCGATATATCATCGACGTTAAAAAATCGCAGGAGCTCCGCCATTGTCGGGTTCGGTCCTATGGACGGCGTTTCGGCTTCCACGGGAACGGGGACCGCCGCAGGAGCGGGCTCTATGGCGGCGGGCGTGTCCTTCTGCCGCTTTTTTCGTTTAAATAACTGCATTTCTTATTTCACCACTCTTCGTCAAGCCAAGCGTCGGCGCTGAAATCGGAAAATTCGTGATACAGCGCCAGCTTAAACGCGCACAGCACCGCGTCCACGGGGTCTATTCTCTGCGTTGCCGCGTCCTTGTCTATCTTTATCAGCCCGTTCGAGCTTTTCGTGACGGCGTTCGCCATCGCAAAATTCAGCACCGGGTCTGCTATGTATATAACATTTCCGTCAAAAACCTGATCTCGGAAGCCTGCCGTCGCTTCGTTAAGACTACGGTGAGACTGGAAAACTTCCTCGACGGTATGCCCCGCGTCCGCAAGCTCCATTTCCATTTTTGAAGCATTCGCAGGGTCGAAGCACAGGCACTCGATGCGGAGCCCGTGAGCCTTCACAAAGTCGTCCATGTACTTAACGACGGCGTTCTGGTCTACGATGGGCGTGTCTGTCACCGTGATAAATCCCTGCTCTTCCCACAGGTCATAGGGTGCGCGGTCGGTGTGTATGCGCTCCTGGAGCTTCTCCCGGTTCGGGATAAAGCTGTGATGGAACACGATGTATTTTACCTTTCCGTCCTTGCCTTTCATCACGATCACGAAGCCGATGCTCGTAAGGTCGATCTTTGCCGATACGTCAAAGCCAACATATACGGATGCGCCCTTGATATCATACGGCAGCCGCCCGACCTCGCAAGCCTTCCAGCGGCGCATATCCATATAGCCGTTGACTTTCGACTGCACCCACATATCGAGTATTTTTGTGAGGAACGCCGTCTTTTTCTCCGGCATTACCTGAGCGAGGTCGAAAGCCTGCTTGATTTTTTCAAGTCCTTCGGGATAGCTTGCCCTCACGGGGTTCGCCTTTATCCATGTTTCGAGGGCTGTCCAGTCGTCGCCCTCGTCGGCTTCGTATACGTCCGCAAGATATCGGTCGTTTTCTATGTCGATATCGGGGTCGAGGAGATTTGAAACGAACTTGTACTCCTGTGTGAAACACGGAGCGTTCAAGTCCTTGCCGGCGGTCGTGATTATGATTATAAGCGACTGCGCCGCATTACCGCCGAGACCTAAGTCATAGAACTCGGTCGTGGGGTGCTGGTGGTACTCGTCGAGCACCAGCACGGCGGGGTTCGTTCCGTCGCCGCTCTTGCCGTCCTCCTTCGAGAGGGGCTTCAAAAAACTCTCGGATTTGATATGCTTTATCTCGGAGCGGGTTACGCGGAACTTTCGCGCAAGCGGCGAGCCCCTGAGCATAAGCCGGCACTCGTTGAAGATAAGCTTTGATTGGTCGGACTTCACGCCCGCGCAGTACGTCTCGTACAGCTCCCCGAACTTAGTGCTTTCTACGCCTATCTCATACAGCAGACATCCCGCCTGCTCCTGAGACTTCGCGTTTTTTCGTGCGACCTCCTTGAAAGCGTTCGTGAACCTCTTATATCCCGTGCCTTTCTCCCGCCAGCCGTAGAGCTGGCAGAGAAAAAACCGCTG
Organism: Ruminococcus sp.; assembly: GCA_017405065.1. GTDB lineage: Bacteria > Bacillota > Clostridia > Oscillospirales > Acutalibacteraceae > Ruminococcoides. The sequence goes on along the minus strand of JAFRBD010000050.1, from coordinate 35,198 downwards.
CGAGGTAGTGAGCACGATAGGCTTTCCCGCGAGCACGCCCTTTGAATGCCGCAGGAACGTGAACCACCGGACGATCTTCTGCGCTTCTTCCTCGACCCACTCCCAGCGCCAGTCACTGCGTTTTAAGTCGGCAAGGAACCGCGCACACGCCTGCTTGTGCTTCTTACAGCTTATGATCTCCCCGGAGATACACTTTGCCGCGTAGTCTTTGAGCTCTTCGAGGATAGTCACATCACTCACTGCCCGGTTTCCCGAGCTCTTCCTTTACTGCGTTATAAACTTCGCGAGGAGCGCCAATTTCAAGCGCGATAACAGGCTGCCCGTCCGCCGTTTCTTCGGCGAACTCCCGTCTGGAAGTCGAAAAGCAGTAGCCTTCTCTCATGCAGTATTTTCCGAGCCGCCCGGCACAGTCCTTGTTCTTCCCCGGGTCGCATTTGTACAAAGTCATGCTCTCACTCCTTTCGCACTTGACTTCAAAATTGTTTTTTGCGTTTAAGAAATGCGGCGGGAGTCGAACCCGCATACGTGCCTTGAACGGGCTTGCCACCCTGACGGTGTGCCGTCGCCTGCACGCTTTCCGAGAGTATCGCATTTATTATAGCTGCCGGGATAATCCCTTTTTGCTATCAGGCGGGCGGCAGGACTCGAACCTGCGGCATCGGGCTCCCTAAGCAAAGAAAAATAGCTGTCAGAGCCTTTGTCAAGGCTCCGCAAACCGCGCTCTGACCGCTGAGCTACACCCGCCATGTTTTTATATCTCACAGCCGCTGCGATTCGGCTGTAGTTCCGAGCCTATATATCTCCGAAAAGATCCTCGATGTCGTTGTCGATGTCCTTTGCCTTGGTCGCCGCCAGCTTCAGACGGCTGTCCACCGTGAGCCCGCATAGCCTTGCAAATGCCCGGAACTCTTCCGCGTATTTTTTTTGCGCGTTCATAACGGCGATGATCTCCTGTCCGAAGTCTACTCCTTTTTCGGTGATACCGTCTTTTTTGATCTTGTCCGTCGCCGCCCGATATAAGGCAAAGGCATTGCACATTCCCTCAATGTTCAGAGCGTCGATCTCGCCCACGAGCGGCATATCTTTCAGCAGCCCGACCGCCCATTTCCACAGCTTCCGCGCTTCGGCATTGATGAGCGTCTTCGGCGGCTTCAATCCCGTGAGCGGTTTCCCCGCCGTGAGCTGCTGTTCAAACTTCCGCTGTTCCTGCTGCCCAACCGTCAGGTTCCCGACCTGAGCTTCGAGCGGTTTCCTTGCACGTCCCATTTAGCCCACCTCCGCCCGCTGGATTTTTGTGCAAAACTCATATGTTTTTTATCACTTTTCAGCCTATTTTCGCACGTATGTATACTATGTTTTGTTAATAGCAAAAACAAAAAGAAAATATTTAGAATTTCGCGAGAAGAAAGCTGGGCTGCGGGAAGGGCTCAAAGCCGTAAAATGTTTTTTGTATACCCCCTACCCCTTCGGAGGGGTGCCACCCTCCCGCGAGCAACCGCGTCACCGCCTTCGGAACTTTCCGAACTCGCTGTCAAATCTCGCTATCAGCTCCCGCAGGTATCTTGCTGTCTGCTCGTAGTCTTTGAGATATCTCTCATGTATAATACGATGGTCTTGCTCCGTGAGATATATCAGGTTGTCGGGCTCAGTCCGCAAATCCCACCCCATTTCAAGCGGGGTGATGTGATGGACGGTGAAGCCCGTCACGATCTCGCTGCGCTCATAAAACGCTACGATATCCAGTCCATACGTCCGACGGATAGCCCGGGCGCGAGCTGCCCCCCACTCAGCGGAGTGATAAAAGCTGTCAACGTCCAGCCTGCCCCAGCGGTCACGCCCCCGATCATAGCAGGGGCAAGAAGTTCCGACGGGGATTTTTTCCCGGCACCGAGAACAACGTGTGTATATCATGCCTTTCTCCTCGCAGATACAAACGCAGGGGCGACAGGTTCGCGCCGCAAATACTCCGCAGCTGTGTCCCATATCGTCCCTGTTTATGTTTATATATCACAAAATAATATAAAATGCAATACAAAACTGTCACCAAGTTTTATAAACTGTCACCAACTTTTCGGCGTGGCTTATAGCGATGCACTCGATGAAAAACACACATTCTCCCCATGCCTCCCCCGAGCTCCGCCGCCGTCTTTGCGTAGCTGAGTCCGTCGATAAAATGCAGTCGGAACATCTCCCTCGTTTGCGGGTCGGGGATATCCTCGATGTACTGCTCGATCTCCCGTCGCTGCTCTTCGGTGCAGTCGGGTTCTCGGTATTGTGCAAGTGTGCTTATATGCATACTAAGTCCCTCCAAATCCGAAGCCCGCCATCGGCTGCGGTTTAAACACGCTGTCGTAGGGCGTGAGTGTTGCGGGCGTTACCTCCGCGCAGAGCGGGCAGACTACCGCCTTTTGCTCTTTCTGCGGCACGTCGCTATCCGAGCTAAAGAGATTTTGCAGGATAGGCAGCGGCAGCTGTTCCGTTGTGGTGTCCGCCAGCTGGTAGGTAAACTCCGTCGAGCAGTTGCGGCAGATCGTATAAAAGACTTTGTCTGCCCCGCTTCTAAGTATTTTTTTCATTTTCCACCTCGATTTTCTTTGTCTCTCGCTCTATGATCTCGTCTATTGCTTTTTCAAGCTCTCCTATCCAGTAAAGCGGAGCGTGCGTATAGATCTGCATGATCAGCGCAACGACCTCAGCCGCGTGCTCGTTCAGCTCGTCCGATATCTCAATGCCGCGTTCTCTGCATTTGTTCGCTAACCCGCACACATGAGCGCATTCTTGCATGAGCTTCCCAAGCTGTGCTTCCGAGCCGTAGTGCTCGAAAATCTCCGAGAACTTCGTAAGACGAGCGAGTTTTTCTTCTTTGCTAGGGCTCGGCTTGCAGGGCTCATACCCGCTCCCGTTTTCCCTTCCACACTTTTCCCGATCTTTGCAGTTCATTTCGTGCTTACACGACGAGCACCCGAAAGAAAACGGCAGTGAAGACTTTTTTGACGCTTTTCTCGGTGGCTTGGGCAAAGGTTGCCAATGTGAAACGGGCGGTGTTGAAGCTTCGAAGCCCTCGACCACCCATTTACACCCGTTAAAAACCCCGACTGCGGTATAGTCGTCAAAATCGCACACAAGTACCTCACAGCCTTTTGGTGGGAGCTCTTCTTCTGTACTTATCCACTTAGCAGGCTCGGTTTCGATGGTAGGCATTCTTTCAAGCAGTTCTAACGCCTTTTCCACTCCGTCTGCCTTTGCTCCAAATTTCATAGCCGCGTCCCTGCCGCTTGTGAGTAAGTTGTTCGGCGACCATGCGGGCATTCGGCTCTCATATATGGCTATCAAAGCCATTAGTTTTGATTTGAATTCGTCCGCATCTATCTTCCTCATGTATCATGCCTCCTTGCATTCAACTTCCAAACCCGTTAAATATCCAGACGGGCAGTTTTTTTATAAAAACGCATCGCGAGATAGTACAGCCCCGTTTGATCGTTATAAAACGGCTTGCACTCCGCGCAGATGTAATCGGGGTACAGCTTTTCGAGCAGGCGGGCGTTTTCGCTTTCGCGGGCAAGCTCTGCCGCTCTTTTCTTGCTGTACTTGTAATCGTTTGTTTTGGGCTCGGGGTGTATGCAGTTCCGCGAACAGCTCCACGACTTGCGGCGGCTTCCGCTTCCGGCTTCGTTGCGGGGTTCTTTCGTGAAATATCTCGCCAGCCCTGCGACACCCTGCGTGCTGAACATGAGCGGCTTGCAGTCTATGTATCCGCGCCCCCAGAGCGCCTGCACCTCTTTCGGGGAGAGCCCGCCCGTGAGAACGAGATGGATATGCGCACGACCGTTCCGCCCCGTCTCGATTGTTTTCACGTACTTAAAAACCGTCTGCCCCTTCTTAGCAAAAGCGCGGGCGTATCTCTTCAAAAAATTTTCAACGTCCCGGCGAGCCTGCTCTTCGCTGGGAGGTATCCCGGCATAGGTCAGGGTGAGGTAGTAATCCGCGTTCGAAAAATTCGCGCAGATCACATGGTTGACTTCCCGCGCACGGTTCCGGCGGTTGAGAGCCTGCTGGACAGCTTTTGTCGGTTTCCGAACGATCGACCGCTTCGTCTGTCTCCGAGAGCGGAACACGGGATAAATGTTCACATCGAGGTAGTCACCCGAAACAAACCTTTGTTCCCGATAAGCCATGTTGCCCCTCATGGTCCTGCCCTCCTTGCGTTTCTTCTATTTTCTGACATTATGCCCGCATTGTTAAGACCCATTACAAGCTCACAAGGGCTTTTTGCCCTGCCCGATTTTATAAAGGTATACTATAGCCTTGCCCCCTATATATAATAAGGAAGCAAGGCGGATAGTTTTTACTCGTCCAAGTCAAGCATATCGTTCTCCGTTTCCAGCCCGATCATCTCGACTATCTTGCTCAGCTCTTTGCTCATCGGGTCGTTTTTTGAAAAGTTTATCGGGCATATCACTCCGATCAGCCCGATCATCCCCGCCGCGACCGTGATAAAATGCTCCTTTTTGCCGTCGGTGCGGTCGTAGTATATCGCCTCGTCGATATCCTTAAACGGTGTAAGATACTGAGATTTTACAAAAATAGCGTTTATGTTGTCGGTAAACGCCGTGTACTGCATACCGTGCCATTTTACGGATAGCTCGCTTTTATCCATCGGGCGGTCGTGATATGTGGCGTTCCGATGGAGCACTGGCGGCAAAGGCTCGCCGATTTTTATGTTATACTTGCCCTCCTGCTCGTCGGTAATGCCAAGAATCGCACAGAGCTGCTCCGCCGACGTTATCGGAGGGAGGTTGTTTGCAAGATACGCCGCAGCCCCGTTTGATAAATACTGCGTATAACCGTCCGTGTATACTATAAGATTATAATCCTTTTTCAGCGCCGCCGCTATCGCATTTATCTTCACTTGCCCTCACCCTCCTTCAGCTCGTCGATAACGATACTCAGATACTTTATCGCCCCGCCGCGCATTTTCTGCTTGACTTCCTCGTCCGCGAGAAGGTCGATTTTTGCCGTGAAGGTATTCACGGCGTTTTGAACATTCTCGAAGTATATCTTCATAGCCGCCATCTGCTCATCGGGTGAGCGGCTGTTCAGCTTGCTTTCGAGCTTCTTCTTTTCTTCCTCTGCCGCTTCTGCCTTAGCCCGATACTCGGCTTTCAGCTCTTCAATCTGTTTCTCATACTCAGCGGAAACCTGCTTGACTTCTTCACCGGCTATCTCCTTGCGCTGTTCGTCGGTGATCTTCGGCTCGTCGTTCTCGCGCTTTACCATCTCCAGCTCTGCCGAGAGCTTGCCGAGCTCCTTTTGGTGTGATTTTTTCAGCTTCTCGATCCGCTTGTTGAGCTTCTCGACGTTCATTTCGGCGGCGGTGGCTCTTTCTTTCAGCTTGCCCATTTCGCCCTCGTAGCCTGCTGCATCGTCCTTCGCACTTTGGGCTTCCTCTTTCCAGAAAGAGAGCTGTTCCCCGAGCGCCTGCTTTTCACGGACCAGAGCTTTGACTTCGTCGGCGTTGAGCCCCGAGAGGTCGGAGCTCTCGATCACCTCGACGGCGTCCTGTTCGGAAAGAGCCGTGAGCAGCCCCAACTTTGTGATGCCGAGGTCGCCGTGCTCCGTGAGAAACTTGTCCGAGAAACTCTCGACCGCCTTTATATAGGTGTAGGCTTGCCGCTCCTTGAAGGAATAGTCCCCGTTCTTTTCGAGGTACTCAGCAAACGTCTCATATCCCAGCTGGGCGTAGAGCTTGCCGTCCCTCATCCGTTTGAGCCCTCTCCCCATATCCGCAAGCGCCGAAGCCGCCACCTTGCCGCTCTCGCATATCTGCTGATGACAGCTTATAGCCTCCCGCACTTCGGGGGTGAGCTCTTCCATTTTTATGATCTCATTCATGCCGATTTCTTCCTTTCATGTGCTTTCTTATACTTTTTCGGATTTTTGATAAACTCCGAGAACTCCGCCTCAAAGTCCTTGACTTTCTGCGGCTTCGGGATTTTTCTGTTGTTTTTAAATCCTCTGCACTGCCTTATCATCATCTGCTTTCCCGGGTATGCTTTGCCAAGCTCGATAGTATACCACGGCACGGCGGGGGCGCTTTTTTGCCGCAGGAAAAGTATGATAGTCTCGCCCCGTGCGTGCCGCTCAGCGTATCCTCCGACACAGTGGCTCAGGGCTTTTCCCTCCGCAATGATCTCCTGCATGGAGTGCGGCACGACGATCATCATATCCTCGTACTCGAATCCATACAGCTTTTCGAGCTTCGCGGTGAGCGCCTTCATCTCTTTTTCCTCGACTTCGCGCTTCATCGCGGTATCTATGGCGACAGCGCGGTCGTGGGCTTCGGTGAGGTTCTTCGGCATTCGCACCCGCTCGACCGTGAGATCGTAGCCGATGCGCTCCGCCGCTTGCAGGTAGTCGTCCCAGTAGGTCAGCGCGGCGCTCATCTCTCCCTCGCCGCTGAGCTCGTTGTCGATGTATTTTTTCAGATAGTTTTCGAGCCGCGTAAAAGAGATATTAAACTCCTTTATCAGCTCGATCACCTTCTTTTTTTTGTATAAGTACTTCCGTCCCAGGGTGACGACCTCCAAAAGCGTGAGCCCGAAGCCCTGCCGCTGTAGCTGCTTGTACCATATATACTCGCTCGGATCTATCTTTGCTTTGCACATCTCCTTAAACTCCGCCATCGTCGAGCCCTTGAAGATCTCCGTCGGCTTGCTTCCGTTCCAGTCGATGTATCTCTTGTGCGGCTTTTTCAGCTCGACGGCGTCGATCACAAAATCGCCGAGCCCGAGCTTCAGCATCATCTCGCATACGGGGTGATATGAGTAATAAACGAGATACTTCATCGCCTTCCACCCGCTGACCTCGTGGCTCATATAGAGCTCCATGCCCGAATACCGCAGGAAACTATCAGCAAGGACGTTCTCATTTATAAAAAAATACCCCGCGTATCGCTGGAAGCCGAAGCCGTTTCCGAAGGGCTCGCGGACGGCATTTTTGATCTCGTTCCAGCAAATGCACTCATGATAGATATAGTCGTACTCCATTCGCCAGTGTCGCACCTGCTCCGGTGTAAAGTAATAGCGGGAGCTTTCCGAGAGTTCGAGTGGCGGGTCCTTTTCCCATTCCTCCGGCTTAAAAATACTGTTGAGACTTTTTTCGCGACAAACGTTGTATATCTTCCAAACGTAAAAGCCCTGCGCGAAAACATGATCTTCGTCCGCTTTGCGGAAAACAACGACCTTTCGACACTCCGTCAGCACCTTTTTCCCGCGACTCTCATGAAAAAGTATCGCCTCATTCCTGCAAAAAGGGCAAGTCGCGTGATCGCGGTGCTTAAGGGTATACCCATCAAGGCATATCATCGAATAGCTCACCTCGAACTCCCTCCGGCAGTACGTGCAAAATCCCTTATATCCTGCCGTCTGGTCCTTGCCGTCGCGTTTATAGAAAATGTACGGCGTAAAAACGTGGTTGATCTGCTCCATGATCTCGGCGGTGAGAGGCTTCTCAAACTCTGCGGTGATCTGTTCATCAATCATCGCCACCACCTCCGAAAAGCGCGTCAAAGCTAAACTCCAGCGATTTCTTTTTCGGCTCTTCGTCCTTGCCGCCTTCTGCGACGGTAATGTCGGGCGCTGCGGCGTCGCCGATCAGGTCGAGCGTGAGGATATATCTCACTTTCGACCCCGGGAAATAAAACTGCGCGGCGCGGGCGTAGACCTCAAGATCGGATATAGCATTTCCGACCCCCTTGACCGTGCTCTCGATGCACTCCTGCACCGTCTTCGTGCTCCAGACGACCGCCTGCGCAAACTCTTCCTCTTGCTCGCAGAAATGTTCCAGCTGGGCGATCACACAGCCTGCGACCTCCTGCCCCTTACTTGTGAGCCTTGCTTTCATGTGTTCTTCGTTGATTTTTGCTATGGCTTGCTCTTTATAACTCATAATATCCGTCCTTTTCATTCAACCCACATTCTCGGCGGAAGGTTCCGCAATTCTTCGTCGAACTGCTCGCCGCTCTTTCCCGTGAGGTCCTTGTACAGTGCGTTTATCCTTTCGTTTTTCTGTTCGAGAAGTGCGCCCCTCTCGTCGAGCTCGTCCACTACCGCCGTCAGGCAGTCGTGCGAGCATTTCAAATCCATAAACATGACAATCGTTTTGAGCACTCGCCGAAAGTTCCGAACGAGTTCCGGTTTTGTCAATCTCATGAGCCGCTTTTCGGCTTCCTTCGCCGCGAGCTCTTCCTCGAAGCCGTCCCCAAGCCTGAAATAATCGCATTCGGCGGCATCGTAACCGTAGACCGTGAAAAGCTCGCCCAGGAGCGTGACCGTCATATCGTTCCATATCTCCCGCAGGCTTTCAGTGCTGTAGTCAGTCATTACCTCGAACATACTGTACGCCCCTGCCGAAAGGTCGTCGAAAAGCTCCTTGTAGTCGTTATAGTAGCCCTCTTTCGAGCTGTCCTCGTATCCGTAGGGGTCGCCGTTCTCACCGATTTCTTCGAGCCATTCCGTCATGTTTTCCCACGAAAGCCCTGCTGCAAGGCACGACTTTTTCCACATCGGCGTTTTGCTTCTTTGCATTTTATCACCCTCTCACGACGATCACCCCGTCGTCCACCATCCGCGATATGATAGCCTCGAACCGCCGCCGCTCCTTGTCGGAAATCGGGAAATGTCCCGGCAGGTTGTGCCGCTCCTTGTACTGGCGGTACAGGTGGTTGATGAGCGGGTGGTTGACGTTGTATATGTACCCCTGCGGATTGCTGGCGTATATGGTGTGATCGACGTACTGTTTTTGCATTTTTTACTCTCCATCTTTAAATCGGCACCAACTGTCCGCCGTGTCGAGCCCGTATGCCTTGCAGTCGGCGCACGGGAGGTCGATCTTACAGCCCATGAGACGGTTGTATCCCTTTTTTTTGAGGTACGCCCCTATCTTTTCGCCAAGATAGACGCTCACGCAGGACTCAAACAGCATCGCCGCTATGCGCGGATTTGACATCTGGGTCTCGCTGTACCTATCCTGCTCCTCGCCGAGCAGAAAGACGTGATATCTGCCGCCGTAGTGCTCCATCGTGACGGCTCCTTCGTCAAAATCGTAGGCGCGGGCTTGACAAACTGCGGATTTTGGTGTATAATATAAACATGGATTGCTCTTTTCAAATATCGTCTGAGGGCTCGTCTCCGTTTCGGGGACGGGCTCTTTTTTTGTGCTCATGCTCATTTCCCTTGACTCCACAGCCAGAAATTTTTTAAGGCAAAGTCGCAGAGCCACAGCGCCCAAGGCACTATCATCATGCCTGCTATCAGCAGCGCGGCGTAGGAAAAATTGAGCTTTGCTCTGCGCTCGCTGTTTCGGATAGCCTGCTTTTTGCGCTGAGTGGCAAGTTCGGCGGTTTTCGCGTAATACTCGATCAGCTCGTCCTTTTCACGGAGAGCTTTTTCGTGATCGGATTCCAGCTCGGCTATATACGCCAGATAAAACGCTTTGTCTCCGGCTCGGCATTCAGTTTTGTTCCCGTTTACTTGTGTTCGGTTCATCGTTTTTGCCCTCCTTTAAAAATATATACCGCTCAGCAGCCCGAAGTCTTCGCACGTCAGCACCTTTTCAATGCCTTTTCGAATTAGCTTTTCGTCATCATCCCACAAATTCATAAATTTATGATTATCGTTTCCCGGACGAACGAACACTGTAAAACCGTTCTTCATACCGTCATATGCGCCGCCGTCGTGACAGTACGAATATTTAATAGTGGCTCTCACTATCGTCCATGTCTCGCCGTCATTGTGACGGTGTGACAAATATATTTCGTCTTCGCCACCGCTATAACCATGCTCAACGATAAACGCCACGATTTCGTTATATGTGTTCTCCGCGAGAACCACCTCGCTGACGGTATAATATCCGCCAACGTTCACAATTTCTTTGCAAAGGCAGTTCATCAGCCGCCGCCAGAAATTGAGCTCTAAGAGTTCCTGCGTGTCGTGTTTCTTGCAGCAGAAGCCTATCAGCTCATCAGTAATCTTAATCTCTACGCTCATTTTCGTTTTCCTCCGCTTCTCGAAAAGCCTTGTCAGCGCAATGCACCGCCACCCAACAATTCTGCTGCCCGCAAGGGTGCCCGTTCGCTTCGTGCCCATCATAGCCGCGATTTTCGGGGCAGCCCTTGCAATTTCCGATGTTGTCGGGGTTGTACATAAAATCGAGGTATGTTTTTCTTTCTCTATCGTTCATCGTCTTCACCCTCCATTTCTACGCCACAATGTGGACAAAACCGCGGCATTTCAAAATAAAAAACGAAGTTCTCTATACTTCGTGCGACTTCGCATATTTTCGCATCATATATAGCTCCGCACTCAGAACACATTGCGTAAAATCTTCCGAAAATATCAGGGGCTTCCCAATGCGGCTTATCGGATTTTATCACGCATTTCAGCCTCCTCCACCTTTTCGATGTCCTCCGGACCGTCAAGCGCCACTTGTATCCGCCCCCACATCTCGCCGAGATCAAAGGCGTGCTGCTCGTCCTCGCTCATGCCCTCGTACATCTCCGAGAGACTGAGTTTTATTTCCCGCAGAGCATAATAGGCAAGATCACTCGCCGAAAACTTAAACTCATTCTGCATTTTTCTTCACCTCGATTTCTATTGATATGCCCGCATCGATATGGCTCACGCGCAGAACGGTGCAGCCGTAAAAGGGCGGGTATATGGTCGTACCGCCTGCCTCACCGAAATATAAAACGACTTCCTTGTCGTTTTCGTCGATGTAGTATAGATATATAAACTCACGGCGCGAAAGAACGCCGAGCAGTTCCATCAGTCTCATAGCTTGCCGTCCTCGATTAGAGCGACCGCCCTGCCGTATGTGATGCCGTTGAGCTCGGCGAGCTTGCATATCTCGGCGATACTTCGGTGCTCCTCCGGGGGCTTGACTGCCTTTTTCTTCGGCGGTGGTGCTGTTCGGGCTCGCTCGTTCCACTTCTTCGCCTTTTCGCGCTGGACCTCCTGCGGGCAGTCGAGACAGTACCGCGCCGTTTTGCCTTTGCTTTTGTACTTGCTGCCGCAGCGTTCGCAGGTGTGCTCGTAGATGATCGTCTGCGCCCGCGATCTCTGCATGACTACGCGGCAGCTGGCGCAGAGCTCCTCGTCGGTCTTGCTTTCGAAGATCTCGCCGCACCGTGAGCAGCAGTATATATGGCTATCCATTTTTTATCACCTCGGTTTGATATGCTTTTAGGGCTTCCAGCTCACGGCGGGCGTCGATCTGCTCGCGGGCTGTGCTCCTGACTTTTCGGCTGCTCCTGTCGAGCAGCTTGTCCTCCATGTCGCGGCGTTCCCGGACGGGATCGGAGCTGTAGTCGAGATGCTCCCGCATATACTGCTCCGCGTCCGTGATCTTCCCGAGCTTCCAGCGCTCGATTACGCGCCCGATACGCTTCTCACCGAAGCCGCAGTCCTCGTGCAGGGTGGCGAGAAGGAGAACGATGTTTTCGACGAGCCCCGCGCAGAACTCCGGCGAGTCGAGCACGACCCTATCTTTTGCAGTCGCCTGCAAAGCGACTTTTTTCAGAATATCCGCCGCGATCCCCTTTGTGACGTAGGGCAGCTCTTCGAGCATTTGCGCCATGCGGTACTCCCTGACCTCGCTGTCGTCGTCGGCGTTGAGGTAGTCCACGGACTGCACGAAGTTATCGAGAAATCGCCCTTTCCCCGTTCGCCCAAAGTCCTTCGGGTAGAGTTCGTGCAGTGCTTCCAAAAAATTTGCTATGAGCACGATGTTGATGTTGCACGCCCGCTCATAGCATTCGACCGCGTTTATCAGCTTCGGGCGGCGGCGGGGATTTTTGAGACAGTTCATACGCTCAACACTCCCTCGCCTCGCGGAGTATATCAACGAGCATATCAACGATATCTAAGATATCCATGCCATCGACTCCGCAGTTGATCTCGCCGCCGCCTTTCATGCCGATTGAGACTTCTTCCAGCTCCTCGTCATAGTCGATATAATCGACTTTTTCGCGGGAGTAGTCGCGCAAAAGGTCGCCGAAGTCCTGCAAAAAGTTATTTTTGTACTCTTTCATGCACTCTCACTCCTTTCAACATCTTCACCCGTGATAAAACGCAAAAACTGCAAACGCGGTATCTTTACCCGCGTTCCGACCCGCATGATCGGGAAGGGAAAGGCTTCCACGCCGTACTGCTTTACGGCGATGTTTATAGAGTATGCGCTAACGCCCAGCAATCCGCATACGTCTGCGGGGGCGAGCATGGTTTTACTGCTTGTCCTGATCTCGTCTATCGTCATGCTCATCGCCATCACCTCCGTCAAGGTCCTTGCCGCCCGCGATCGCCAGCAGTCCGAGAAACTGTCCGAACTCCAGCACCGACTTTGACAGCGGCTGTTTTCGACCTGTCTTCTTGTCGATTTTTTCGATCGCCTGTATAGTCACCATAGCGAGCGCTTTCCACTCTTTAGGTGCTTCTATCATGCTTTTTTACCTTTGTAACGTTCCAGTGCGCTTTTTGCCGCTTGTTCATTCCCTTGAACGTGAGCTTGCGCCTGATAGTCCTTGTCAAACTTGCCATTGTTTTTCCTCCCTGCGGCGGTCTTGCCCCGCCGCCGCTCGGGGTATCAGAGGATGTTAGTACTTGAATGCTTTTGTTATGCTGGCTTGGTGGTCTCCTCACGCTGGAAAAGATACATCATATCCATTTCAGGGAAAAGATTTATCTTGATGCGTATAGCCTCCTCGATGGAAAAAGACCTATCTTCAATGGTCATTTTTCCGCGGAAAGTAGGCTCAGGCATACCTATAGCCGCCGCCGCCGCATTATGTGAAATGCCCTTCGCTTTCAGTGCATTTCTGAGATTTTCATACATAATATTATCACTCCTTGTTTTGCATTCGTTGTATTCGCCGAATATTCGCCGTTTGCAATTACATTATATGCGAAAATTCGCCGATTGTCAATACAAAACGGCGAATTTTCGCATTTTTGTATACTTGCACAATTATTTTATAAGTAATTGTAGAAAAAGCCGAATTTTCGCATTATTATATACATTTATACGAAAACTCGTTGACTATAGCGAATAACTGTGATATAATTATTTATGGAAGGAGGTGTATAAATGCTGATTGGCGAATTTTTGCAAAAACACATGGACGAACAACACATGAGCAAAGCTGAACTTTCGCGCCGTTCGGGTGTCCCTGTGACTACTATCGGAAGCATCATTTCCCGAAATAACAAACGTGTTGCAATCGAAACACTTTTGAAACTTTGCAAGGTGATTGGGTGTGATATTAATGAGTATATAGATACTTTGCTTCCAGAGATTGCAGAAGAGCAAAAAAAATTCGTCCCTATAGAAACCTATAAGGACGAAATTTATGAGCAGCTCAACAAGCTATCATATGATGAGCTTGTCGAGCTTCAGCAGTATCTAAAATTTTTGCAGTTTAAGCGAGATCATCCGGACGAGCTTTGACGCTCTCGGGCTTATCGCCCTCAGCTCTTTCCTTGAGGGCGATAAAGCCGAGATCGACCAGTCTTTCGATGATATCGTTTATCAGTTCCTCTTTCGTCGGCTTAGGCATTCGAGTCACCTCCTATGCTCTGACGGATATTTTTTACAGCTTCGTTGATGTACTCGTCGATCTTGCGGCGGAGGATAAAGCCCATAATGTCGGCTTGCACGGCAGCTTTGTCACCTGTTTGCTGAACGAGGTCGTAGAACGTGCGGTCGATTTGCTTAAAGATTTCAGGGCTGATAATTTTTTCATAGTTCATCGTTTCTACCTCCTTTTTTTCTATATTGTAGCAAATCACTAAGAAATAAACAATAGCATAAGTTAGTAAAAATAACGCACGTTTTGCGCATAATGGAGTGATTTTGTGAACATTCCGATTTCTGAACAAATTTTATATATAAAGTCTGTCAAATCAAAATACGGTCTGAGCGCCGATAACATATGCGATATAGTGTCTAAGCACGGCGGTTTCGCTACGGTCCATACAGTGCGGCGGATTACGGCGAAAAACGCGGAGCAGAAGCAGTTCCGCACCGACACCGTAACGCCCATATACTCAGCCCTCTATTCTCAGTACAACGATGCTGTGCCAGCCGCGCCTTCGTACATATATCCCCACTTTGTGCGCAAAGATTATGAAAATTTGATCGGAGTGCTCAAAAACAATGTCGAAACACTTCGGCAGAAATGTACGGAGCAAGACGATCTTATAGAAAAGCAACGTAAGATCATTGAAATTCTCTGGCACGGTTTACAAGTCGATAACGGCGAGGAAATCCAGGCTGTAATAGAATACTATATCAAAAATATAAAGAAGGAGTGATTTTATGGGTTGGACTATTCTTGCTATTTTTGTTTTATGCCTTGTCTGCGCGATTGCTTCGAATGTTCAAACCGACAAAATCGAAAAGAAGAAGCAAGCCGAACAACGTGTCAAAGATATGGCTAAACGTGAGGAAGAATATAAAAAAGAGGTTGAAGAAAAGAAACGCAGATTGCAAGAGCTTGAGGAAAGACGTAAAAAAGGACCTCAGCTTTTTGAAGAAGAGCTAAACGGCATTGAAAAAGCTTCGGTTACTTTATCAGATGAAAAAATCAATAATAATCTTGTTTCTGCTATGGGCGATATAAAAATTTATACTTTTCGTAGTGATACAACTTTAGCTTCATGCGGGAATTACACGGTAATAGACGTTGAAACAACAGGCTTGAAAATTCAGTCAGAGATTATTGAACTATCTGCAATAAGGGTTAGAGATTTTAAACCCATAAAAGCATATACTACCTTGATAAAGCCTAAAAAAGAAATACCTTTTGACATCACTGATTTGACAGGCATTACAAATGAGATGGTTTCCGACGCACCATCTATAAAACAGGTTTTACCCGATTTCATAGATTTTGTCGGAAAAGATAACTTGTTAGGGCATAATCTTCCTTTTGATTTGAAATTTTTGTATAAATACGGTTTTGATTTTCAAAAAAACAGACGGCGATACTATGATACTTTAGAAATGGCTAAAAAGACTGTCAGAAAAATGCCACCGCCGGGCGCTTATGACAATGGAAGCTGGGAAGTAATGGACTATAAGCTTGATTCGCTTTGCAGCCATTTTGAAATCTATCGAAATACAGCACATCGCTCTTTATCAGATTGTCTTGCGACTTCGAAGCTATTTCAACGCCTGCTGAAACGTTTTGATTTATAATTTTTTAAGGGGGTCGTAGGTATGGCGATTTGCATTAAGTGCAAAAAGGAGCTGCCGGACGGCTCCCTTTTTTGCTGCTGGTGCGGGAAAAAACAAGCCGAGCCCGAGCGCAAAACGAAGTCCAGAGGAAACGGACAAGGGAGCGTGTACAAAATGCCCTGCGGGACGTGGGCGGCGGAGGTGACGCTCGGCTACTACATCGCCGACGGCAAGCAGAAACGGAAACGGGCGCGAAAGTATGGCTTCCGAACGAAAAAAGAAGCTGTGGCATATATCGAAACGCTCCGAACGAGCCCCGAGCAGTCAAAGACTATCACCATGTCGGAGCTGTACGAGCGCCTAAAGCCTGAGCTCGACCGCCTGAGCAAATCCAAGCAGACCGCCTATCGCGGAGCATGGAAAAAGATAAGCGGCGAGATAGCGTGGCGCACGATAGACAGCTTCTCCGTCCCCGAGCTGCAAGAGCTGGTGGACGGAGCTGCGCCAACCTACTACACCCGCCGAGATATCAAAGCATTGATATCAAAGCTGTACAAGATAGCTATCCGTGACGACTTCGAGGACAAAAACCGCGCCGAGTTTATCAAACTGCCCGAGCTGGTGACGACGGAGCGGGAGACGTTTGCCGGCGAAGAGATCGCGGCGCTGTGGTCGGACTATGCGGCGACGGGCGACAAGATCACGGCGGGTATGCTTATCATGCTTTATGTCGGCATACGCCCCGGGGAGCTGCTGACGATACGCACCGAGAACGTCCACCTTGGCGAGCACTATATGACGGGCGGCATAAAAACGGCACGCGGCAAGCGCCGAAAGCTGATAATTCCCGATAAGATAACGCCCATCATAGCGCAGCTCATGCGCGAAGAGCGGAGCTATCGGCTGTACTACTACCGCAAAGATAGCGATTTTTACGAAGCATGGATATCAAAGCGGGATGCGCTCGGTCTGCGGGAGTGCTTAACGCCTTACTGCTGCCGCCACACCTACATCACCCGCCTGACTGCGCTCGGCGTATCCCCCGCCATGCTCCAAGAACTCGCAGGGCATGAGGACTACGATACCACCCTCGACTATACGCACCTTTCCATCGCCGACCGTCTGAGCGCCGTGAATCTGCTGTGAGAGCAAAACCTATTCCCCCATTATTACCCCATATTTCAGAAAAAATCACGTAAATACGTGCTTTTTAAGCAAAAAATGCTCCCCTGCTAAGGGAGTAGGTCGGGAAACCGGCGCGAGAGTTCAAATCTCTCAATCCGCGTAAAAGCCTTGAAAATCAACGATTTTCGGGGCTTCTCTTTTTTGCCTTTTTGCAAACTATCTTTAAAAATTTTGAATAATTTTATTGTATTACCCCATGTGTTACCCTATCTCAAATTTCTAAAGGCAAATAATACAGCGGCTGAGTTTTAAAACCCAGCCGCCTTTTTTACATCGTTTTATACATCTCCTGATAGCGTTTGATCTCCGCTACCTTTGCGATGTGCTTCTTGTGCAGGTAGTCGTAGATTGCCATCATGTCTGCGGGCGGTTCACCCTTCTCGGCTTTGTACTTGTCGATAAGCCGCACGACCTCGTCATGCAGGCGGGATATGTGCGACACCTCTTCCGTTGATAGCTCGTAGAGAGCGTCAGCGAGTTTTTTGTGCTCTCCTTTGAGCTCTACCGCTTTTCGTGCGTAGTCGAGAGCGCCGTCTATCTCGTCCTCGATCATGTCCGAGAGCTCTCTGATGATCTTCATGCCGTTGCCCCGCCGCTAACGGGAGGGAAAACGCCGCCGTTAAACGTCCACGCATTCGGGAAGCGAAGCACGCCGCTGAGCGCGTTCTGAAGCTGGAGCGAGTTGATCTGAGCCTGCATATCCGCCATACGGTTGCCCATGATAGCGTCGAGCACTTTCTGAACCTGCGCGGTAGTGTTTGCGTTTATAGCCGCAGTGTTGACCGCGCCGTTGTAGTTAACGCTGTCGATAGCGCGGAGTGTGTTGCAGCAGCACTCCATCTCCTTCCCGGTGAGTGTTGCAAGTGCCGTTTCGACGTTGCCAAACTCGCGGATAATGTTTGCGTTGCCGTCCTTGATCGCGTTGATCGCGTTCTGCGCGTTCTGTGTGCTCGCCGCGATAGTCTGAGCTGTGCCCGCGTTTACTGCGCCGAGAATGTCTCTCGTCTGTGCCTGGATGTTCTGCGTGTCAAAGCCGCGCTGCATATCAGCGTTAAGCGCAGCTCCGGTACCGTTTCCGCCGAAGCCGAAACCGCCGAAGCCTCCGCCGAACATACTCGCGATGACTGCAAGGTATATCAGACCTTCCCAGCCTCCGCAGCCTCCGAGACCGCCGTTCAGAGCTGCTACATCGCCTACGCTAAGACCTGTGTTTTCTGCCATAGTAAAACCTCCTAACTGTGAGATACGGCTGTATCCGTCTGTACAGCCGTTTATATATATCACGCCCTGCGCACTGGCGCGTTATATCATGTGGGATATCTCGCCGGGGTCAATCCCCTGCTCGCGTGCGAGCTTTTCAAACGCCGCTTTCGGGTCGCCACCGTTCGCCTGGATATACTCCAGCGCGTTTTTATACGCGGGGTTCTGCGCGATCATGCTCTTTATCAGCTCCGCGGGATTTTTCGAGGCTTTCAGCGTGCCGATCACCTTTTTAATCTCGTCGAGCTTTCCAGTCGTTCGGTTTGCCGCCGTGAGTGCCTGTATCATGGGGTTCCCCTGCATTTTTCTTCATCTCCTCAGTAAATAGCGCGATCTTTTCTTCAACATTTTTGAGCCGTTCTTCCACGTCTCCCGCAAAGCCCGCTACATCAAAAGCCGGCGCGTCCTGGTGCAAGGTGATATCATACGCCGTCGCTGTCACCTTGCCGAGCCCGTCGGAGACGCACAGCCATACGATAGGCGCGGAGGTGTCCATGATTAGCACCGAGCTGTTCGGGGACATCTGGAGTGTGTCGATGGACTGCCGACCTGCTACCTGTATCACCTGCTGTGCGGGCAGGACGTTCGAGGACTGCGGCGCGGGCTGTTGCGGCGCCATCTGCGCACGTATCATATCATAGTAGCTCTGCGGATAGTAGCTTTGTGGATATCCGTACATATACATCACCCTACTATAATAATATTAGTCGTTAACGCCACGACAAACCAGCCGTGGTTTACACGCACTTGTTACTTAAGCTATAATGGAAGCAGTGATTGGATAACGCCCATCCCCCAGGGACAACACGCCCGTAAGAAAGACAGTTATCCATGCTTTCGTTATAGCGTTCGTTTTTGCAGGCAGAGCCAACCGTTGTGCGCTCGCATCGCTCAGTAGGCAGAATAGGTAACGAGTAAAGTGTGGAGTTTATCGATCACTAATTCTATTTAGGAGAGATGTTTATGAACGCAGTAGGTATCGACGTTTCCAAAGGCAAGAGTACAGTGGCTGTCATTCAGCCTTTCGGAGTTGTCATAGCCGCGCCTTATGATGTGTCTCACACAGACAGCGAGCTTGCAGAGCTTGCGAGGTTCATCAAGTCGCTGCCCGGTGAAACAAGGGTGGTCATGGAGTACACGGGAACATATTATGAACCCGTCGCTAACGCGCTCCACAACTCAGGTATATTCGTAAGCGTAGTCAACCCTCTTGTAATTGATGACTACGATACAAATCGTGTCAGAAAAGTCAAGACCGACAAGCACGACGCACTCAGGCTAGCATCGTTTGCTATTGACAAATGGCTCAAGCTCCGTGAGTACGCTCCCGCCGAGGATACCCGCAGGACGCTCAAGGTCATGAATCGTCAGTATGAGCAGTTCAACAAGATACTTGTCATGCAGAAAAACAGTTTTATCGCATTGCTTGATACCTGTTTTCCGAATGCAAATACGCTGTTTACTTCGCCGCGCAGAGACTCTGACGGACACGAAAAGTGGGTGGATTTCGTATTGAAATTTCCGCACATAGAGTGCGTGTCCAATCTCTCTTTTTCGGCTTTCAAGGTCAAGTATCAGAGCTGGTGCAAGAAATGCGGTTATCAATTCAGCGAGAAAAAAGCCGAATGGATACACGCTTATTCGAGAACCGTTTCAGCACCAATGCCCTGTACGGAAGCCGTAATGAAGATGGTCACTATTGCTGCCGAGCAGCTTAATTCAATGCTTGAAACGCTTTCCAAGCTCAGACACGAGATGGACGACCTCTCCTCAAAGCTGCCCGAATACGATGTTGTAATGAGCCTGTTCGGTGTCGGCAAGGTATTCTGCTCGCAGCTCATCGCAGAGATCGGTGATGTTAGACATCTCAAAAGTTCAAAGTCGCTCGTCGCATTAGCCGGTATCGATCCGCCGCCCGATCAGTCAGGCAAGCACGATGCCAAGTCGAGAAGTATCTCCAAATGCGGTTCCCCATTTCTTCGCAAGACTCTGTTTCAGATCATGACTATATATCTTCAACAGCACCCCATAAACGAGCCTGTATATCAGTTTCTTGACAAGAAACGCAGCGAAGGCAAGCCGTACCGAGTGTATATGATAGCAGCCGCGCACAAGTTTCTCAGGATATACTATGCCAGAGTAATGCAAGTGCTGTGCTGACAAATCATTCTCAAAATATAGCCAATGACTGCTTTGAAAAATATTCATTGCGGTCTTATTGTCGTACCTGTTTTTGCACTTGTTAAGATTTTGTAAATCATTCATTTTCGGTATTGACTTTTATTTGCAGGTCTTTCTTTTTTTGATATCATAGCATAAAAAAGCAGCCGAAAGAACCGCTGAAACGCCTGTCTTTCGGCTATCTTTCGGCTTCTTTTTGCACACGGCAAAATGTACAAAGTATGCGGGTGATTTTGTGCAAGTATACAAATTTTGAGTTTAGCCAAACTTTTTTTCAAAATCTCTTGACTTTGGCTAAATTCTATGATATAATATAATCAGAGAAAAGGAAATGAGGGCTAAGCCCAAAAACAGAAAGGATGTTTATTATGATGAACTACAGAACATATCAGATAGTAAATGGCAAAGTTAAGTACACCGAAGACTACACGATCGGCGAAGATTTCGACAGCTACGATGAAATGATCGAGGCTCTGGACGAGCTGATAGGCGAGTGCATCGACAGCTACACGATTGAGAAAATTTAATAAATATACCCCGAGCGGCAGCGGGCAGCCTGCTGCAGATAAACTGAGTCAAAAGCAGAAAGGGAGTTTTACTATGAGAAACTACACAAATTTCAAAGTAATCGAAGGCACATACACAAATGTTGTGAAGGAATTTGACACCTTCGACGCAGCACTTGCGTACATCGAGAAAGAGTATGGTGCAGATAATGCAGTAGAGCAGCTCGTGCAGATAGATGCAAGCAACCCCGAAGAAGAAATAGCTGAGACTTTCAACGAACTCGAAATTTACGATATGCTCACAGAGCAGTGAAAAGCAAAGCCCCGAGCGGCAGCGGGCAGCCTGCCGCAGATAAACAAGCGATTTCGAAAGGAGCGGTCACAATGAAAACTATCATCGAAAATGGCAAAATTAAGGTACAGAGCGAGTACAACCGTGATTTTATCACCCGAGCGAAAAGCATACAGGGCAAGTGGAACTCCCCTTACTGGGTTTTCCCTGAGGGAAACATCAACGAGCTTCGTGAGATCCTGCTCGACGTTTACGGCGAGTGCGGAGATCTCGCCGATGAAGCGCCTGTAACCGTTACTGTTGATCTCGATCTCGATGAGTACAAGCACGTCGGCGCGGAAGTCTCTATAGGCAGCTTCGTGGCGATCAGGAGGAGATACCGCGACAGCAACGTCACATACGCGGATAACGTAATGCTGGTCAAGGGCGGATTTCCTTCTTCGGGCGGTTCGGTGAAAAATCCCCGCGTATATCCCGACAGCGGTACCGTTATCCGCGTGAAGGATATCCCCGTCAAGCTCTACGAGAAGATCAAGGACGAAGCGGGCGTGTCGCTGTACAAAGCACCCGACAAAGCTGCATTGATCGAAGAACGCGACAGGCTGCTGGCAAGGCTTGCGGAGCTGAATGCGTTGATAGGCGATTAACAAACACACCCCGAGCGGAGCGGGCAAAGTCTCCGCAAAAGCCCAAAAAGGAGGAAACACTATGAAAAAAATATACACTGACGGCTGGCACAAAGTTGCAGGATACGACGTATACATCGAAAACGGGCTGATCGTGCGCGGAACTATCGGAACGGGATTTGATTACCGCACAAGCTACCCTTATATTGCAGCGAAAGACGGCGGTTGGGACAACGCAAGCCGCCAGCTCACGCCCGAAGCTTTCCGGGCAAGGTTACGCAGAGGCACGGCGACGATGAGGTGACGGAATGGCAAAAAAGAAACGGGAGACTATCCTCCCACTTGAAATGATAGATGTGCTGATCGAGAACGACTCACACATTTGGGAAAAATTATACACCGACGGAGTGGCGGACATTTTAAAGGTTCGCGGCTACTGTCGGGAGATGGAGTATAAAGATTCGGCGGGGCTGCTCTACGCCGTCGCCGAGTGGCGCAGGCACAAAACGATTTTTGATTTCGACAAGTCGTTGATCAAGCTGCTGCGCGAAGCTGACTCGCTCGACAACGAGATACCATGTGAGGCGTTGATGGGGCTGCCTTATAACGGCGTGTATATGCGGCTTCCGAGCAAGATGATGTCTGTGCCGCGCCTGAAAACACTACACGTAGACATCAAAGAAACGATGTATATCGACGGAGTGTTTTTTTACATCGACCGCGTATATGCCGCGTTTGTGATAGTATTTGATAACGCTCGGGCGCTGTCTCTTGGCTTCACACTCGATAAAACGCAATCTTTGCGCGAAAGTATGAATGAAATGCTGCGTCCGAACGATGATACTCTCGATTTCTCAAACCTCGCCTTGCAGATGGTGCTTTATCTTTGCTCCGCGAACGCCGACGTAGAAGAAAACGCCGAGCAGAAAGAGATATATGATCGTGCGCATCCCGAACCCGCGTCGAAAGCCGAAGAAACACCGGCAGAAGAAAAAACCGCAGATCTGCGCCCTGACACATTTCGAGAGCTGCGCCGGTGGGACGTAGGCTACCGATACGGCAGCGCGATTCGCAAAGCAAAGCGCTCCGTACCAAAAGCTCCGCAAGAGGAAACGACTAAACGTGAAGGCTCACACGCTCGCAAGCGCACACACGCCCGACGCGGACATTATCACCATTTTTGGACGGGGGCAAAAGACAGCCCCGACAGAAAGTTGATTTTGAAGTGGGTAAGTCCCGTTATTATCAACGCCGATTACAACAACATAGTGACGATCAGGAGGGTAAAATCATGAAAAAAATCATAAAAAATCGTGTATACGATACAGACGCTGCAAAACTGATAGCAGCCGTGAAAAACGACCGGTACATCGGACCCGACAGAAAACCGTTAGAAGAGCTGCTTTATCAGAAAAAAAATGGCGAGTTTTTCTTGTTTCGTCCAAATCTTGCCGAATCCAACGCCGCGCACAACCTCGGGATCAGTTCTTGCCCGCACGACAAAGAAAATCACATTTTTGCGCTGACTTACGAACAGGCGCGCAAATGGGGCGAGTTGGAAATGCCCGCCGACGACTGGCTCGCGATCTTCGGCGAGCCGGAAGAAGACGATAGCAAAGCTCAGATACACGTGAATCTTTCCAAAGCTGCCATTGCAAAGCTCAAACAAGCGGCGCAAAAGGACGGACAGACCGTAAGCGCATACATCGAAAACTGGATAAATACCATATAACAAAAAAAGGCGGCTACCCTCTCGGGCAGTCGCCTTGTGCTTTAATCGCCGATGTGCTCGCAAAGCACATCGAACCACTTATCTACTATCCTTTGTATACGTTGCCGGGACAAGTCAAACTCCTCACAGAGTTCAAACTCCGGCACGCCGTCCACGAAGCGGCGGTATAAGATACGCCGATCGCGCTCGGCATGAGTGGATAGTATCACCCACTGGTCGATAACATCGGCGAGCTCGTCTTTGCAGACGTCGCGGGCGAACTTCTTCACGGCGTATCACCTCTTTTTTATTATTTCTTGTTAGTGCCTAAAACATTTCTTTCGATTCTGTCCTCTACGCGGCGATTCATCCACATGAGCGCCTCCTCGATGTGCGTAAGAGCCAAAGCGTTTTCACGGCAAGAAAATTCACCCGCCTGAAAGCCCTTGAGCCTGTCGCGCACGATCTCAAGCAGGTCGGTGTCGAGCACGCCGTGAATGCTGTCGGGCAGCCTGCGCGGACCGTGCTGGAACTGTATCACCGCAAGCGGCTCGGTGCCCTCATTAAAGCCCTCCGCAGGATAGATGTCGTACTCATGATTCGCGTTGCCCGCGCCGGCTTCGTCGCTTGCAAAGACCCGGTTCAGCTTTTCTCTCTTCTGAATAGTGCTTAGTTCTCTCATGATTTACCTCCGTTATCTCATAACGAGCCGTGCAAAGCCTTTTCCGGCTATGCCGTTCGGCTCGTAGCCTTTTGCGGACAGGATTTCGTTCACGGCGTTTTCCGTGCCTCTGCCAAAGCCTTCGGTATCGTCTACCTTGTAGCCTTTGGCTCTGAGCCGCTGTTTAAGGTAATACACCCCGAGAGACTTGTCACCGCGTTTAAAGCCTTCCGTATCGAGCGTTTTCGGGTCGGCTTTCGGAAAGTTGTTAAAGCCGCCCTGCTTGATGATTTTGGGGTAATCCTCATAGCATATGTCCATATCAACTTTTGCGGATATGCCGTTGACGTGTCCCGTGGAGCTGTATTGCCATATCCCAACGTCACCGTTATAGTAGCATTTATCCGCATAATCGGCTATCCAAAGCGCGTATCTTGCCGCTGTTGATTTTTCGATGTAGTCTTGGCACGGCGAGCGGCTGATGTAAAGCCCTGCATAGTACCCGTTTTTTTCGAGCTCACCGCAAAAAGCGTTTACCATCGCGGTGCAGTTAGCTTTGCCTGTTGCGAACGGATAGTGATTGCTCTCCACGTCTGTCTCCATATCGTAGTAGATGGGATAGTCAAACGTCTTGCCTTTAAGCGCCTGCATACACGCTTGCGCTTCTGCTCTCGCGTCTGCGGGAGTAAGAGCGTACCCGAACCAATACGCCCCGACGGGTATGCCGTTCTTGTGGCACTCCGCATAGTTGCGCTCGAACTCCGCGTCAACCTGCGAAGCATACCGTCCGAACCCCGCTTGAACGATGACGAAATCGACAGCGCTTTTCAGCTTGCCGAAGTCAGGCTTGCCCTGATATCTGCTGATATCTATACCTCTTTTTTCTGCCATGTCTTAGTCCTCCTTATCGTCTTCATATTTTTTCAGCCTGCTGATAATCTTCCGCGCCCAAGTCGCTTCGGGGTATATCTCGGCGAAGTTCTCGACTATCGAGATTATCTCCATCGCCGTGATGTAGACGAACACGGTCAGCGCCGTGAACGCCCCCGCAAGGCTCGTGAGCCGCGTGTCGCTGTAGTAGCCGCCCAGCTTTTCGAGCCCGACCGTGAGCCCGATCGCCGACAGCATTATAGTCAGCTCGCTCACCTTGTGCAGCCCTCCGATGCGGAGAGCTTTGCTCGATACCTCGTCTTTGCACCGCGCTTTGATGTAGCCCGTCACGAAGTCCGCAAAGGCAAGCCCGAGCACGATTAGAAACATTATGATGTACTGCATTTTATCCCCCCTTTTTATGACCGATTTTCGGATATGTTGAAAGTATGATCCGTCTGCGTGCGGTCGCCCTGCCGAAGCAGAACGCCCGTCTTTCCCATGCTGTTTGTCGTGGTGCTGTATGTGCCGTTGTTGCTGCGGTACTTGCCCGTCACCGTTATAGCCGCCGTGTAGTCGCCCTCCGGGTTCGCGTGGTTCCACGATGTCACGGTGTACGAAAACTCCCACGGCTCATTGTAGCTCCTGATATTTGCGTTTCGTGTGCCGTTTATATATCTTACGTATACCGTCCTGCCCTGCGCGTCAACCTCCGCCGCCTGGGTTATCTCGTGGGTCGTGCCGCCGCTCACGGAAAAACTCAGCGAGCTGTACACATGGTCGTTCGGCGACGGTTCGGAGCCTCGCATATACCCGTTATATCCCGACGAGGACGTTATCTTCTGCCCCGCCTCGAAAGGCGTGAGCATAGTTTTTGCCGCTCCGCTCCTGCCCTCGTTATATGCATAGTTATGCGCTGCGGGCGGCGTTACCAGCAGATTCACGCCGTGATTTACATAGATCATGGTATCACCTCACGAAGGCGGAGCTATAGGCTCGGTGCGGGTCGTGAGCGCAAGCCCGAAATCCCGCTCCGCGTCTGTACACGGCACGGGGTTAGCTATCCCGTAGGACGTACCCGTGCCCGCAGAGCTCGTCCCCGCGTCAACGAGCACTCCGTCAACGCTCACATACTTTTGCAGCGATACGTTGAGATTTGGGTAAAGCTTGCCGTCGCTGCCTGTTGACCAGGACGAGCATTTCAGTACCATGCCGACCTTGATGTACCCATACGGCGGCGTTATACTAAAGGTCAGCGCGCCCGAGTTGCTGAGGACTGCGAGACGGCTGCCGCCGCTGTCATACGCCGCCACGCTCACGGTGAGCACATGGTTCCTGCTGTTGTAGCTGAAAGCCGATATGAACGCTTTGTAGGTGTTCTTGCGCCCGTCGGCGTATTCGAGCGTTATAGTCTCCGCGATGTCGTCCTCGACAGCCGCCGTGCTGCCCCACAGCACGCGGTTGTTTTGCACGACGAACCTTGCGGGCACCTGCCCGTAGTACACGGCAGCCGTCCCGCGGAACCACAGCGGCACGAGCTCGTGTTCCGGCGCCCATTCGCTCATTTCTTCCTCTGTTAAGATCGCCGCGTATTCGATAGTACCCCTGTCTTCCCCACCACCACCCGAGCTTATATGCGTACCGTTGAGCATGAGCGTACTGTCGCCCGTCTGACTATCGCGTATGATACAAAATCCCCGCGTTTTCAGCGGCGAGGTCGCGGGGAGATTGTCGTAGTCCTCCTGCGATATCTCCTTGACGACGTAGCTGTCCGTCTGTTCTTCAACTTTGGTTTGTGCGATCTCGGTCTGCCGCACTTCTTCCGTGCCTCTGCGGTTCTCTTCGTCCAGCCGCGCCATAAAATATGACAACGTTCCCGAGGACTTTACGCCTGCTTTCTGCCCCTTCTCGATTGTGATAGAGGCTATTTGCCCACTTGCCAACTTTCGCTTTATCGCCGTTATCCTCATTGCTTCGCCGAAGAGCCCCAGCGGGGGACACACAACGGGGTGGCTGTTTCCGACCTCGAAGCCGTCATACCCCGCAAGCCCCAGCCGTGCAAGGTCTACGGCGTTTATGGTAATCTTCATAGGCGGGTCGGAGAGCTTTGCGGCTTCCTGCTCCGCGTACACTCGCAGAGCGTCCAGCATAGCAAGCTGTGCGTTTGAACGCGAAATTTCTTCGGCTCCACCGGCGTATGTATAGTCCCACATCGGCGCAGTGCAGCGGATATCGTTTGCATCGACTATCAGCACCCGCCCCGTGCTGTATAACGTCTGCATAGCGCTGTTCGCCGCGCTGTGTGTCGCCCGTGAGCCGTCCGAGTTCACACCGCTTACCGCCAGCACTGACGTATATATCCCGCCGTCGGTGTTTCTTTCGGCCTTGATATCTTTCAGGTTCTCGCCGATAACGATAGCGGTTTCTTTTTCCTCGCCGAACTTTTCGGCAATGTCGATATATGCAACATCGTTTGCGTACCGTTCCCGCCACTCCATGGTGTAGTTTGGTACCGCTCCGCTTGGGCTCACAAGCTTTGAGAGGTATTTCCCGCCCGTCAATATCTCGGATAATGCCTTATATCGCGTGCCGGTGATATCCATGCCCTCGCTGTTCACGCTGGCGCTTCCCGTGATGGTATACGTCAGCCGTCGCGGAAGGTCTACAGCGTCGTTGTGCTCGCTTAGCTCGTCCGCCATGTAAACGCTCAGATTTTTTCCCGATATCGCCCCGATGTGGGCGGTATCTTCAAGGTAATCCGCCGCGGAAAAGCACGTTATCTCCTGCCACAAACGCCCCGAGCTATCCATGTTGTCGTTAACTCGGAGCACCCGTCCCTTGAAAACAATACGGTCGGCGGCCCTGTCGGTGTCGATTATCCTCACATACGTCAGCGTTCTTTTGCACTTTTGCCAACTTTCGAAGGTCGGAAAGATATAAAACGTCGCCGTCATCTTGCAGTTGACTGCTAACGCCTGTATATCGTCGTCCGATATCTCGTCGGCTCTCAGCAGTACGGGTTCGCTGTCCGTCTCAAAGATCGCGTATCTCATGTGCTCACCGCCTCCCGCGTGTCGTGCCACAGCTCATAGTAGCCGTAGCCTGTGTGTGATATAGCTATTTCGGCGCTTGCGGGCATCGTGAAAGGCGTATCGGGCGTGAGCTCCGCACCGTTGAGCGTTATCGTCTCGGCGTTTTCCGTAACTGCGACGAGCAGATAGGTGTATGGCTCCGCGGCTGTGTAGCTTACCGCCTCCGAAGTGCTGCCGCTTTTGGTGATAGTATAGCTCGCGTTGTTCGTGATGTTTATCGCGGCGTTTCCGTTTGCCGAAAATTTCAGCACCCGCTCGTTAATGGCGTTTATATCCTGCGGCACGGGGTCGGCTTTGAAGTGTATAGTCATATATGCCGACGTCCAGTTGCGGGAAACAGGCTTTAAAGGGTCGCTCCCCACAAAAACGGCGTTTGTGTACTTTTGCCCCGGGTTGTCGCTGTCTATAAGATCGCCTTTTACACCGTAAAACGTGTTTTCGATCATTCGTGCCTTTGCCTCGACAGCTCCCCGCCCCTGCTCATCGTGCAGTATCAGCACATACGTGAGGTTCGCAAGCCCCCGCCCCGTCGGGTATATGATGCCCCCGACTTTATAAGAGATATTTTCTTCGGCTGTCCCGACCTCCGCTCCCGTCGTTTCCGACTTCTCGGAGTCTATGCGGATCCCGCTTGCGAGGGTGTCAAGCCCCGCAAACACTATTTTTCTTACAGACATTTATGCACCCCCTCTTGTCTTTACGTCTACATCGTAGCCCTGGAGGACGTTCACGACGGGGTAGACGATCTCGCCGACCTCTCGCCCGTCCATGTATACCGCGCCTTGTCCGACGTTTTTCAGCGCTTCATTCAGCACGTTTCGCACGGCGTTCTCGATGTCTGCGGGCTTGACGGCGCTTTCGATCACCACCTGCGCGGTGCTCGGTGTGCTCGCCTGCGCTTCTGCGGTCGCTCTCACAGCCGCCCCCGCGCTCTTCACGCCCGCCAGCGTAGCCCCGCCGCTCTGAGCCCTGCTCACGGCGCTCATAGCGTCGTCAGCCATCTTTCGTGCGGCGCTTACGGCTTTGCTCATGCTGTCCTTGATGCCCTTTTCGTAGCCCTCGACGGCATATCCGCCGAGCTCCGCCCACTTCTTCGACGGTGAAGCGGTCTCGGTCTCTTCCTTTTCGCCGTCCATCGTCTCCGAGCCTATCACCTTGCCCCACTCTTTCAGTTCGGGAAGGCGTTCTTTGATTTTTTGTATATATCCATCGACCGCCGCGTTTGCGAGGTCGCCGAAGGTCGCCTCAAACTGCGGGGACATACCGTTCAGCTCTTCGAGCATGGTGGATATCTGCGTTTCGGTATCCGTTTTCATGCGTTTGAGCTGTTCTTCGGCGGTATTTGCCGCGCTCTGATACGCAGTGTTCCATGTTTCAGCGTATTTGTTTCGCTTTTCGGGCGGCACGGAGAGCAGAGCGCTTACCAGTTCCTGCGACTGCGGACCCGCGTCTTTGAGTTTATCGAGAAAATTCTGATTGATACCCTCGCTTTCGAGCCGGGCAATGTCGTCTTTCCACTTTTCGAACGACAAAATCTGCTTGTTGAGCCCCGTGCTCAGCGCGTTGAAGCTCGCCTCCTCGCCGCTAACGGTCGCATTCACCTCGAACCAGCTTTGAAGCGTTCCCGTGCGGCTTGCGAGCTTCGACTCATAGGCGTTTATAAGCTCCTCGATTTTGCTTGTGGTAGTTTCCAGCTTTTCGGCGAGCTCTCCCGCGGATATCTCCACGCTGTTCGCCATGTCCTCCGCGCCGTCCGCGATCTTGTCGAAGCCCTCGCCGGCAGTCTCGGCGGTGTCGGATATAGCGCCGCCCATCTCGCCTATCAGCTCGTTTGTCGCTTCAATATCGCCGTTAACGCCTGCCAGAGCGTCCCCCGCCACTACATACGCCGTGTTCAGCTCTCCGAGCCTGTCCTTCTGGTCTTGCACGGCTTTTGTTGCCGCTTCAAGGTTCGCCCGCAGGCGGTTCTCGTTGTCTATCTGCTGTTCGGAAGCCGTCCAGCTCCCGTCACGCTGTGCCAGCGCGTCGTTATACGCCCGCGCCGCGATGTTCTTTTTCTCCGTGAGGTCGAGCAGCTTCTTTTCTGCTTCCGTCACCGCTTCGAGCGCGTTTTTGCGCTCTATCTCGGCAGATATCTGCTGATCGTAGA
The DNA here is from genome assembly GCA_017405065.1 of Ruminococcus sp. Taxonomy (GTDB): domain Bacteria; phylum Bacillota; class Clostridia; order Oscillospirales; family Acutalibacteraceae; genus Ruminococcoides. The sequence goes on along the minus strand of JAFRBD010000050.1, from coordinate 5,434 downwards.
GGTCGGTGAGGTGCTGCTGCGCCGCCTGAGCCTTAGCCTGCTTGTCGTAGCTGTCTATCAGCGCGTCAACGGTCTCCTTCTGTGTTTTCAGCCGCCCCGTCTCGCCGTCGAGCTCAATGTTCAGCCCTTTTATAGCGCCGTTCAGCTTGTCGATGTACACCTGCATTTGCTTACGCACATCGCTGTTCATGGTTTCCGCGTTGTTCAGCTCGTAGAGCTTGTCCGCCATCAGCCTGTAGCTTTCGGTCTGCTCGTCCACGGCTTCGCGGTTTTTCTTATACTCGGCGCGGCTCTTGCCGATCTCCGACGATATTTTTTTCGCGTTGTCGGCGATCTCTTTCTGTTTGTCGTCGAGCAGGTCGTAGCTGTTCGATGCTTCATCTATCAGGTCGGTTTGTATGTCTATCATTTTTTTGATAGCTGTCGCCGCACCGACTGCAAGCGCCGCTATCAGCGCGTAAGGGTTCGCCACCTGTGCCGCGTTGAGTTCTTCGGTCGCCGCTGTGTTTGCCTGAGTCAGCCCAAGCATAGCTTGCAGCGCTTCAATGCCTTCAGTTAGCAGTGTTACGCCCTTATATGTCAGCCATGCCGATACAGCACCCTCGACCGCCGCTTCGACGCCGAAAATGAGTTTTGCTTCTTCGCCGAGCTGTTCGGCGATCACCTTGTGCGCCTGCTCCACAGCCCCCGCAAGCCCGCCCTGCCCGAAGCCGTCCGCAAGCCTGCTCACCATCTCCGTGCCAAACTGCACGGTTTCGCGGAGCTTGGGGTTGAGCTTGTCGGATATCGTTATCTCCGCGCCCTCAAGGGCGGATTTGAAGAGGGTGATATCTCCCGCGAGGTTGTCGAGCTTGGTTTCCGCCATCGCATGAGCCGCCCCTGCGCTATCTTCGATCTCGTTTTTGAGCTCGTCCCACCTTTCGGCAGTCGTGCCGAGAAAAGCGTTGACCGCCGCAAGGTCGGTCTTATTAAAGATTTTGAGCAGCTCGGTGTCTTTTCCCGTCTTCGTCAGCCCGCTCATAGCGGCTTCAACATCAAGAAAGACCTCTGACATCTCACGCATTTCGCCGTCAGTGTCGGTCACTGCGACTTTAACGCCGTTTATTTCGATAGCACCGTCTTTCATAGCCTTTTCAAGGCTGAGTATGATGTTTCGGAGATGTGTGCCTCCCTCTGCCGCTGTTATGCTGTTGTCGGCAAGCACACCGAGATTTTCAACGAGCTCTCTTGTGCCGCCGCTCAGGGTCTTAGCCGTGCCGCCGATCTTTAGGATACCGTCGCCGAGCTCTCCGACCTTGGTGTTCGTCTTCGATGAGGCTTTCGCCATCTGGTCGATCAGCTCTTTTGTCTCTTCGAGCGTCAGCCCCAGCGCCTTCTGCGAGTTCGTGACGTAATTTGAGCTGTCCGCGAGTTCGAGTTCCCCTGCACTGCTGAGGTCGAGCACCGAAGAAAGCATCTCTATAGCGGTCTCGGCGTTATAGCCCGCCTGAGCCATGTTATTGAGCGCCGTGCTTGCTTCGGTGGCGGACTTCTCCGTTGATTTTCCGTATGCCTGCGCGGTCGCTCTGAGCTGTTCAAACGTCTTGTTTGCCTCGCTGCCCTCGGTCTTGAGCTCGTCCACCGAGTAGCCCATTGTTGCCGCTACGCCCGACATTGATTTGTCAAAGTCCTGCCCCGCTTCGAGCACCTTTGTCCCGACCGCGATTATCGCCGCGACTACGGCTGCGGCAGCTTTTGCTACGCCCGCGAACGTCTCTTTTGCATGGGTGCCGAAATCCGCGATTTTCTTGTGCGCTTCCTCTGCGTTCACGCGGGTGTTGCTTAGCTCGTTCTGCAAGCCTTGCAGGTGACTGCGGGTGTTCTCGACTTCCCGCTGGTATGCCCTGTATTCTTCGGCAGTGATATGTCCGTCCGCGAACTGCGCGTCAAGCTGCTTTTTCTGCTCCTTCAGGTCGACAAGCGCTTTTTCGGCTTCCTTGGTCTCGGCTTTTACTTTCTCATAGTCTTCCGAGCTGAGCGTCCCCGCTTCAAATGCTTTTTTTGCTTCGTCCTGCTTGGCTTTCAGCTCTTTCAGGCTTGCACTCGCTTTGTCGATAGACTCTTTCAGCGGGGCGTACTTCCGTTCCCACTCGGCGTTAGCTTCAAAGGCTCTTTTCGCCTTTTCCTGATTTTCTTCAAGGGCTCTCAGCTTCGCGCTCGTGTCCGATATGGCTTTCGTGAGCAGCTCCTGCTTCTGAGCCATGAGAGTGACGTTCGAGGGGTCGAGCTTCAAGCCCTTTTGTACCTCGTTTATTTCCTTTTGGGTAGCCGCAAGGCTTTTATCGGCTTCCGAAAGCGCTTTCGTCAGTCCGCTAGTGTCGCCGCCGAGCTGGACGGTTATGCCCTTTATTTTCTTAGCCATTTTCCCACTCCTTCACGGCTTCTTTCAGTCGCTCGTACTCTTTCAGATCAACGCTCTCCATCGGTATTTCGCCGCTGTCGATAGCGTCGAGCATTTCTTTGATCTGCTTGTACTGCTTTTCGGGGTCTGAAACTTTCTCGCCTTTTGCCATGCGCACGGCGTTGATGTGCGCGTGGGCAAGGTTGAGCGCCATGCCGACCGTCAGGTCTCGGAGCGCTAAGCTGTCCGCCCCCGAGCTGTAGATCATCTCGGCGAGCTCCTCCGTCGTGAGTGTCGAGCCGTCGCTGTCCTTAGCGCCTATACGATAGCGCTTGTCGGGCTTCATGGTGCTCACATACAGCTCCGTGACGGTCGCTACTATCTCGGGCATATCCACACCGCTCACGGTGGTGAGCCACCTGTCAAAGGGCAGCATATCGGACGTGCCTTCGTCGGCGAACGCCCAGAGTATCTGCAAGAACAGCCGGCACTCTTCGGCGTAGACTTTTGCGCTCTCGATTTCGTCGGCACGCTCTCTGAGCCCGTCGAGCTCCATAGCCCTTTTTAAGTCCTCCGCCAGCTCCCGCCCAAACTGTGCTTTGTAGTTGAACCATGTATGCACGTTCGAGCGGAGCATGAGCGTTCTCCCGCCTATATCATACGATTTTTTCATCGCTTATTTTCCTTATCATTTTCTCTGCGCTCTCGTTCAGCGGCTCTCCCGCTATCCCGCAGAGTATGCAGTCTATGTACTTTTTTTCCGCACTCACCCACATCATGCCGCACTTCTTGCAGTACCAGCGCGGACGGGGCTTATCTTTCTTGCTTTTCTTCATATGCCGATATGTTCCACTCTGTCATCGACCTCTTTACGCTTGGCATTGTTGAAGCGGCTCAGGTCGCCGACAAGATATCCGGTGATACGCCGTATGCGCTGGAAGCGTACCACGTCGGGCGTGAGCGTGAGCCCTACCTCCTCGCCGTCGATCAGCTCGATATCCAGCGTTCCCGACTTGATATCGGGATGCTGCTTTGCCATGTAGTTGATATATGCATTTACTTCGCCCGTGCTCATGCCTTCGGGCGTGCTGCCTGCTCTTATCATATGTTCTGCCCCTTTCGGATAAGCGTAAAGCCCCGCCCCTTCGAGCGGGGCTCTATGCCCTTATGAGATGGTTTATAGGAGGTATTTTGCCGATTTTTTATGTTCACGCAGTAACTATCACAGTGCAGGTGTCCGTATAGGTCACGCCGTCCACAGTGATCGAGGCTGTGATGATGGTGTTGCCCGCGCCCTCCGCGGTGACTACGCCGCCCGAAACGGTAGCGACGGAGCTGCTGCCCGATGTCCAGGTGACTGTCTGCCCTGCGGGTGCGGTAAACGCCGTGAGTGTAAAGGTGTCGTCCTCGACGAGCTCGATGTAGTGGGTGCTGAGCTCAACTCCGGGTACCTGCGTGCCGGAAGGCGGAGCGGTGAGCCTGTTCTTGCCGTCCAGCTTGTAGAGGCAAAAATGGTCGTCGCCGTCGGGCGTTCCCGTTGCTTTCAGCGGCACGGTCGGGAAGGTCGGGTCAAAGCTCGTGCCTTCGGCGGTCTTGCCGCTTTCGGAAGGTCTGCCGTTGCCCTGTACCCACGGGAACCAAAGCGTCTGCCCGACGCCGTCGGAGGTATCCTCGTAGATCGCAAGCCCGAAGTAGGGCAGCTCGGGCGAAGATGTAGGCTCTGCCACGCCGCCCTCGACGGCTATATAGTTGAGCCAGTCGATAAGGAGCTGCTTGTCGAGCAGGGACACGATCTCAAGATTGATCTCATATCCGCCGTTGACGGTTTCACTGTAGATTTTGATACCGTCCGCCCACACTTCCTTAGTTTCACCCACAGGGTCGCAAGTGTAGGACCTTGTGCCGCTTTTGTAGCTGTTGAGCTGACGAGCCGCGCCGTATGTTACGGTAGTCTCGCCCGTGTTTTCGTTAAATTCCGCGGTCGCGGGGAAGTATGTCGCGCCCCGCAAAGTCCGCTTCATTGCTGCTTTTGCCATGTGTTTTCCCCCTTTTTTATATCGTTAAATCGTTATGTCGTAGTATATGACTACTTCGCCGCGTTCGTCTACCCACGCCCTTTCCCGGTCGTAGGACAGCCCGTTCGCGGTGAGCAGTTCCTCGAATGCCGCCCCCGATGCGCTGTCGGTGGGTCTTACATACAGCTCGGCGCGGATATAAACGTCGTCAAGTACGTTTATCCCGTCCGCCTGCACGTCCTCGCCGTCCATCTCGTAGTATACGAGACAGGGCGCGGGGGTGGGCTTCGAGTATACATAGTGCCGATAGGGTATGCCCGTGACCCGCGTGAAGCCGTCTAAGACTTCGCAAAATTCGTCTATCGTCATTTCCCCACCGCCTTATGTGTTCTTGATGATGTTTTCGCAGTCGGCTTCAAAATCGCGGTTGAGCTTTTCCTGCACGGGCTCGATGTGAGGTCTGCCCTTCACGCGCTTGCCGCTCTTTTTCAGCCAGCCGTACTCCAGCAGATGCGTGAGGTGCGGCTTCTTGCGGTTGTATATGGTGACTTCCAGCTTGCCCGCGCCTTTCTGCTTTCTCACAGTCCAGCCGTCGGCGTAGTGCTCGCGGTTCTTCTTGCTTCGCGGAGAGGTCTCTTTCAGCGTTTTCACCGCTTCTTTCGCCCTCCTGTCCGCCGCCTTTTCGATCTCCTGCGCGATCTCTTCCGTGTATTCGGTCAGCTCGCGCATTATGTCGATCTGTATCTCAGGTCGCCGCTGCTTTGCCACTGTCAATCACCGCCTTGATCTTGATGATCTGATGTGCACCGTTAACGTCCGTCGCCGTGAGTATGCGGTGTATAGTCCCGCCGTACTTTATGCGGTACGTTTCCGGGACTATCTCCGCAGTCTTCGCACAGTAGCGGAGCTTAAACTCCGTTACCGTGTTGTAGTCGGGGCGGCGTTCTTCGGTCTGCACATACTCGTCGTAGGGCTTCACACCCGCATAGCAAGTGTGATGTACAGCCCACGTATGCACCTCGTTCCCGCGGGTGTCGGT
>JAFRBD010000049.1 GCA_017405065.1 Ruminococcus sp. | reverse complement strand
TCGAGATGATAGTATTATTATTTCCAAAACAATGCATCGAATCAATGTTGGTAATCATACTCTATAGGAAGTTACCGAGCCTAAAACTATCTCATCCAAGAGGGTGATTCACATAACTTTGTTTTTTCAAAAAAACATTATTGAATTCAGAAAACCTACAGGATCTGTGCTGATGAATAGAAACGGGAAACCCGTTGAGCCGAGGTTAATGCAGATGAAATTTGAAAATCAATTGAGTCATGTGGATTGCCAAGGACTAATTTTCATGCTTTGCGTCACACCTTTGCTACAAGGTGTATTGAAGCGGGCTTTGATATTAAGTCACTATCTGAAATTCTTGGTCATGCGGATGTGAAAACAACTCTCAACAAATATGTTCATTCATCATATGAACTAAAGCAAAGGAATATGGAACTACTTAAGCCAGCGAAATATTTATAGCCGTCATTATTCTGGTCAGACCATTAGTTACGATTACTATTGGTCTGACTTTTCTATATAGATCTATTATAATTCTGTTCTACGAAGTTTAAACAGTAGCAATTTTTGCTGCTGTTTTTTTCATAAAAAAACGTGGCTCCGTTAGAGCCACGTCGAAAAACACATAGCTCTTTGTTGCCACACAAAGTTATTCAGTACAATTCCTTATACGTGAAAATGAGCCTGTATTTTTACCATAATAAAAATACACGCAAAGGAATGGTACTATTTGTTGAAAAAACAACTTTATGTGGCGACATTATTATAACATATCTTTTTTGTTATTACAATACAAACGCTCAACAATTATCATGCTTTCATGTCACGTATATCTTTTACTTGAAGCCATACTTTATATTGCAATTCTGACTGGTTTATGATAAGATGAATATGCTACACTTATACATTTAAATAATGCCTTGATTATGTGTAGACAGATCATGCTGTCTATGCTTATTTGCGTTTGTGTTCTCGTCCGTTATAAACTTGTGCAAAAACACAGGCTCAGCGGACGAGCTTAGAGTACTCAAGGTCGAATGTATTTGTGTAGCAGCAATAATGAGCCTAAGTGTTTTTCGGCGCGGCTCACTTTTTGTGTGCTGCGCTTTTTTTATTGCATTTCAGGCTCCGTTGTGATATGATATTCATGCCACATAATTACATCTGAATATTGCTTTGATTATCATGGATAGGTATACTCTATCTGTGCTTTTTGGGTTACACTTTTTCGTGACGGAATTCTGTGTTAAAAACACAAGCTCAACCGTCGCGTTAAGAGTAATCAAAGCCGATGTAATTGTGTGGCAACAATGAGTGAGCTATGTGTTTTTGGCGTGGCTGCTCCGGTGGCCACGCTTTTTTATTTTCGGAGAATATGGAAAGCAGAGAGATCACAGCGGTTTTCATCGGAACCCATGATTGCTACTTCATCAGAAAAGAGTTGATTGAACATGCGATTGTCTGCGCAATCAACATGGGTATCAAAGTGTTTCTGAACGGCGGGCAGGGACACTTTGACGTCACCTGTGCGTCTGTGCTGCATCAAATGAAGAATCGTTATCCGAGTATTAGAAGTTATCTTGTTATCCCGTACCACAATTTTCGTATCTTTAACAAAGGCCTTTTCGACGAGATCATCTATCCGTTTGAGGAACAGCAAGACACCTACTTCTTCTACAAGAGAGCGATCCCCGAAAGAAACAAGTATATGGTTGAAAAATCCAGCGTCGCAATCAGCTATGTTCATCGCTCCGGCGGCGCAAGCAGGACGCTTGATTATGCGAAGAAAAACAATCTGAAAATCATTGACTTGATAGAAGATGGCATAAATTAGTAAGTATTTATTGAAGAGCAGAACACGGCATATCATCTGAAAGAAAGGAAGTATACAAAATGAACACGCTCTTACTCGATATTCACGACGAATCAGTAATCGAAGGAATAAGAGAGCTGAATAAAACTGAAATGACATTTGGAACGATCGACGATCTGAATCTGATTCATCTTCCCGATCTGATTTACGTTGATTTTGATTCGATTATCGGTTCAAATAAAAGAGAAGAAGCCTTGATTGCGATGGCAAGGGAAGTCCACCCATATGGAATTGCCATTGTTGCTTTAGCAAAAGAATGGCACGAAGGTATGAAAGATCATGCGTTACGATTCGGTGCTGACGAATGTTTGCGGTATGATCAACTCGCAACGATAAGGACGATCGTACACATCTATGAACGCTCGATCAGACTTTACAACGAGCAATCATAAGTTGCTTTGATAGCGCCTGACTTCATGTCGGGCGTGTTTTGTTATTTGAATACAAAAGACTATAAAACATCATCTTGACATTTCCAACAAAAAAACCGCTGATTTTTCTACTTGTATTTTCTTCCCATCTACGCTAAAATACGACACACTGAGGGGTGTGATCGTTTTTCAAAGGAGGAGATTGGGATGAAAACAATCCGTACAATCGTTTCTGTTCTCTTGATCACAGCTTTACTGCTAACAGGAGCTTGTGTTTCATCAGTTGCAGAGACATATGACTATCTGCTCGGTGACACGGATATGGATCACGACGTTTCCGTTACAGACGCCACGCTGATTCAGCGAAAGACTGCCGATATGATCGTGCTTTCGGGCGTCAGCAAGCTGGCTGCGGACGTTGATTCTGACGGTGAAATCACTGTGTTAGACGCTACGACAATTCAGATGTGGCTCGTTAATATGAGAGTGAGTCATCCGGTCGGACAAGCTGTCAGCGCCACTACTGATATGGATTTTGCAGAGCCTGTTATCTCAGCAGACGGCAAGAGCGTAACTGTCGGCGATGTTGTTTTTGATGTTTCAAGGATTCCGGCTTCTGTCACTATCGACGACAGCACAACAAATCTGAAGACCAACCTTGCTCTCAAACCTCAATCGGAAATCAGTCCCTACGATATCACCGTCATTGTCAATCATGGACAGTATATCAACCGGATCGATTATTCAGATCCGAAATTCAAAGAATCATACTTGATGGCAGAAGATACAAACATCCTGCACGGATACGATTGCTCTGTAGTTGATGAAAGCGGAAATGAAATCGCTTATGTATACGCTCATTACAAGGGTAAGTACGCTTTGCCTTATCAGTACACCATATGCTGCTTTAGCGAAGCACACTGCTCCTTTCCCATTGACTTCTACTATAAGGATCAGCTGATCAAAAGCACAACCATCAATATCAATACATCATCCGGTTCGGATAAGATCGAATCCACAAGAGCTAAGGTCAAAGAAATAGAAAGCAAACGCTGGACTGATTCAATGACCGATAAAGAGAAAATGCAGGCTTTCGCTCAATACATCAAGAGCAATTACTCTTATTCACAAATAATGTGCGTGACCGGTGCGGTTTATACCGCTTGGGCAGCACGAGATTTAGGACTGAGCTCCATGCTGCTTTATCCGGGCGGAGAACCGAATCAGGACTGCGAAAGACACATCGTCACCTATAATATCTACCAAAGCACTGCGGTTCCGGGCGGACATTGCGCTTGCCTGGTCGGTTACGACGATGGTTGGATGCGTTATGATGTGCAGGGCGGTTCCTCTATTATCAAGCCGTACCAATTCTCAGAGCTTTGATTTCACAGCAGAAAAAGAAAGAATCAGCGCGCCGGGCATCGGCTTAACCGAGGCGACCTCACCTGAATTCAGCGCATATTATTTGATTTCTCAGTTTCTATCATAACTTTTCATAGAGAAGCTATCTGTCTTTCTTCTGTTGTAACAGCTTTTAAGATGGGTACTTCACCTTCTCCTTCCATGATGACAGGTGGCACCTTCCACGAAAAGGGTGCAGTTCCCTCTTGGCGGAGAGAGTATGTTTTTTCGATAAAATGAAGCGAGTGGCTTTTTTCGGTCACCCGCTTCTTCCTTTTATCGCTTCAATTTGTAGAGCAAGCTGCTCTTAGCGCCGTTTTTCCGGCGTCGCTGTTCGGTCTCGACGAGGTTAACTCTGCGAAGATCCTGCAGGGCTCTGCGGACAGTGGATTGCGACAGCTTCAGCTCCTTTGCAATCGTTGCGATCGACGGCCAGCACTCTCCGTCCATGTTGGCACGATCGTAAAGATAAACATAGACGGAAACAGCACGGTGAGGCAGGTCGGAGCAATAGAGAAAACTAAGGCGACTCATCGATTTGCACCTCACGTTGAACGATCTCCGGTAACTGAGCGGGCTGCTGTTTTGCTCCTGATCCGTCCTTTTTGCCGTTGGGCGGTTCGGTGCTGCCAAATCCCTTTTTCGGCGGATGATGGACTCTCTGTTGTTCATGTGCTTGATTACCTCCGTTTACCTTATCGGAAACGGGATTGTCAAAAATGGATTCGGGATGATATTTTTCCATGATCCCTTTCTGAATCTCGCTCTTATCGGCGTACTGAACCTCACGATTGCCGTTCTCAGGAACGATATAAGGGTTGTCCTCATCGAACTCAATGCCCCATTTGAAGAACAGCTTGAGGTGTACGCGCATGGGATGGACGCCGGTCTTCATCACAATGAAATCACCCTTTGGGAGAGATTTCAGCTCGTCGGGCGTCATTAAGGCGCGCTCGACCATCTGCAGGGACTGTGAGGGATTATCCTTTCCCCGGCTGACAGAACCGGACATGACCGTTCGGCTGCCGAGCGCCTTTGAGAGCGTTTCGGCTGATGAGCTGTTAGGAGCAAAGCCACCGAAGAGTGTAATCTGTGTGTTATCTACGATGATCTCGGCGCCTTCCTTGCCGTAGTTTTTATCGAGCTGCGAAAAGGACTGGATGATGGGAACGATCTGCAGACGTCGGGATCGTGCCGCCGAGAACATCATTTCTGCCGATTCGATCTTCGGAAGCGTACCAAACTCGTCGCAGAAAAAGACAGCGCGGTTCTTTAGCTTGCCGCCATTCTCGTCAGCGACCGCGAGGATTTCTCTGTAAAGCTGTTGGATCACAAGCGATACCATGAAGAATTTACCGGGATCTTCCTCGGGCATGATGATAAAGATTGCCGACTTCTGATTGCAGAAATCTTCCGCGTCGATCTCTGTATCGAAGCAGAGAAGCTGTTCAAGCTCGGAATCAAGGAAGGCGTTCAGTCGGGACAGCGCCGTTGACATAACGGACGCCATGCTCTGCTCCGCGGTGTTCAGAGCGGCTCCGGCGAACCATTTCGCCTTGTGATCGTTCGGCAACAGCTCCATGAGCTGCTGAAACTGATTCTTACCTTTCATCTTTGACGGCGCCAATAACTCCTGTATGATCTTGAACACAGAGACAATGTGACGCTTGGCAGGTTCGCAGAATTCCGCGACGAGGAGGATTGTAGCTGTCAGCAAGCCCTCGGCCGCGTCGTAGAAGTATGCGTTCTGACCGAAGGAGGACGCATCCATACCGGAGAGAATGATCGTCTTGGATATGATCTTCGCGTACTTTTCGCACTTGGCTTTATACACCAATTGGTCGGGATTCTCCAAGTACATATCCATGTATTTGTTGACCAGGTGGAGCAGATTGTTGCCGTTGGAGCGCGTCGGGTTGCGCAGATCTATAACGGAAATCTTGTAGCCGTAGTCCTTTGCGATGTTGCCGTAGTTACGAAGTACGTCGCCCTTGGTGTCGGTTGAGAGGAAAGACATTCCTGACGCACAGGCATACTCGATGCATGGGTAGAGCCAAAAGGCAGTTTTACCGACACCTGCCGCGCCGATCATGAGTACATGAACGTCACCGGTATCTACCAGCGCGGTCGTGTTGCCCTCGCATCCTACGACGATGCCCTGCGGTAATGACTGCTCCTGCGGTTCTTTTCCTTTCTTCTTTTTGCGCTTAGCTGTGTGAGCTGCGGTCGGAGTTATGCCGTTTTTAGCCTGCTGCCGCCATCGCTTTGGGGTGAACGGTATGTGCCGATAGGTCTGCTTGATCTCTTTCCGTGTAGCCCAGCGAGCCGTACCGTGCTGTCCGTCGCCTACGGTTTTGCTCTTGATGTTGTTGAGATTGTATAAATGACTGAGGAGCGTAACGCCGCCGAGAATGGCGAACATAGCTCCACCTACTAAGATAATAATTGCGACGTTTGGCATTGTTCTGACACCTCACTTTCTTCTGCTTCTCTCATCGCTAATAAATCTTCGTTCCAATCCTTACCTTTTGGAAGAAGAATTGTGCATTTGGTTCCCATCAGGAATAGCTTATCGGAGATTCTTTTTGTCGCTTTGTGTCCGGGTTCATCGTTGTCGAGACACAAAAACACTTCTTCTATGTTCGGATTATCCTTCATCATTTGGAATAATACCCTGTCCGAAACGGAACAAGCCGCGGCGTAGCTGTGCTCCTGCCAATGGCTTTTGTGCATGGAAATGAACGAGAGCATATCGATCGGGGCTTCAAACAGACAGATATATTTGCTCCGACCGTGCCAGTGGAAGGAATACTCAGGCACTCCGTTGGGAGCGTTTCCCTTGTATGTACTCTCGCTGCCTGTTCCTCTCTTGTGGGCATGGCGCGGAATCCTGTCCGCGTCATAGCCGACGAACACAGCGTTATGCTTGTTCTTGGATTCGTAAATCATCCTGTGATGAACAAAGGAATAGAGCACGTCGCGGTCGATCCCGCGCTGATGTATCAGGTATGCAAAGACCCTGTCCATGTTGTAATTGCGCTTCGGGAGTACGAAAGGTTCCTTCGGTTTCTTCTCAATAGGCTCCGACCTGATCAGTGTACCTTGGAAGCCTCCGAGCAGAAAGTCTACAGCTTCGGTGTAATCCTTGTTGTAGAACCTGCGGACAAAGTCGATCGCGTCGCCGCCTTCCTGCTCATATTGGTTGTACCAAAGGTTCCCGCGGATGGTGATCTTCTGACCGCCGTCGTACCATTCGTACTCAGATCCAGCCTTTTTCAAGGTCTCATCCTGACTCATAAGGAGCGCAGCAATGTCAGTCTGACGAGCGGTTTCCTTTTGTTCATCAGTATAGTGTTTGTATTTTGTTGACAGTAAACATTCCCCCTTAGCCATGCTTGAGACCGTGAGCCTCTCGCTTGGCGTCAATAATTCTTCGTAATTTCTTATCCGTCATACCTTCCTTGCCCTTGCGTTCGTCCTCAATTCTGTTCTGAATGATACGGGCAAGGTACTGCAGCAATCGAAAAGCAGACATGGCAATGAACGGATTTTTGCTGTGACTGAGGTTATACAGGAGCTGCGATGCATAGGGATTGCCGTGCTCGGCTGACTGTCTCAGATACAAAAGAGCGAGATCGGTATCCTTTTCCACGCCCTTTCCGTACAGATACATCTTGCCGACTTGGTATTCGGCGTAGCTGTTTCCGTGATCTGCGGAGGACATGAAGAGCCTGACCGCTCTGCGAGCATCTCTGTCATCATCGGAATTTAGCAATAGTTTTCCTGTAAGGTACGAGGCGTAAGGGTTGCCTTGACGGGCAGCTTTTTCCAAATATCTCAGAGCGACGAGTTCATTCTTTTGAACATGTACTCCTTGTGCGTACAGCTTTCCGAGGAGATACTGAGCGTATTCGTAGCCGTCATCGGAGGCATCGTCGAGCCAGCGGATGGCTGCCCATGTGTCTTGAGGTACATCCTCGCTGAGCAAAAGCAGCTTTCCGAGACGATACTTTGCAACAGTATATCCTTTGTCGGCAGATTTTTTCAGCCATTCAACAGCTTCTTCAGGATCGTAATACTCGCTTTCTCTGTCAAGCAGCAGTTTGGCAAGGCGGTATTGATCGTACATATTCCCGTCGGCAGCCTTCTTTTTTATCCGATCAAGCTCAGATAAACCAGGCTGCGGTTCTGCTTCTTCGCCGTCATCATCGGTGAGAACACTCTCGGTCATCACTGTTTCATCCTCGTCCTCGACAGTGATTCTTTCCTCGGAAATGTTGAGAGCCTCCCGAATAACAGCGTTGCGGATCGGTTTGAAGACTTCGTTTTGAGAGAGAGGAACACGCTCGGCAGGCTCGTCCGTGTAGGTGCTTTGGATCAAATCTTTGTCCTGATACCACAGCTCATAGAGCTGACTGAGCCGTTCATCCCCGGCAAGCTCGTCCACAATCTCGTCGACAAGCTCCTTTGTATCTGCGTCAAGGAAGCCGTAAACCTTCTTTCCTTTCGTTTGTGCCAGCGCTCTCGACAGCTCCAAAAGCTTCTGTTCAAGGATAGGATTGTCGTAGCTGCCGTCGTTGATCTGAGCAACAATCTCGGCAAGACACTCTTTACCTTCGCTGCGAAGGGTATCTCTGTGGGCAGTCTGCTCCCGATAAACATTCAAGAGATCCTGATTAAAAATCTCTCTGCCGAGGGCTGAACGCAGTTTTTGCACTCCTTCTTTCGCAAGATGACCGACAGCTTTTTCAGTAGAGTACACGATCAGGTGGACATGAGGATGGTGACCTTCGTTGTGAAAGGCTCCGAACCATCTCAGGTATTCCATAGGGATATTGAACTGATCCGATAATTCTTGATTTAATCCCCTGAGCATTTCGCGCCATCTTTCGCCTGAATCGTACCCTAAACGCTCGGCGTCCTCACGTCTGAGGGACACGATCACCGTCCAAACATTTCCGTCATGGAGGTTAAGTTCCTTTGAAACCTTGCTGAGTTTTACCGGCTTTCCATCGTCAGTGAATAGACCGTGAGTGCCGAATCGCTGTGCTCTCGGACGGGTAGCGATATAGTCTGCGTAGGTTTTGGAGTCAAGAATACTGTCGGCACACACCTCAATCACTCTCGTTATGAACTCAGAAGCGTTGCCGACAGTCGGACTCATAGCGTAGTCTTCATACTCCAACAGCTCCTTTGTCTCGGGATAATCAGCGGTGATCTTCTCTATAAGCTGCCGCTGTTTCTGTGTAGCCGGTTCATAAACTTGAGAGTCATCTATCTTTTCTACGCCTTCTCTGGTGGCAATGTATTTGGCGTAGCCTCCTAAACCTTTATCGGGATTCGGCTTGAGATACTTGAATTTGGTAACGAGCTTTGCCATTATTTATCCCAAGTATCCTGCCAGTCGACAGCGTCCTCGAACCGAAGCAAACCGTTAATTCCCTTGACTTCCTCCACGCAAGCTCCGCGTAATCGCTCGACAGCGACAGGATCAAAGTTGTTCAGGTTGGCAAGAATGTTCTCCATCATTGCCATCTCAACCGCTATCTTGAAGAGCATTCTGTTCTGCCGGGTGTCGCTCTCGCGCACGATTCCTCTCATATTAGAGAGAAACATATTCGGCAGATAGTTGGCTTTGCTTCCAGCGGTGAGGTAGCCAACGTAGAATCGGATCGCCTTTTCTATGAATTCGGATTTATTGCGGCAGTCGTCATGACGGTACATTTCTTTTACTTTAGCCCAGGTATCGTCGTACAGCCACAAGGTAAACCGCTTTTTATCTACTGACTTGCCCATAGTCTTTCACATCCCTTCTTTGGCTTAGCGTCAGCAAAAATGCCTGTTTCATCGCAAAAACAGGCGAAGGGTTCAACCCATAACCAAAACTCATCAAACAGGGTTCAACCCAAGAAAACTGCACAAGGAGAGCCCAAAAACGGCTTGCGGACGGCGTTGCCGTCCGCTGTGAACCGGCGAGGCGCTTTCAAAAGCGTCACGCCTTTCTCCTGCTTGATCGCCCGTCTCAGGCGGGCGGACTCTCCTTGTGCATATTGCCCTCGTTCACCTGCACCCGATTTGCCCAAACGCCGTCCGAACACTCTCGAAGGGTTACTTACCCTGCCTCGCTGTGAAAACGCGACACGGCGCGAAACACGGGCAAACAGGGGCGCATTTAGCTGCGTCAGAGTATCTGCTGAACCGGAGCAGAATCTTCGCTCATAAACGATGTTTCCGCATCGCATATCTCTTTTTCTTTCAGAGCATCCGTGAAGGCTCCATACCTTTCATATTCGGATAGCTCCGGTGTCTCATAAGCAGATGTCACTGCGTTTGAGACATCATCCAAACGATAGGTACGCCATTCGTCGGAGCCTTTCTCCAGAACAGAGAGATACCCGCGCTCAAAATCAACGTCAGCTATCAAACTGACGTTGTCGTTGCTTTGGAACGTATCGCAGAACGATTGGAACAGAACCGGATCTAATTCTTTGTGCTGACCGAAGAGGCACGCAATGCTGTCGAGCGAATAGGAGTATGCCTTATACTGAAGGTGTCCTTGAAACAGCCGTCCGAACTGAAGGAGGCTGTTATAGTTCAGTGTTGCGATATGCATATCACCGTCATATCCGTGGAGATGATATATGCCGTAGGCTCTGTTGTTTTGTTGTGAAGCAGATTCCTCCCGGTGAATCATTTCTTCAATTTGCTCTTGTTCCTCGACAGAGACAATGTCCCGGTAGACAGAATCCAGTTTGTTTTTTAACACCTGCTCCACGCTGCTCCCGCTTTCCTCCAACGCCTTTTTTATCGCGCGAAGGCGGTATTCGTTATACAGCAGAGGGACTTCTGTGTTTGCCATTTTCTTCCACCTCCTGATTCTTTTTTTGCGCAGCGGCTTTGGTTTTCTTGTCCAGATATTCCTTGACCGCAGAAGGAACATTTTTTGTGTAGAGTGTATCGATCGTCCTGATCAGTTCCGTATCAAGATCCAAACTCTTTTCTTTCAGATACATTTTCAATGCTTCGAGTTTTTCTTCATCATAGGAAACCGTAACAGTTGTTTTTTTCATTTTTCGATCCTCCTACATAACAAACGACTGCCCCATGTCAACAAACACTTGGCAGTCATCGTTCAGAATAGTATTGCCGTTGTTATAGTCCTCCACCATTTTTTCGGCTTCGGTCAGGGTGTGCGATAAGTCGTACCATCGGGATTCCATCTCGTCGATCGTTTTGTCCACGCTGCTCCAATTGACATGACAGGAGTAATACTCAGCAGCTTCGAGGAACGCTTCGCGCCCGTGCTTCTTGTAGATCCCGTAAATGGATTTCATTTTACCGCGAGCCATTACTGCACCTGCATTTCCATGTAATGGTTATCGCGCTCGGCTTCCCATTCGGTTTCATTGTCATGGCAGTCATCCAAGTAAATATACTCGTCATCCTCGCCGAGATCGGTATTCTCGATACAGCAGAACTGAAGACGAGGATGACTGTGGATATCGTTCAGCTTTGCGTCTTTGAAATTACAGGTATCGAAGCAAGCGTCGTGTAATCTGGAATCGCAGAAGTCCGTACCGGAGAAATCAGCGCCCTCGGCTTTTACGTATGACAGATCGCAGTCGACAAACTCACAATTCTCGAACACGCAGTAGCTGAGGTCAGCCTCGCAGAAATCACAAAACGAAAACCTGCAGTTGCTGAACATGACGTTCGGAAAGGATCGGGCGGTAAAATTATGATGTGAGATTTCGCAGGCTGAAAATACCGCTTGCTCGCCTTCCTCGGCAAGAATCCAAAGAGTGTGTTTTGCCAGCTTAACTTCGACCTCGTCATAGTTCATCGGTCGATGTTCCGGCTCATCCTCATGCTCGTCGGTGATGTTGCACCCGAGTACGGAGGCAAGCTCCAGCGCACCTTTGATCCCTCCCTGCTGACAAAGAGGACAGTGTTCCATGTGGTAGGTCATCTCGATACAGTCCTCGGTCATCATCAGATCGTTGATTTCCTCCTGACGGTTCAGCTCGTCCGCGAGGAGCTGCGTGTTGCCGTTGATATCATTTCGATCCACACCGAAATGATGACTCATCTCATCGTAGCTGATGCTCCATGTGCCGTCGGTTGTATTCTGTGTTCCGCTGGTAACACAGTAGCGGGCAATTTGTTTTAGTTTTTTGTTATCCATAATTCTTATCACCTCATTATTTGTTTATAAGATTGGAGATAATCCCGGAGAGTCGCTTTCCGTTATGTCGCTCTCGACATAACGGAAGCCTTCTAAATCGCATCCGGTCGGATTGGTTTTATCAAGGTCGCAATCCCGCATGACCGCGTTTGTTAAGCGACAGTCATTGATGATCGAATTGGATATATCACAGTCTTCAAACACGGCGTCAGAGAGAGTCGCTCGTTCAAAGTATGTGTCCTGCATACAGCAGTTTAAAAACTGTGTCTTTTCAAAATCCGAATTAATAAATGCGGTTGAGTGCATATCGCAGTTCTCAAACACAGCGGAGCAGCAAACGCAGTACGAGAGGTCGGTTCCGTAAAGACTCAGGTTCCGCAGGATACAGTTAGATAGGTTGGCTCTCTCGCCGCCTGCGTCGTTCATCCACAGGATATGCTTGGCACAGATCACGTCCAAATCCTTCTGCGACAGTTCACGCGGAATTGCCGTAATATATGCGGGATTGATGGTAAGATACAAATCTCCGTTGTTTTCTTCCACATCGATAAACTCATTGCGTTCGGACATCATCTCGGTGAAAAGATCTCTGTCAAAAGTCTCAAAGCCACAGGCGCTCTCTACGTCTGATATATCGAGCACATATGAACCCTTTTTATGGCCCTGAATCGCCTCTGATGTGAATCTGTCAACCATTCGATTCATCCTGTCATTAAATTCTGCAAGGCTGGGATACTGATTGAGTCTGTACAATTGTCGCGCGTTCGGAATGAACGCTGAGTAGCGGGCATAGTCGGCGCCGTGAGGATTCACAATAAAGCCATCGTTGCCATCCGCGTCCAACAACAGAATACAGTGGCGTATGTCCTCTGTATCCTCGGGGAGCCTATGAAGGTTGTTTGTAATCGCACCAAAGCGGGCTGTCGGATAATATTGGAAGGTTTCAAATTGATCGCGGCTGATCTCTTCGATCTCATCCACTACACAATTTTTGAGACGGTAATCTTCGGGCTTTCTGTTAAGATCGATTAAAATGTTCATTTGGTATCACCTCGTTTTCTTATTTATGGAAATGATTGTAGGCAACTTCAGCGTTATTCGCTCTGCGTCCGTCCTCGTTTGCGTAATCACCGCAGCGTTCATATACTCGCTCAAATGCGATTGCCGCTGTGCGGGTATCAGCATTAAGGAACTCACTGTAGGTTATACCGTTGTAATTCCCTCCGTATGCCGCAAATTCAGATGCGATCGTCTGCTGCAGATAATCACATTGCTGTTTTATAGATGAATTTTTGAAGCCGGACGGTGTGTATCTCAGGCACCACTGGCACAGGCCGTAGAACTCATCGCCGTTATAGTGACCGACAATATTCCAGCTCAAATCAAGGGTATCGCCTCCGCACTCGCGCATCATGTTGCCCATGATGCCCGCGGCAACGCTGTCCGAGTATCCGTAGCTTTTCAGGTATGTCCACACCTGAGTCGCTACATCGCCGGTAACAGAGCCCTCATCCAATGTGCCGTCACTGTATCGAGGCGTACCGTAGCCATAGATACAGGCATAATGAACGTCGTATTGGTGAGCGGCACAGCTGTCGGAGGTATTGCCCTCAATGGTATAGACCGTACCGCCCTCGCATTTTTCTACAATACCGACATGGTCGGATAAACCGTCCAGATCCCAATCGAAATAGATCAGCATTCCGGCTTTCGGCGTCTGTCCTGCGCTGAGCCACAGTCCGCGTTCTTGGAACCAAGATATGCCGCCGAGACAGGTAGCGGTTCTCGGTATCAGCCCCTGATCGAGATATCCGCATTGATCCGCGCACCAGCTGACAAAGCAGGCGCACCAATGCACATGGGAATCGAAGCCGAACCATCGCCAGTATTTTTCTCCGCCGACGTTGCCGATCTCCTTCTTCGCCACATTGACGATATCCGAGTTGCTCACAGTCAGGACGCCGGTGTTGAGGTTGAATGCGTCCTTGGAAAGATTAACGCCGAATTTGTTATTAACCGCGGTGATCAGTTCTTCATCGGTTTGATCCTCCTTGAAGCATGAAACAAGATCATCGACAAATGAGGCGTCGTCCGCTTGGCTGTATAGGATGCCGAAGTACAGCTTGTACGCCTTTTGTATCTGAGCGTCGGTAAACTTCTTGGCTTTCATTCTCGTGGAGATATTCGTCAGGAGCGTATTGATCGCTTCTGTTCTCGCACGGTCAGTCTCATTCATCTGTGCCTGAACAGCCTGCTTCAGACTCTCGGTGTCGATTTGGATATCGCCATTGCTCAGTGAAATGATAACCGCGAACGGTATCATGATAATGATGATAATGCCGAGCACGATGCCGGCTACCCATTTCAAAACTTTCTTATCCGTAAGAAGTGAAACCGCAATCTTCTTCAGAGCTGCGCCTATTGAAAAGCTCATAGTAAATCACCTCCGTAAAAAATACCGATTGGATTCTCCAATCGGCAAAAACTTCACTTGACTTTTTTATCGTACTGAGCTATTATCTCCATAACCTTTTTGAGAGGAGGAGATAACGTGAATCTGAACAGAATCAGCAAGAGGATGTCCTATCTTCTGCGTCACTGCACATCACCCTTGTATGTAAACCTTGACGGCGGTTGGGCGAAAGTTGATGATATTATTGAGGTCATCCGAAAGAAAGAACCTGACTTCAATTTATCCGTCATGGAGCAGATTGTCGCCGAAGATGCGAAGGGACGTTACTCCTTTGACGAGAGCCGCGAGCATATCCGCGCGAACCAAGGACATTCCATTCCGGGCGTTGTCGTAGATATGACACAGCCCGAACCGCCCGAGCTGCTTTATCATGGTACGGCAGAGAGGTTTCTGGACAGTATTATGTCAGAGGGCTTGAAGCCGATGTCACGTCAGTTTGTTCATATCTCACCTGATTATGAAACCGCCGTTAAGGTCGGCAGCCGCCACGGAAAACCTGTCGTGCTCCTTTTCAGAGCAAGGGATTTCGTAAATGACGGTAATGTGCTGTACCTCTCGGCTAACGGTGTGTGGCAAGCGAAGCATGTGCCTGTAAAGTATTTATCGGTATATGGTTGATGATTAGGAGCAGTTCGTGTTGAGCTGCTCCTTTTTACATCACATAATCATACCGCCGTCCTCGTCCTGATCCATGCTCTCCGGTTCCTCGGCACAGTCTCTTATCCTACTCATATAGGTATTGCTGCCTTCAAGGTCGGTGTTTTTAAGAAGGCAGTTAATAAACTCAGCCTTCGACAAATCACAACCATGAAAAGCAGTGTCTGTCATATCACAGTTCCAGAAGGTAGCGTCGATACAGCTTGAATCAATGATTCGTGAGTCTTTGAAATTGACAGAGTCAATATTTGCGGCATCAAAGGTACAGCCCTAAAAAAGAGCGTTGACAGCTGAAACGCTGTCAAGATATGAGCCGACAAAACGACAGTTAATAAAACGGGCGTTGTCACATTTCGCATCGCTGAGATCCATCCCAACAAAGTCAAAATTATTCACGGTTTTATCGCTGAAATCAGCTCTTTCACCGCCATCTACGCAGAGCTTCCACAGCTTATGCCGTGCGCACATCTCTTGAACTTCCTCGGTAGATAATCGACGGTTAGCAACATACTCGTCACTTAGCTTCATCACGAGCGCCCCGTCGTCATATTCGACACTCTTGAATTCCGGTCGTTCGTTGAGCATATCTACAAGCAGATACTTGTCCAGCACGTTTGGTTGAAAATCTGTTTCGATGTACTCGAGGTCAGATACATATTCTCCGTCGGTATGACTGTTCAGTGCAACCTGAGTAACCGTCTCAGCGATATCCCTCATAGACTTTACATAATTCGTCAGGCTCGGATATTCCTCTGCTTCAAGCATCTGCCTTGCGTTAGGGATAAAAGCCGTGTATCTTGCGAAGAAGTATCCTTCGGGATCAATCAGGATTCCGTCGCTGCCTGACTCATCGAGAGCAAGGATACAGTGCCGGGTATTGTCATTAGTGGCAGGGAGCTTATCGAGCGATCTCTTGATAAAGTCATAATCATCGAGCGGAAGATTCCTGAAATACTCGAAATTTCCGTGAGGCAGCTCGATCACCTCATCTACCTGACAGCGATCGGTTTTTACCTCGGTATCCTTGAAGTGTAATTGTGCTTCAATGATCATTATCTGCCGCCCGCCTTTCCGAACATAGCGGATTTAAAGTCGGGAGCGATAACCTGCAGCAGATACCGTTCGTTGCCGCATCGGTAGAGGCAGGAGCCGCGGTCGGGATACTTGATCAGCTCGAATTCGCTCGGCTCAACCATTAAAGCATCCATATACTCCTGCGGATTGATCTGTCCGGCATTGAATAAAAACTGATGCGTCGGGATCGAGAACAGGGGCTTTGTGAACTCGCGGATCGTTGGGATCAGGAAGTCCTCGATATTTTGGCTGGCGAGGATGATGGACGAGTCCTTTTTGCGTACACGCTTCATGGCGTTGCGGATGTATTCGATCGCGGTCATGTTCGTCAGGAACAAGTACAGCTCGTCGATGGACGCCGCTGTGTTGCCCTTGCCGAGCAGCTGATTGCTCATGTAAGACAGGATATTGAACAGGAGCGCATCCTTGAGCTTCTTGTTGGTATCCATCAAGCCCTTCACGCCGAACACAAGGAACTCGGAATCATTAATGTTGGTGTAGCCGTTGAAATACTTGCTTTCAGCGCCTACGCACATGGAGTTGAGACCGAGGCAGACCTCTCTGAGCATATCCTCGGAGTACAGCGGCTTGATCGACGGATCGAAGGCTCGGTATTCCTTATCGCAGAGCTCATAGAACTCTTTCATAGTCGGATAATCGGTCGGCTTCAGCTTGCTGTAATCGGTGGCGTCGGTAATACCGAAGCGGTTGTACAGCTTAATCAGCATGATTTCGATGGTATCGATCTGTGCGTCGCTGAAATCCTTATAGCTGCGGAAGAAGTCCTTGAGAAAGGCGATGTGCTGACTGAGCCGTGTCACCTTTTTGAAGGCTTCGGGCGTATCAATATCGATTTCACCCGAACCGTCCGTCCATTCCTTCGGTTCCAGCGGATTGATGATGCTGTCGCCCGACATAAAATCGATGTAGGTGCCGCCGAGAGCCGAGCAGATTTCCTCATACTCCGCTTCGGGATCGAGGCAGATGATGGATTTGCCCGACTCGCGGATGTTGGTCAGGATCAGCTTGAGCAGATAGCTCTTGCCCTGACCGGAGTTGCCGAGGATCAGGATATTAGATGTGGTCTTGTCCTCGGCGCGTCGGTCGAAATCGACAAGGATGTTAGTGCCGAACTTGTCACGCCCGATGTACAAGCCCTTGGGATCGGTCTTGCCCGAAAAATTGAACGGATAGAGATTTGCAACCGAGCTCGACGGCAGAACGCGTTCGAACTGAGCGCCGAACTGATTGGAGCCCACGGGCAAGACTGAGAGAAAGCCTTCCTTTTGGCGAAGCGTCAGCTTGTCGACAGAGATCTTGGATCGTGTCAGCTCCATCGTAATGTCGCTCTGCAGATCTCTGAGGGTTTTCAGTGACTTCGCCTTCAGCTCGATATAGACGCAGCAGTGAAGCAGGATTTCCTTATTCTTTCTGAGGTTTGCCATCAGCTGTATAACGTCCTGCAGATTGCCCTCGGCTTCGATGGTATCATTGACGTCGGTACCGCCGGTTTTCATCTTATTGGCACGGGTAGCGTTCTGCATAATCTTGCGCTGCTCGAACGGCTCCACCAAGCGGTGATATATGCGAAGCGATACGCCGTTGCGGTCGCCGAGCTGAGACAGGATTGCCTGTTCCTCAGTGGTCGGCGGATACTCTTTGATTGCCCATACCGATCGGTAACTGTCGCCGACGATGTAATGGTCGGCATGGAATTTGATAACGCCCGGCAGGATACAGTCGAAGAAA
This sequence comes from Ruminococcus sp., assembly GCA_017405065.1. GTDB lineage: Bacteria > Bacillota > Clostridia > Oscillospirales > Acutalibacteraceae > Ruminococcoides. The sequence continues at coordinate 38,422 of JAFRBD010000049.1, read as the reverse complement.
TCTTTGGTACGGATTTCTTCCTCCTGCTCCGGCGTGAGCGCCTTTTTTCTTTTCTTAAACATATTTCCTCCTTACGCCGTCTTGCAAGCGCAAGGAGGATCAGCCGTTATGCGTCTGCAAAACGACTGATTTTTATGCTGTGAATAAAACCCTGTTTACATGGCAAAGGGGTTTATCTGGGGTTATTTTTGAACGGCGATCACGATGATGCGGTCATCGTAGCTTGTATTCGTACAGGTTGAAAGGGTGATCAGCTTCTGTCCGAACTGCGGCTGTGTGCCGACAGTATAGAGCGCTCTTTGGGTGATATTCATGACCTTCTGGTCATAATACTCCTTGTTGGGAGCGTCCTTGAGATTGTAATACTTATCGTCGGCTTTCACTCTCGCAGCGGCGTACACACTGTAGCTTTTCACGCCCTGCTCAGTTTCAAGCTGAATAACGGAATGATCCTGCGCGTAGCTCTTGCTTTCGTAGTTGAGCAGGGGCGCAAACATCGTCCCCGAATTCATATCGTGACCGTAGATGATCAGGTTATCACTGTATAAAGTACAGCCCGCGTCAAGGAACGGTACTCCCGAAACGCTGTAGCTCCCGTAAAAGCTCAGACTGAGATACTTTTCGGGATCATTCGGCGTATGCATGACGGGATAATCTACGGTTGTCCCGGGGATTGTCAGCCATGCGGCGCAATCACTGTTCAAGCCGCGCAGCGTCTTGAAATCATGTATATTATTCTGATAGGTGCTGACGCCGAGCCGGGAGAGCTCTTGCTGATCAGCGCTCGCTGCCGAGCTGACGTCAACTGTTTCAGCTTCTGTACCGACGGTCGATACTTCATCGGGTGTGGCAACCGTTGTATGACGGTTCAGATCATCAAACTCGTTCTGTGCCTTTTGCCTTTGAGCATAGTCATTCCATACCATGTATCCCGAAACGCCGAGAACCGTCAGGCAAACCGCCAGACATAAACACAGAATGATTTTACCCTTCATCGTCTTTCACCTCCAAAAACTGCGCGCCGTCTACATCGGGCATCTGCTCTCCGTACAGGCTCGCGTCGAAATAGATTGCAAGGATTCGCTTGATATCATGCTTTTTCAGATGTCGGAAGTCAAAGCCTTCTTCTCTGAGCTTGCGCTCGATATCCGCAGAGCTTGCCTGCTTGTCAGTCTTACCGCCTTTGATACGAACGATAAGCATAAACTGTCTTGCGGTAGAGATGTCCGTCTGCACACTGTCGAGAAAGTCCATGTCTCTCTTGATCAATTTGCAGATAAAAGGATTACGCTCTTTTTCCAGCCTGCTTCTCAGATAGAGCTTGTTTTCATCGAAGCATTCGGACGAGTCGGTACAGCTGATCTCGATATCGGGGATGGCTGACAGGAGCATCATCATGTGCCTGATCTTGCCCTCAATATTTATCGCAGACAAAACTGAGATATTGGTCGGGTTGATAGCATACAGATACAGCTCGTCTTTACCTACGCGGATGCCGTTCTTGGTAAACCTTCTGATGCCGAGGAGCTGCTGGATAGAGCGTCCCTTCTTCTTTTTCTGTTTGTTTTTCTTGCCCAAGCTGCTCACCTCCATTCAAAGTTTTGCTGTGTCGTGATAAAGAACTTGGCAGCATATCTTATGTAGTCAATGATCGTAGTATCATCAAGTCTGATACTGAGAAAGCCATACAGCAGAGTTGCGGCCGCGGGCAGGAAGATATGCGCCTGTACCAAGATCACCACAGACAGCAGGGCTGAAACGCCCAAAATCAAAAAGTCACGCAGACTCCAAAGCCAAAGATTTGCTTTAGCTCTCAGGTTCTGCGGATAGATATATGTTGTCATTACATTCCTCCGATTTGTAGATCTTCGTCAAAGAATTGTTCGCAGAATTCCTTTGGCGTCTGATTGTATTCCTTTTGTATCCTTGCCGCGATCAGGTCTTTCATAAGCTGTGATTCACTTTCGGTCGGGATGTAATTAAACCATGATGAGCTGTCTTCACGATCTATTTCACATTCAACCGAGAGCGTATCCTCGAAGGGGTTGTACCGTCCATACATGTTCAGCCATGCGTTCTCATCCGATGCTGTGTTGATATTAAACTTTTCATCCACATCAAACCAGCATTCGAAATAGACAATAATTTCCTGACCGATGTCATCGTCGATCTGAATATCCTGATCAACAACAAGGTCATCTTCTGTGAATTTACCGTTTTGATTCATATGCGCCTCCGTTACTTCGCCGCTCTCGCAACTGAGCGCGTCAGGTTGACGGCGGTGGTCGTAGCATGAACGACGCTCATCATATTGACCTTTACGCTTGAATCAAGACCGAACTGCTGTGCAATACGCGGCACTTCGTTTGCCGACAGCAGAATACCCATACCGAGCAGCATATTGTCCGGGAAGGTCAGCAAACCGAGGTATAGGATGGTGGTCTGCATGAACGCCGTAAGACAGATTGCCGCCACTTGCTTCATCCACTGAACGAAGCCGTCGGTATAGCCTCTCGGTACCGAGAACATATATAAGGCACCGACAGCCATCTGAATCAGCAATATGCCGCCGCGCTTGATGTTCTGGAAAAAGATCTTAATAACACAGTACGCAAACGCAATCATACACAGGATGTTAAGCAGATTGAAGCTTGTCTGAGTCGCAACATTGAAGCTGCCTTCCAATACAGAAGTGCTTTCGCTTGATATGTCAACAGATTTTCCGCTTGCCATAAGCGACGATAAGCCGTGTGCAAAGGTGTTTTGCAGAGAAATACAAAACTTATATAGTTCTATCGGAACTACACCTATCAGGGAGCAGGCAAAGAATCCCTTGATCACATTGATAGAGGCATTCTTGATGTTTGCTCTGCCGCTTTGGTATTCCACGGCTACATCAAATATCGCCACAACGGTACCAGCCGCAAACAAAGCCCAGCCGAAATAGGTAAACAAGGTCACGGTCGCCTCAACCCACGCAAGGTCGAACATTTCTGCGCCCATATTGCCCATCTGGGTGAAGAAGTCTGCTACAGCATTATAGATCATCTCATAAAACCATTGGAGAATGGCATCAAAAATAGCGGTTGAGACTTGCTGACCAAGCGTACTTACTACACTACCGATTGAGTTTCCAATACCCTCGACAATTTGTCCGAGCCAGTCAAACATTTAATTTGTCACTTCCTCTCAGTTGAAACAGTCGCCGAACCGACGGCTGTTTCTGTGTAGTATTACTTGTTTAGATCACTGTCCAGATGTAAAGCGGAGCGGTGATGGTGAAAATCAGGCAGGCGAAAAGAATCGCAGGAGCCGTGAATTCAAACTGACCGTGCTTGCGGTACTCGAAATAGCTTGATCCGACCTTCACGAAGAACAGAATAGCGAGGATCATATCCAAGACAGGGAACACGACGTTGTTGACGACACTTTGAATCTGCGTTTTGGCGTCGTTCCATGTGCTTTCAATGGCCTGGGATACGTCACCTGCGGCGAAAGCGGTTACACAAGAACCGGCTATCACGACGATTACGAGGGCAAAGCTCAAAAGCAAGCCGATTTTTTTCTTATTCATTTTTATGACCTCCTAAAACTTTCCGGATCGCGCTGTCCTTAATGTAGCGGATACGGATATTCATTGTTTTGCAGAACTGAATCTCATCCTGCATTCCTTTGGAAATAACATCTTCGAAAACCCACAATTCATCGCAGAACCACAAGAGACTCTGTCCGGCTCTCGTACCAATTTCCCTTTCAATGGGATTGTTATCGTTCAGGCAGAGGGCGTAGAAATGCGGCACAACCGGAGCTGTGCCGCATCTGAGCGCGTATTCGGCATATCTGCGCGCTTTTTGAAGATTCTCTCGGATATTACCGCTGAGCGGTGAACAGATGTAAACCTTTTTCAGCATTAATCATCGTCACCGTCGTCCTTCTTCTTTTTCAAGAAGAGAATAAGGCAGGCGATAATTCCGCCGAGGGCAAGGGCGCCGAGACCGATAAAGAATCCGGTCATGTTCGAATCGCCTGTCTGCGGCGTCTCGGGACCGGTTTCCTTTTCGTTGGTCATTTCAGCCTTAACGATCTGTCCGTCCTCTGTGATCTCAAACTCATGCGGTGTGGTATCGATGATATAACCCTCTGGAGCGTCAAATTCCTCGTAGGTGTACTTGCCGGCGCGGAGCCTGAACTTGGCAATGCCGTTCTCATCGGTATAGCCTTCGGCTACCACATTGCCCTCGGCGTCCTTGATGCGGAAGCCCGCCTTGGGAAGCAGCTTGCCGGAAACAACGTCCTTCTTGGTGATTTCAAGCTCGCCGACCGTGGGCTTGTTGGTAAATCCGACGCCCGCCTTGTTTTCGACGTTGATAACGTCGCCATTCTCGGCGATATCGAAGTAATAATAATCGTTGTCCTTCTCAAAGCCCTTGGGGGCTTCCTTCTCATACAGGAAGAAGCCGCCGACAGGCAGATCCGTCAGGAAATAAACGCCGATATCCTCTGCAGACTCAGTCATCTCGCCAATGAGCGTATCTACCTCGGGGTTAAACTGCATATCTCCGTCAACGTCTGCGTAGATCTCGAATACTGCGCCTGTGAGCTTGTTTTCGGGGTATTCCTCGTCGACCTTTGTGGTTGTCACAGTACCGCGCCTGAGCTGATTGATGAACCCGCTGCCGTCAGAGATATCGAAGTGCTGGATATCGATATCGGGCGTGTAGGTAAACTCAAAGGGATACTTTGTATTGTCGATGATGTAGTGCTTGTCGGTTGAATACTCCTGAACATAGTATTTGCCGAACGGAATCTCTGTGCTGAACTGTACATCGCCGTTTTCGTCGCAGTTGACGATCTCAATCAGACCGTCCTTCGGAATCTTCTTGCCGTCGGCTGCGGTAATATCCTCGTCGGCAAACAGCGCAAAGGCTACGTTCGTGATTTCATTATTATCGCCGATACCGATCAGATCGTACTTTTCCAGTACCTTCTGTAAGGTGATTTCCGCTTTCTGGCGGATATTCTCTATGCTGAGATCGGTATTGGTTACCTTCACATTCTGTCCGGCATATGTGATTTCTACCGTATAGGTTTCGGGATTGGAAACATAGCCATAGGGACTCTTGGTCTCCTTGATGATGAATTTGCCGAGCCAGAGCTTCTTTGTCTTGGCAATGCCGTTCTCATCTGTAGTGATTGTATCAACTACCTCGTCCTTCTGATAATGAACGACGCCGTCGGGAGTCTTGATGTCCTCTGCCGCCGTAACGGTGAATTCCGCGTCGGCAAGGCCTCCGTTCTCGTAAACGGGCTGATACCTGATAACAGGGAGCTTTTCTTCTGCGGGTTCAGTTGACTCTTCAGGAGCGCTTTCCGTTGCAGCAGGGGCTGTCGGCTCAGTCGGCACGGAAGGAGCGGCGGGAGCAGTCGGGGATTCAGGCTGATTAGGCTTTCCCTCGCCGGGTGAGCCTGATGTGCCGGGACCGGCAGGAGCAGTTGGTCTTTCCGGTTCGTTAGGTCTTGTCGGCTCAGTCGGTTTTACGGGTTCGGTAGGTTTAACCGATTCGGTAGGCTCATTATCCTCGCTGATCTCAGTCACAGGCTCAGGTTCATCCTCACTAATCTTTTCCTCTGTAACAGAAGCAAAAATATCGCCGGTCTTGTGGATAGTGATGGTTCCTTTTTCCGCGCTGTTGAACTTTTCAAGCTCAACAGTGGACTTCGTGCCGTCGACAGTGAAGCTGACGGGTGTGCTGTCAAGCACATAACCCGCGCCCGCCTGCACCTCGATCAGCTTGTAGCTGCCGTAAACGAGCTTTACGGGGAATTTGATCGTACCCGTTTTATCGGTATAGAATACATCCTTGTTATCGACGGAGACAAAACCGCCGTCAGACTTCTGAATCTTAAAGCCAAAACCCGAGAGCGGAATGGTCTTCTTGCTCTCGGCGTCCTTCTTCACGATGACGATCTCGGACTTTTTCAGAACATTCGAAAAGCTGACTGTTGCAGTTTTTCCGCTCTCAACCGTTACGGTTTGAGCGGGCTGTGCGACATACTTATCCGAAGGAGTCTCGGTTACGGTATATGTACCGGGTACTAAGCCGGAGAGTACAAGCTCGCCGTTATCGGACGTTTTCGCGGTCTTGCTGTAATTCTCACCTTTCACGGTGAATTCGACTCCGCTGATATTGTCGTCTTCGGAGGCCTTGACAATCTTCAAATGACCGGCGCTGGTCTTGAGTTTAAAGACAGAGGGAACGGGATCGGGAGCTGCTAAGCCTACGATGACGTCCTGCTTTTCCGAATCGCCGAACGCCACCAGCACAGAATTATCCGATACGGTCGGAACCTTCTTGTTGACAGACAGCGTTTTTTCATCGGTGATGGGAGCGTTGGAAGTCAGCGTCATAGAGCTTCCCGAAACCTTTACCGTAATTCCGTCGCTCGACTGATAGTTGAATTGATCGAGGACTCCGTTGCTGTCGGTGAGGGTTACAGAATAGGAGCCGTCTTTATACTGCATGGTATGAGTGGGAGCCTTTGAAACGAGGTTTGCCGCAAAGGAAGGAACGGTGTGGTGATTCGCCATTGCCTTTGCGATGCAGTTATACACATACTTTACGCCGGGATTATTGCCGTCGGCGGTAAGCGAATCAATGTACTTGGGATTGGTCAGCTTGAAGCCCGCGCCGGTATCACGGCAGCCGGTCACGATTTCCCATACGATCAACTGGGTAGCGATCCACTGCTGACCGCCGGTACCTTCGAGCTTATCCTCACTGCCGGGCTTGCCGTATAGCAAAGCAATATTGACGGCTTTTCTCTTATTTGCGGAGAGACCGTTCCACACAGACGAGCCGCCCTCGGTCAGCACATTACCCGAATACAGATGATAGCCGGGCTGAATGCAGTAGGCGTCCTTACCGTCCGCGTAGATCCGGCAGAGTTCCTCGCCGGGCGTACCGACAGTAACGTCACCGTTGGTAACGGTCTGCACAAAGGTGATGATATTATCGCCGGTGTCGTAGCAGTAATCGAAGGTGATTGTTGCCGTATCGCCAGTTTTTGCGCTGACAGGCAGGATGAAGACGGATAAAAGCAGTGTTATGACCGCGAGGATGAAGGCTCCCGCGCGCGTCAGTCTGAATTTATAAACACTTTTGTTCATAATCAGTATCCTTTCTCTTGATCATTTCGCGTGGTAAATGTACCAAGCGTTATCGTCGTTATACATACTTGTGAAGACCTCGCCGTACCCGACCTTGCTGCCATCGACGAGCTTGTTTCCGTATCCGATACAGCGAACGGTGTAATAGTAGGTTTCGCCGGGGTAAGGCACGGAGTCGTTGACGATCTCAGCACGGTAACAGATGGGATAATACTTCCTGCTGTCGTAATCGGAACGAACCTCGGGAGTGCGATCCCAGGTCATCAGCGTTGAGTTGATCCTCGTCCAACTGCCGTTCTTGCCCTTCTTCATATAAACCTGAAAACGACCGCCGTCCTCAATGACGTTCGGGTTTGCTTCGAAGAAAAGGTACGCTTTATTCCAGTTAACAGTCTTGATGTATTCAAGATTCGGGGTGGAATAGTAGACAGCCTTCATCCATGTACCCGAGTGAACATAGTCGGATACATATTTCTTGCCGTCGGAGGATACACAGCGAACGGTATAGTACGCGCCCTTACAGGTTCTTGTCAGTTCATTGTCATACCACAGCGTACCTCTTGTGTCGCCGAGCTTCTTCCAGCTGCCGCCGGGTTCCTTGTAGAATACTCTGTAGCGGGACGCCCCTTTGACAGCAGTCCATCTGAATCCGATGGACTGTCCTCTCTGGTGAACAGAAGCGGAGCTGATCGCGGGAGTCGCACAGCTCCAGCCGGAGCTTGCCGCTGACGCGGGCAGTACCGCGATAGATGAAAGCATAACCGTCAGAATCAGGATCATGCAGATAATGCTTTTGATATTTGTTTTCTTTTTCATAAAAATCATCCTTTCAAAAAGTATAGGCAGAGGTCGCCCTCTGCCGATTGGTGAGCATATTCTGTTTGGTGAATCATATTTATCACCACCACCTTCTTTTGATATGGATTATTATTGTAATGCCATACCGCCGCCCTGCTGTTGGGCGAGGTAGTCTTTCATTTCTTCCTCATCATAGACGAAGTAGTCGTCGCCGCTGTCCCACATGGAGACATACAGCTTACCGTCCTCGGTTTCGATCGGACGCTGCTCAAAGCCTTCGCCCAAACCGTCGGCGTTCTGACCGGTGATCCACTCACGAACTTTTTCCTTTTCTTCTGCCGTGAACGGCTCCTTTAACCTGAATTCAACCTTGCCGTAGAGAATACTGTCGCGTTCGACAACATCCCACTTGCAAGAGACCATCTTCTTCTGCGCATTATCATCGTCATAGAAGTAGTCTTTCATGCTTTCGCCGTCCATATCCTGCTCATGCTCGAGCTGCTCGCGGATATCATATTTGAATTCGAGGAGATAGCGATTTCTCGTTTCAGACCATATGGAATCTTCATCTTCAATGTTGCCTTTCAACGGGAAATAAAAGTTTTCGGTGTATTTTCCGATTGCTTCCGTCATACGGTCAATATCTGCAACAAGCTCTGCAGGAGTGCTGTATTGGTCATGAATAATGTTCGCCTCCAATTCTTCGAGGATGTCTTCGTCTGCATTTTCAAGAAATGTCAGCGCTCTGTTTGTCTCATATAGGGTGTCGTTTTCTTTAAATACGCGGGACAAGTGATGACCGATATCGCTTTCTCCAAACAGCTTTACGCTAATATCGCTCTGTTCTTCATCGTCGACAATACGGATTTTATCGGAGAGGATTTGGATACCGATTGAATGCAGTTTTACCTCTAAATCCATTCGATCGCGGGGCAGATCCACAACAAGCGTATTGCCTTTATGCTGCACCACTGCTGTAATTATCATTGAATAATCACCTCCGCTATACTGAATGCGTCCGGCGGATAGATGGTGAACGATGAGTTGCCTTGCGGATAGACGGTGGAGCAGGTGAGGAAATCTTCGCCTCTGCGGGTGAAGTAAGCGACCTCATACTCGTTGGCGATATTTACATCGCCCTCGCCGTAGAGGTAGGTTTGCACCTCTGCTTTGACTGATTTGCAGTCGAGATTGTCTGACATAAACCTCTGATACGCTGTCCAGCCCGCCAAGTCGGATGTGTTGATCGGGCATCCCGAACAGAGGAACGCAGAGGTGTTACCGTTATCGGCGGTAAGCGTCACTTTTGAAAACTGAACAGCCACTCTATATTCCTCCCATCGTCATAGGACAGCCCTCATCCTCGAGATCGTTCATGATCACATCCATAGTGTCGTATCCGCTGTAATAGATGAAGCCTTGAGAAGTGAATTGTCCGTCATATTCTTTAGCGATGAATCTGCCGAATTCGTAGAAGTCAAAGAAGTCGTACATATCGTCGTGCAGCTTGTAGTCATCACAATGGTCAACAAATTGTTTTCCGACCTCATCGTAATCGCCGTTCTCAATTCCTGTGAACAGATCGAGCTCATCAAGATGATTGATTAAGGTGATTATATTTTTGGATGTGGACACACCGGTCATTTCCATTGCCGCCTCGAGTTTATCTGCGTCGACCTCCTGACTCTTGATCTCACGAACCAATGCGTTCAGAGATACAGCGCCCTCGTTTTCCAAGACCGTTTTGAACCGATCGTCAAGGCAGCTGTATTGAGGGTTCTCGATATTGCATTCATAATTGCAGAATCCTATAGCCGGAGCGCCGAGCCGCCGTATCGCTTTTTCGATAGCAAGTTCGGAATCGGGAAGCTGCACCATTTCGGATTTTCCGTCGTAGTCTAATCTCAGATCGACAACTGACGGTTCATACCAATAGAACGGGAATACCTGGCTGTCGTACACTTCCTCGATCGGTTCGTCCTCAGTGAACAATAAGCCCTGTTCGGTAAATATCCCTCGACCCGATCCGAGGAGCTTTCTGCCGATTGCAGCGAATTCGTCATCCAATGCCGGATCAACCGGGACGGCGCCTTCTCTGTTCAGCTTGTATTCTCTGCCTACCTCAACCATATCGCCGACATTCTTGATGATCGTAAACTTGTTGAGGTTGAAGGTCAGATTGATAAGATCCTTTAAACTCTTAGCATCTGTCTTTTCTACAGCGACGCCGAACTGTTCCATTTCAGCTTCCGTAAAGCTGTCAATGCGCTTGGCAAGGTAGTTCATCTCGTCCAGATTGACGTACTCACCACTCAGGCATGAAAGCTCTGCAGGAAAATGAATATCCTCGACTAAGAACGGTAGGGTGGTATCTGTCGGCATTTTATTCGCGCTGAGCAATACATCGAGCGTATCGTCATCCACAGGAAAACCGATCTCAGCTGAATGGTCGTTATAGCTGATATGTGCCGAAATAATCATTATTTCATCTCCTTATGAAAAATCCCCAAACCGATTTCTCAGTCCGGGGATTCCGTATTATCATTATGCGTACACTACATAGATCTGACCGCCGCTTGCGATCACATTGAACATGATGTCGGAAGGTTCCGCGCCTAACCCTGAGTAGTAATAGATCACATACTCCACATCACCGTAGCAGGCTGATGTTGCCGAGTTAGTATCGGAATAGCCGCTGACGTCCGTCGGAGGGAACCATCCTGCGTTGCCGGTTCCAAGCGAGCCGTTATACACCATGCCAAGCTGCTGACCGTAGGCAATCAGGTTACAAACGACCTGTCCGTAATCGATCTCCTTCTTTTCTGCAGGAGGTTCTGTCGGCTTTGGTTTCGGAGCCTCGGTAGGCTTCGGATGTGTTTTGGGTGCTTCGGTTGGTTTCGGAGTTGGGTTGCTTTGAGGCTTCTCGTCAGGATCGGGCTCGCTGCGCTGTGACGGACTGTCGTCATGTCCCGGCGAGGTTTGATCTGAACTCCCGCCGACGGTCATTCCGTTTTCTCTGTTCTTCGGAGCGCTGTTTCCGCTCTGCGAAACGCCGCTCTGTTTGCCCGACGTTTCCCCGACACCGGCTTTTTCCGTTGTGGTCGGGGACACACCCGTCGGCTCCTGAAAAGGCGACACAGGCGATTTCTCGGCGCTTTCCGTTTCCGAAGTTTCTGATGCAGAAATCTCAGTGTTTATGCGGCTTTTTGCCGCTTCTGAGGGGGTTGCGGTTGAAGTGATCGATGTAGGTTCCGCATAGTTCATTGCTTTCAATTCTGCCTGTGAACAGGCGCTGATACTGCTTGCCGTTAAGAACACGGCCATGATGACTGCTAACTTTTTCATACGTCATCCTCCTTTCAGCAAGCAGTATATCCACACCTTTTCTGAAAGTCCAGACAGAATCGGAAGATTTCTGTGTCTGCTTACATAGCAGGAGCAAAGCCCGCGGATTCATCTTCGTCGAAGGGCAGGTCTTCGTCCTCCGTCTCGCTCTGATCCTCACTTTCGCTCTCGGACAGCTCCTGCTGATACGCTTCGAGCACCTTGTCGTTGATAGCGTCATGGGCTTCTTTGGTAACTGCGTGAGCGATGTCGCTGTACTGAGTCTTGCCGTTCCTGTCGGTGTACGATCTCGAGGGCATAGATACGAACAGTCCCTTGTCCGAATCAATGACGCGAATGCCGTGGATAGCGACAGCGCCGGCGACATTCACGCTCGCGTATGCCTTGGTGCTGCCGTCGCTGTCGACCATGCGGTCAATTCTGGCAGCGATACCGGGTACTTTGTGCTTTGATGTGTTCTGATTATTTGCCGTTGTGTTTTTCTTACTCTGTGTCATGATAAAACCTCCTAAAATGTGTAAAAGATAAACCCGACGTCACTCTGCGTTTCTTCGTCGCTTATGTCCTCGGGCTGTGCGTATTTTTCAAGGTATTTGGTTACCTCATCGTCTGTCAGTGCGCGGAATTCCTCTCCGGCGTCACCGCAGACAAAGAACGGTCCGGCGATAATACCGCCGCCGTCAAGATGCCGGTTGCCCTGCATCCCTCTGAGCTTTGACTCTTCATTGCCGATCAGAATACAGCCGTCATCCATATAGATCGGTTCGATAAGACCGTCTCCAACGGCACGCTGCATACTGTCCAAATCATGCTTAATCTCCGCTTCATAAGCGGGCTTGCCGGGTTCGACGTATACAACGCGCATGAGATCATCGGGCTTCTGAGTTTTCTTCTCATCAAACTCAATCTTATTGAATCCGACTCTGTCACAGAAATAGGCGTCTTTGCCGATCACGACAACGTCGGAAACAGAGAGGGAATGTCCTCTGTGCAGAGGGTGTCTGCCGGTATTGAACTGAGCATAGATTTCTTCGAGATTATCGGTATCAAGTTCAGCGTTGAATACCTCGTCATAGACAGAGGGATCGACTGTGCTTTTGCCTGTGAGCTTCTCTGTTTCTTTCGAACCGCTGAACTTCAAGTGCGGAATATCGCAACGGTCATTGTTTATCTGATAGATCTTAACTCGCATATCAATTAACCTCCATTGTCATGGCGTCGGACTCACCGTTATCGGATTGGCTCATGCGGATGTCCTCGAGCTTTTCACGAGCCCATTCGGGAAGGGATTCTTCGCTGGCGACGCCGTAAAAGTCAGTTCTTCTGAACGATGTTTCTTCGCCGTCCTTGAGGAAGAAGCCAAAGACCTTTGCTCCGAGGGAACGGTAACGACAGCCAAAGCCGGTAGTTGCATAAAAGAGCTGGTAATCGGGATGACGGTAGTCGTCGCTGAGTACGGTGGGTTTGAGGATCAAAAGCTGCTGTTCATATTCCTTTTCATCTACAGTATCCTTGCCGTCCAACAGACCGAGCTTGTTCCATGCGTCTCTGAGCTGATTGGCAAAGAGATCCACCAAGCCGGGGTGAGCTGTGACACAGAAATGCCAGTTATTCTGATCGTCGCTGAGAACGTCAAAGCTCTTTGCCCATTTTTTGTTCTCGACTGAATATCTGCCATCCTCAATGCCTTCGCGGATCGTATTGGCGATAACCCAATTCACGCGGTCAAAGCCATATTTCTCAATGATCGGCTGAACGCAGTTATCGAGCCGGTTATCGTGATAATTGCTGTTGATCGCCTCTGTTATGTCATTGGCACATTTACAGTTTTCACGGTGACTCTCGCGCCACTGATCGACCTCGTCAAACTCTTGGGCATTTTTGAGGGTGTAGCGGTAAAGCGGTTTATACTTTGACATCGATGCTCCCTTGCTGTTCGGCAACCTGCATAGACAGATGCACGAGCACCGCCGCTTTTTGCTCGGGCGACAGACCGTTGAGAAAATCAAGGAGGGTTTCCTTCTTTTCTTCTATCTGTGTCCTGCTCATACAGGTGCAGAGGCTTTCCCTTCTGATGAGGATTGTGTCATCGTCGATTTTCTCAAACGACAGGAGATCGCCGCGCTGCAGATCAATGCTCTCTCTGATCTTCTTAGGGATGGTGATCTTGCCGTACTTTCCCAAAAATCTGAAAACAATATCTCCGGTCATGATTTGCTCTCCTGTTTCTTGACGATGGGTTCATCAGCTTCGGCGAACGGACAGTTCTCACAGTCGCCGTCGCAGTCATAATCGTCGGGATCGGCCTTCTTAATGATGACCTTATCATCCTTTGCGTAGACCTCGAAGGCATCGTGGGGGCCGATACCCGCCTCGGCAAGCGCCTCGATGGGTACGGAAATAAAAACGTGCGGGTGAGCTTCAATTTTAATCAACATGCAATAATACACTCCTTCAGTATTTTCATATAGTCAAACTTCTCGGCTTCGTCAAAGAGATTGAGCTGTCTCGGCTCATTCATGACGCGCTCATAGAAGTCGTAGTTTGCGATAAGCAATTCTTTGTATTCTTTTCCTGCCTCATATCGCTGTGCCATAGAGTGGGTTCGGGTAAAATCGAATATCTCATAACCTTTGTACAGCTCCCGAATCTCGGGGCAGTCGTTATATGAAAGCAGGAATTTGCCTTTGATGGTACGCAACAGATCTCTGAGCCTTTTATGGTCGTCCTTCCCGAATCCTCCGGGATACATATTCTCGGTGGAATAATACGGCGGATCAAGATAGAAAAAAGCGTCGTAGCGGTCATAATGACGGATCAGCTTTTCAAAATCCTGATTCTCTACCACCACGTTTGCCATTCGGATTTCAAGCTGCTGTATCAGATGGAACAGCTTGCGAATATCGAACGGCTGAGACGCGAACGACTTGCCGCTGCTCGCATAGCTGTATCGATGCTGTTTCAGATACATCGCCGCCTTGCGGACGTCGTAATCCCGCGCAATGGTCAGAAAAAGCTCCTTGAGTTCCTCTGCCTGAAGCGGCGGCAGCATGATTTCCGTCAGCTCTAATTCCTCGGCAAGATATTCATCGTCAAAGATTTCGTGTTTAATGTATTTCTTACACACCTCAAAATCATCTCTGGCGTTGAGATTGCAAAAGCCGAGCTCGCGGATGACCGCCATCGGGCGATATTTCATACAGCGGAACAGGTTGACCAGATTATGGTCGAAGTCATTGAATACCTCAAAGTCGTCTATTGTCGGCTTGCCGAGCAGTACGCTGCCCGAACCGCCGAACACATCTATAAACCTGCCGTATTTCAGCGGAAACAGATTATAGATGATATGTAGGATTGGTGTTTTGTTTCCTACTCGTGATACCGGTGTTCTGATTTAGATCCCTCGTTTCCGAGGGTACCAACTCCCCGCGACAATTCGGACGGTATCATTCGCCGCGGGGTGCGATTGATACCCATTATTTTAGATGCTATTTATCTTTCGATAAGACTGCGGAGCCTTTTGATCTCCGCTTCGTATTGATTGATCCTGCGGATGGACAGGCAGCACATGAGCACGGTCGCTATACAGCCGCCGAATACCATTCCGACAACGAACCATATCCAGTTCATGCTTTATCTAACCTCCCACCGTCACCGTCCACACGGTGTTTCTGTTTCATGATCACAATCATATTCATCATCCTTTACTAATTGTATATTTACATATTTATAGAGAAATCCTCATCTTCATCGGGGAGATCGGCGATTGAATAAGCGTCCTCACCGAGAGAAGAGAGGATTTGGTTGTACTGCTCAATGTCATTGCAGTCTCTTATTCCGTAATCGGCGCAGAGCTGCTCATACCTCGAAAGGTCATCACCGTCAAGGTTGATGCTTTCGTTCAGTTGCAGCCACGCCTTGCCTTTATCCCAATTTACACAAAGAGAGGTGGGATATCCTCCGGTGGCGTCGCACTGGAAATCGGGCGACACATAGATATCTAACGGATTTATACCCTCATTCAGCTTGTTAAGCCGGTTTTGGAATTCTTCAAAGGTCATAAGGACATCCCCTGGCCTTCATCGCAGTCCTCGCTTTCGGAACCGTCGGTGATATTCACATATTCACCGATCACGCCGAGAGCTTCTTCATAGCTGCTGCTTGACATTACTCGAGAGGACATTTCTTTTGCCTGTTCCGCAAGGCCGCAGCGTTTAAGCGTATGAGAGGCTATTCCGACGAGATTGAATATGTTCCCATCCTGACCGATCAAAGCGCAGTCGGGTTTCCTTTTTTCCGAAGTAAAGCCGCCGAGACGGTTCGGCACATAGTCGGACAGCCATGTTCCGGCAAACCGATCGTGTGTAGCGATCCGCCACATAGCGAGCTTTCCCGCATCGAGCTGTACATCTTTGCTGAAAGGGAACAGCAGACAGGTAACGCCGTCGTTGTGAAAGCGACAAACATCGGTGAACTTAGTACCGTTAAGCAGAATTCCCGCTTTGGTCAGCTCGCTGTTGATGCCGTCGATCCATTCCTGCGGTTCGCCGCCGCAGCCCTGAAGAATAATACCCTCGGAGTTTTTCATCCTCCGAAGGTCATCTGTCGTAATATCCTTCACGCTCACAGGCTCATGCCTCCCGTCTGACCGAAGCTCTCGTCGTCATCATGGAAAAAATCCCGCGCGGCGAATTCATCGGCCGTCATTTCCTCACCCGTGAAATTCGGGGAGGAATCTTCGTCAAGCTGAATATAGCCGGACTCACCGAAATCAATCGGTTCTTTCACAAGGATACTTCCTGCGTGATCCACATATACATTGGGCTCGATCGCTCCGTTGATCAGATCGTTATCACCGGAACGCAGATCATAACGGTACAAGCCGTCGGGAGTCTCTTCATCGGAAATACGACCGTCGCTGAACAGCGCCGGTCTTCCGATGATCTCAATCAGCTCGTATTTTTCGGGTTCGGTTATCTCCCTGATCATATCGGGATATTTGACCATGTCATATAACGACTTTCCACGGGCGGAAATAACACCGTAAGGGGTTACATGAGCGCCGAGGGCGTCAAGCACCTTCTGCGCGTCGTCATGCGAAGCGACATGATCAAACCACTTAGAATCAAAATCCGGGTGTGACTGAGCATTGAGATATCTTTTGAAGAAGTCGTCGGCATTATCATCTGCTATGCTGAACTCGTACTCCATAGCCCTGTCAAAAACCTCGGGCATGGCAGTCAGATCGGAAATGCCTTCGCCCTCAATGATCATCTTAAACAACCATCTTTTTCCCAAGTCGTGATTCTTATATGCGATCGCTACGGCGTTCAGGTCTTCGATCTTCTCCATAGAATCAAAGATATCCTCGTCGATATACGGGATGGCAGTCTGGAAATCATAGTAAACGCAGTCCTGTATGCTGTCCGCGCCGAGCTTTTCGGCAAACTCGCGCAGCTTGTCGGCGTCAATCGGGAGATCCAGCCATTGCGCGTCATCCATCACCTCGCTCGGATCATCAACCGGAGCCTTTGAAACCAACAGCCTGAAGACGGCGTTTTCGGATTCATCTGTCGAAGGAATATGCTTACCGTCATATACCTCGGTGGGTTCATAATCAACGGTAACTACATAGTGACCGTCAACAAAGGCGCCCTCATCGTTATCGAGCTGCTCCTGACCGATAGCTTCATAGTCAAGATACTTCAGTGCGGAATCGGGCAAGCCCTGCAGATCCTCGATAAAGTCGTTTTCCACAGCAAAGTTTCCGAGCTCGGCAAGATCAGAGATTGCCGGGATGACCTGAACCGTATCCAGGTTATACGTCAGGTTGATCAATTCCTTAACGGATATGAGGTCATCCTCATCTTTGTCGGAGAAGTATTTCTCCGTCAATGCCTCAAAGCCGAGCATATCCTCACGGGAGAGAGAATCCATGCGTCTGGCGAGGAAGTTGAGTTCCTCGATGGATGTGGTATCCATCCTGACGTTGTCAAGACTGATCCCGGCCGATTCCTCAATTCGGATATCCTGAAATCGTTTCGGTCTATCGCTGTATCGCGCGCGTTCCTTTGCGTCATCGATCTGCAGCTTCATCGCAGGCAGATCAAGCATTGTTGAGAAGAAGCCTGAATAATCGGGTTTTTCAGCGATGATCTCGATTGATATTTTTGTACTCATAAAGTGTTACCTCACGATCTGGTATTTATCATTGACCGCTTTGATCCTCAGACCTACAGCAGTCACTACTGGGACTGTTACAGAGTTGCCGGCCATTTTATACAGGCGGGCGTCGGAGATCCCCATAGCCTGCGCCTTATAGAATTGCTCGTCGGTAAAGCCCTGCAGACGCCAGCACTCGATCGGCATAAGGGTTCGGATTCTGCCTTCATGCACGACGCCGTGCCTGTCGGTAGCGGTGATCGTGAACATCGGCTCGTCTGGTTCTTTGACTCGTCTGCCGTTCTGCCGGACAGTTTCCTTGTTCGGCGAGATGATCGCCCTCGGCTTGTCCTCGATCAGTACGCCCGAATTCACGCCTTTGTGATTGGTTACGCCAGCGTTGTGTCGGGCGATGATCGTCCGTGCTTCATCCGTTATCTTAGGATCGGGATTCAAGTCGATAAAGTATAGACCTGTTTTACCTCCCTGCCCGCCGGAACCGGCGCATTGCGTACAGGCTATGCCGTTGGGATCGTAGACCCGCTGTCCTTGGCTGCCGCCGATAATTTGCCTGAGATTTTTCGCATCGCGGCTTGCGAGAGGAAATATTTGTCCGGCACATCGGTCATCAAGATATCCGACAATGTACAGCCGTTTTCGCTGTTGGGGAACGTAATATCTGCTGTCAAGCACACTCCATTCAAAACTGTACCCCATTTCAACAATCGCGGAGAAGATGGTTTCAAGTGTCCTGCCCCCGTCATGCGATAGCAGTCCGATGACGTTTTCCAAAAGAAAAAATGCAGGCCGTTTCGCTTTAAGGATTCGGGCAACCTCAAAGAAGAGAGTTCCTCGGGTATCCTCGAAGCCGAGCCGTTTTCCCGCCACGCTGAAGCTCTGACAAGGAAATCCCGCACAGATAAGGTCGAAGTCGGGCATTTCATCGGAGTTGATTGTTCTTGCGTCCTCACAGTAATATTCACCTCTCGTATCAAAAATTGCGTTATATGCTTTGTTAGGGTAAGGATCGATTTCGCAGTGACCGATGCATTCGAAACCGCCGACTGCTTCTAAGCCGCTGCGAAATCCTCCGATACCCGAAAACATATCAAAGAATCGAATTGCCATAAGGCATCCGACCAAATAAGAAGCCTACCTCCTTTACATACTCATTGAGTATCCTTCGTCCTCGTCCTCATCTTCGTCGAGATCGTCGTCATCCAGATCGTCGTCATCGAACTCGTCGTCGTCGAAATCTGCGGGATCGAATTCTTCGTCCTCGTCTTCGGTTTCCTCGTCGAATTCGTCCTCGTCTTCATCGTCGTCGGAAACGCCCTCAAAATCGTCTGTGGCGCTGTTTTCGTCGAGGTCGGGATCATCTTCGTCCGGCTCGGTTTCGCCCTCAAAATCGGCGCTCTGGCTCTCACGGGCGGTCTGTTCGCGGTCGAGCTCCTGTTCGATGAGACCGAGCAGGAACTGCTTCTGTGTCATGTGGTTACGGTTCAGATAATCCTTGATGCGCTGGAACAGCTCCTCGGGTACCTGAAATGCTACGGTTCTTGTGTTTGCCATGTTGTTTCCTTCTTTCTGATTGTATTTGGGGTGGAGCTCATTGTCCAAGGCAATAGCAACGAACTCCGACATTGTCATACCGTGCTCGCGGATGTACTCGGTGACTTCAGCATGAAGCGCCGCGTCAACCTTCACGGTAATTCCTTTTTTAACGCCGTCAGGCACTATAGGTCATCCTTCTTTCTAAAAGTTTTTTGATTGCCGATTCCACGATTTCCTCTACGGACAATCCGGTCTCGGCCGCACGCTGTAAGAGCGGCTCCATATACTCGTGCGGGATTTCAATGGTGCTGTTCATCATGATAACCTCACATTCCCATCGTCGGAGCTTCGCTCTCGTCGACAGCCTGTTCTTCCGCAAGTTCCTCGTCAGTGAGGGTGCGAAAGCTATCCTCGCCGGGAACAATGCCCAGGCCGCGGCCGTTATCGAAGTCGCAGTGGATAGTTCCGATATCGTCCACTGCTACCACAGTGCCTTTTGTGTTCGGCTCAACCGGACGCGGATCACTGCCCATCTGCAGCAGCATGATTCTTGTTCCTGCGGGATATCTTTCTTTCATAATTTGTGCCTGTTTGTGCAGGCGATCCCATTCTGTCATATGTGTACCTCCTATGATTGTGGTGTCGGGATTTAATTACTATCAATCAATCCGCATCACTCCTTTCGGCTTTTTTGATTTCTATTGGCAAAGTGAGGATTTCCTCACCGAACCGCTGAATTGCCAAGGCATTGCAGATAATCAGAAATAAATTAGCGTTTACCAAGTAACTGTCGGCAAGATCGCTCATTTCGATATATTCGGTTTTGAGATACATATCCTTCGCTACGCCGAACAGCGTATAGGAGGTATCAGAAAACTGTTCCGGTTTGAAATGCTCATAGTCCACACGGGCTTTCGATACATAATTCTGAATCTGCTGCCACAGCCTGACAGTCGCAGTCAACAAGTAAAGCTGTGCTGTCATTTGTTTACCTGTTATCTGCAGGCTCTCTTTGGAATAATAGAAATAATTGCGGTGTGTGATATTCATAAACCTGACTTTGCTGTTATCAGGTTTTCCCATCAGTTTTACAGCCCGATAGGTGAATCTGTTGTCGATCACCTCATAGGCAGTCGCTAATATCGCTTCACGGTAAGTAACCAATCCGAAGGGTAAGCGTTCCGCGACATAGGGACAATAACCCAATTCACAATGACGTTTATCCTCGTTTGCTGCTTGGGTATGATACAGGCAGTATTCGCAGTTGACGACGTCCTCGTCCGGTTCCAGCGCCATCAAATGCTTCAGAGCTGAAATATCCATTACGGGCTTTGGCTTTTTGGTGCGTTCAACTTCTTTTCTGTTTCGCATTTTATGCCTCACTAAACTTATCGAGGACTTCGATGCCGTAACGCTTGATAGACATCGCATTGCACAGGAGCTCAAACAGCTTGGGAGTGATCAGCTCCTTATCCGCAAGATCACTGAGAGTAAAGTGCTTTGTGCCGAGATAGATGTCCTTTGCAGCGCAATAAGCCGAGTAACCGATTTCGGTACAGCCGGACGGCGTATAAGCGCCAAAGCAGATCCTGTTCTTCTCGACGAATCTCTTAGACTGTTTCCATAGCTTATAATCGGCTGTAAGCAGATAGACTGCCGACATCTGGACGCTGTTGTTCATATCGAGCAGCGTTACCGCCTGATCAAAGCGTTTCTGATGATGCTTGTTCATAAACCCGTTTTTCAATTGTGATTCTCCTATCGTTCTTAATCTCTCAGCCAGTTTTCTGCCGTCATTCTCATAACAGAGTGTTTTCAGCATGGCGATAGTATCGCGCTCTGCGAAACGGCGCCGATTATGACTGTGCTGATGATTCTTGTGATTCTGTTTTCTGACTTTCGGTTTCCCGAACAGCTTTTTGATAAACGGTTCGAGCGGAACACTGTCAGAAGGGTACAGGTTTCCGTTATACATTAATAAGTAATTCAATTTAGACCTCCATTTGTGATATTTTTATTTGGAAAACAAAAAAAGACCAACCGCTTATTTCTAAACGATTGGTCTTCTGATAGTTTTGTTTAATTTGTAAGTTGCAATGTTATCCTGTAAAATATCAATCAGATAATCGATATTTTTTTGATTGAAAAGGATAATAAAACATGCTATAATAACTGACAATAGGAGTTCACATATATTTTTTTGCAAATATGTGTTCTTTTCTGTAAAAACGGTGCGAACAAACAGGCAAAAATCATATCTTTTTCCATCCATGAGGGGACGTTACCATTAGGTTCTTGCGGAGTACTCCGTGCAGGTTCAAGTCCTGTTACCCGCACCAAACAGTACAAATCCGAACCTTATCCCGGTTGGGAAAGGGTTCGGGTTTGTTTTATCAATGATTAATTTTTGACTCAATTCAAAAAAGGAACCGGTAACTGATCACGCATCAGTTACCGGTTCCTTTATATGTTGATTGTTCGATCAGATTGCTGAAACAGTAGATTCATTACTGCCTCGCGGTTCCGTATCAGCGGATGGGAGCCATGAATTTGCCTTTCGGTGCATTATCGGGCTCGAGCGGATCAACCGTGGAGGTCACGATGACGTCCTCTTGCTGAAACTCGGTGATATTTAATATAGTGCGTTCATAAGAATCTTTCATATCAGTTACCTCCTCCTTGATTGGTATTTTGACTGTTGTACCAGTCAAGCGCTGCTTTATGATAACGATACATCGCGGTAACAGTATTGACTAAGGTTTCGTCGGCGTCGTTATCTGTCAGCACGTCCTTCACATAAGTCAGTGCAGAGTACTCACCGAGAGATGTTTCGTTATAGCATAAGTCGTATGCAGTATCCAGCTCATAAGCGGGGATTCCCGCTGCTTCGACATACGCGAAGTAATCTGCGCCTTCAAAGCCTTCAGCCTGTTGGAGTGTGTTCCCGTTGAGTGTCACGTTCCATTTGCTGACGTTATCATCAGGATTTTCCTTCAAGAAGTAGAAGCGCAGGATCGTCTTAGAGTGCAGCAGCATGGTGTAGCCGTAGTAGCTCAGTCCGGAACCGGAAAGCTGTGCGTTGATCGCGTCCTTATCGGGAGCGGGCATTTCAATAGCGTTGATCTCAGCGGTCGTCAACGCCGCGGGAGCGTCCAGTCCTGCATTCGCCATGTTATCCGTCTGTGACGAGGTATCGTTGTTCGGATGCTCGCTCGCGAACTGCACCTGTGTCGCGCCGCCGTAGTTGAGCATGGCGGTCACAAGTGTCTTCAGCTTTTCGGGCTGAGCGTCATCGGCAAGGAGCCGATCCGCATAGGTCTTGACGGTGTAATCTTCCGTCGCGACCGTTACACCGTTGACCTTGACCTCTGCGGTAATGGTATCGGTCATCTCAGGAGCGCAGACCCAGCAGGTCGATTTGTAGAGCGTCATACCGTCGATTTCTTTTCGGTCGCTGCCCGCGTTGACCGTATAGGTCGATAAGGCTTCATTGTTGAGCTTGAAGTCGACCGTAACGCCGGATGTAAGTTCAGCATCGGTGAGGTTGAGGTAGAAATTCACGCCGATATCGCCGTGGAGGGTCAGGGAGTGGCGCGGGAAGTAGGTCGCGCGTGTCTCATCAAACTGGGCTGTGTAGGTCGCGATGCCGGTGACCGGTACAATTGCGGGCGACCAAGTGTTATTGAAGGTGTAGGTGTATTCTGCGGTCGCGGTCTTGGTCGGGGTAGCACCGGTGTAAGCGGGCGTCTCGCCGTAGGCGACCTGTTCGGTCTTCAGCGTGTCGTTGTTGCCGTCCAGCCATGTGATGGTGTACTCGTTGACGGTGGAGGTGTAAGTCGCTTTATACGTCGCCGCGCCGGTAACAGCTACCGGTTCGGTATCCCATCCGTTGAACGTATAGGTATACTGCGCGGTCGCCGCCTTTGTCGGATCGGCGTGAGTCGGGACGGTGCCGTAAGCGACAGTAGTGGTGTCGATGACAGAATCGTCGTCGTTCAGCCACGTGATCGTGTACTCGTTGACGGTGGAGGTATAGGTCGCTTTATACGTTGCCGCGCCGGTAACAGCTGCCGGTTCGGTATCCCATCCGTTGAACGTATAGGTATACTGCGCGGTCGCCGCCTTTGTCGGATCGGCATGGGTCGGGACGGTGCCGTAAGCGACAGTAGTGGTATCGATGACGGAATCGTCGTCGTTCAGCCATGTGATGGTGTACTCGTTGACGGTGGAGTCGAACAGCGCGGTGTAGGTCGCGTTGCCGGTGACGGATGTGATCGCGGGCGACCATCCGGTAAAGGTGTAGGTGTATTGTGCGTCAGCTTCCTTTGTCGGGTCGGCGTGAGTCGGAGTTGCACCGTATTCGTAATCTTCTGTTGTGGTTACACCGTCAATATTCCATGTGATGGTATAAGTCGTGACATTCGCCGCGTAAAGCACGCTTTCATGCCAATCGGGATGACCGTCGCCGTTCGGGCGGAAGTAGATATTGTAGGTACCTGCGGAAGTGACAACGTAATTTGTGTTTTCGCCGCTCGGATACCATGTATCATTACTGCCGTATGCCTTAAACGCGTCGTTTGCGCTCAGCGTCGCAGTAACCTTATACTCTTCCAGTCCGTTGTCGTTCCTGATCGGAGCGAAGGTCGGCGCGTCGTCAGTCGACCAAGCCGTTTCGGTCATGGTGCCAACCAGATAGTAGGTAGGCACGGAATTGCAGGCGACACTGTTGTCATCATTCCAAATCGCCCAGCGCGCGCCGTCCTCGATGCCGGTGGTGATATCATTGGTCTGCTTCGTATTAGATTGAGCGCCATCGGTAAAGATGATACCCTCGGCGGATACGGGGATAGAGGCGGTGTAGACGAGTCCGTTCGCGTCCGCCGTCATCTCCGTGCCAGGCCATGTGTTGTTGCTGCCGCCCAGCCAGTAGTAAACATAGACGTTATCCCAGCCGATAAAGTTGATGGCGGAGATATCAAGGGTATCGACGTCGGATTCGGTAAACTGCGCGGTGTAGGTCGCGTTGCCGGTCACCGAAACGACAGCGGGTGACCATCCGCTGAACGTATAAGACTTCGTCAGGGTAGAAGCCTTGGTCGGGGTCGCGCCGGAATATTCCGGCGTCTCGCCGTAGGCGACGGTATCGGTATCAAGCGTGTCGCCGTTGCCGTCGACCCATGTGATGGTATACTCGTTGACGGTTGAATCAAACTGAGCCGTATAGGTCGCGTCATCATAAGCGAATACAAGCTCGGGAGACCATGTGCCGTTATAGGTATAGGTGTATTGAGCGTCAGCCTGTTTCGTGGGCGTCGCACCGGAATATACGGGTCTTTCACCGGGAGCGACGGTATCTTCAGCGAGCGTATTGCCGTCGCCGTCGAGCCAGGTGATGGTGTAGGTATCGCCGGAACCGAATTTGGCGGTGAAGGTCGTATCGCCTGTGATCACCGTGTCGTTCGTGATCAGAGGAGTCCAGCCGAGGAACCTGTAGCTGCCGTTGGCGTCGTCAGGCTTGATCGGAGTGGAGCTGTCGTAAGACGGATGAGTGCCGTAGGCAACGTTATTGTCAGTCTCGAGCGTCGTGCCGTCATAGTTCTTCCATGTGACGGTATAGGTTCTTGTAACCTCTGTGAACTGCGCGGTAAAGGTCGTATCCGCTGTAACGGCGGGAAGCGGATCGCTGACTCCGTAGGTGTTCGTGCCGTCAGACCAGCCGCTGAAGGTATAGGAATACTGGGCGGTTGACGCCTTGGTCGGGGTCTCGCCGTCATATTCCGGGATCGTACCGGCGGTCACGGTCTCTGTATAGAGCTCGTTGCCGTCGCCGTCGACCCAGGTGATATTACACGGCGCGGGAGGCTCGGGCGCTTCAGCGAGATAGAAGTATCTCGTGTTTTCGTTCCCGTTGAACCAATCGCTGTTGCCGTCGCCGTTCGGACGGAAGTAAACGTCGTAGGTATCGGCTGTATCGACAGTTTTATTATCGCCGCCGGGATACCAGCTGTTATCGTTGCCCTTGACCTTGATCTCGGCATTGGCGGGGAGATCAACGCCGGACAGCTTATACTCGACCTTACCGTCACTATTAGCGGAAATCGCGAATTTGTAATCATCATTCTCCGTCCAGCTGTTCATACTGCCGACAAGGTAGTAATCGGGCATTTTCGAGACGGAATAATTATTGGTATACCCGGTGATCGACCAGACCGCGCCGTCCGCAAAGCCGGACTCGATATTATCAGTCTGTTTCGCGCCGGTGCTGTCTCTGAAGATGATACCGACCACATCTGTCGGGATGTCAAAGGTGTAGACCTTCGTCCCCGAGAAGGAGGTCATCGCTACGGGCGAAGCCCACTCCGGATTTTCGCCGTTGCTGCCCCACCAATAGATCTTCATGGGATCGGTGTTCCAGTTGGCGTTATCGATCGCGTAAATGGTATAGGTGCTGTCATCGTCGCCGGAGCCGCCGATATTCAGCTTGTTGGTATAAACGGTACCGTTAAAGGTCACGGTAGCGGTATAAGCGGTTTCTTCGGCGTTGAGCGACGGACTGCTGTCGGTCTCGGTCTGCACGTCGCCGCACTGTGAGCAGGTGAACGTCGCCGTGGCGGAGGAGTAATCATTCGCCCATGACCATGCGGGCTGTCCGTAGGTATGCGCGCACGGCGCTCCGTACACGGTCCATGTTCCGGAGGCTAACAGATAACAGTCTGTACCGTCAGCCGGGAAGAGATTGTCGGTCTGATTCCATTTATTGTCCCAGTTGTTTGTGTCGTTGGAGCCGTTCATGCGGCAGAAGATTACGTTCGTCCAGTTGCCGGAGGGAACCGCTGCGGAATAATAGCCATCTCCGGCAGAACTCATGCTGACCCAGGCGTTGGTATCGGTCGCGGTGTTAAAGACGTACATCGCGTAACGTTCGTTGCCCTGGCTCCACTCGCCGGAAGAGGGCTTGAAATACAGCGTATCAGCAGTGATATAATTCAGCGCGTCGTCTGTAGGATCATAGACGACCGCGACGCCGGTGCTGCCGACCGTACCGGAGATCGTGCCGTTCGATACGGTAAAGGTGTTGCCGGAAACCTGATCGGTATAAGTACCGCTGTTCATCTGTACGGACAGTTCTACAGAGCCGCCGCCGTCCAGCTTCGAGATCACGACGCCCTTGGAGCCGCGAACGATATAAGCGGTACTGCCGGAGGAGGACAGATACTCGGAGGTGCCGACAAAGTGATTCTTGAACTTATTGACCTCGGTGACCGCTGTCGATTTCCAGTTGGTATCCGTGCTCGCAGAGCCCAAGGTTGAAGCAGGACGCGCAAAGAACAGACCGGTGGATTCGGCTCTCGCGCCGACGATCGCCCACGTTCTGTTCAGCACTTCGGAGGAAACGCCGGTTGATTCGTTATGCTCATAGGTATCATGCGACTCAGCCCACAAAACGCTCTTTGACGCACCGGCTCCCTTCTGATAGGAAGCGTTGGCTAAGCCGGACGCGCTTTGCCAGTCGGCGCTGCTTCGCGCGCTGTTGCCGGTCTCGTTATCGGTGATCGCCATATACTGCGTGTAGTTGGAGATATCCGTTCCGGCGCCGCCGAGGATCTCGCCGTAGTAGAAGGGTACGGGCTTGCCTTTCGACTCCGCGTATTCCGTAGAGCCGTTGATGACGGTCGGCCAGAAATTGCCGCCGAACGTACCGTGCTGGGAGTCGCTTTCACCCGGAAGCTCGATGTGCTTCGCCGCGTCAAAACGGAAGCCGTCTACGCCGCAGTTGATACAATCCTTCAGCAGATTCAGCACCTTTGTCTGGACATAGGTGTTCTGTGTTTTCAGTTCAGGCATGCCCTGATGATGCTGCGTGATGTTGTAACGGCTGTCGTCGTTGATCCATTCAGAGGTATCAAGGAAATAATCGGAATTCTTCATATCCGAAGCTACGCCGGAGTTCAAATGAGAGTACAGACCCGATGAGGTACCGTCGTTCGCCAGATGGTTCGCGACGACGTCGACGATGACCTTGATACCGTAGGTCTCTGCCTCGGTACACAGAGAGGTCAACTGCTCCTTGGTGCCGAGCCATGTGTTGCCGTCCGAGATAGCAAGATCAAGCGGCTGATAGAACTTCCACCAGTCGTTCGAATTGGTCCACGAGGGATTATAGTCCTTCGGGGGCTGTACCGGTGAGGTCTGTACAGCGGTGTAGCCTGCCGCCGCGATATCGGGCAAAGCGGCTTTGATATTGTTGTACGACCAGTCAAAGCAGTGCAGGATATTACTGCCCTGCACCGTCTCCTGCGCATAGGTCTCAACGGTCGCCGCGCCGGGTACGATACCCACCGCGAGAACCGAAAGGATCATGCACAGCACAAGGAGAAGACCGGTGGCTTTCCTGAACAAGTTCATGTCGAGAATCACTCCTTTTTGATTTGGGGTTCTTGCATTATTTCTTTTCTGACACACATGGAGCATCACGTTCTACGGAGATTGTTCAATCCTTATAAATTATCTCCGCAAAACGCTCCATAACACATTAAATATACACTATAAATTATCAACATGTCAAGCAATTTGTTACAAAAAAATTACAATTTTTCATCCATATCGGATCCTGCGTCTATAATAGGGGACGGATCGTTCCTTTTTTCAAAAAAATCGCTTAACCAAGCCGTTTTCGAACCTGATCAAACGATGATGATTTATATTTTTTCAGTTGGTTTTATGATTACTGTTTGCGGTGGTCAAGTGAAAGAACATTCAGGGCTGCTCACGCTCATTTGAAAGGATCCGGAGAAGGGGAAAAAACGTCGGCGACTGAAGCTGCCGCACCGGAGATTTCATAAACGGAAGCGCTTTCTTAACGATCGACCGATCTTGTACAGTTCGAGGTAACGGGTCGCGCCGACGGATATCTCGTCGATGGAGCAGATGCGGATATGATCCATATGGAATATGATCGATTCGACGGAAAAGACGGAAACGATCCTTTTGAAAAAAATACATGAAGAATATTTAAATTACAAGTAACTGTTTGCGTATCGCATAAATAAATTGACAAGAGCTTTGTTTTCTATTAAAATATGACTGTATGTGCATAGTTATACAGACGAGGCGAATATTATGGGTGAAAAGTATATGCTCGATTATCCCGAACTTACCATGTATCAGATGGTCGAGCAGACGGCGAAAACATTTCCGGATGACCCTGCGTTAGAGTTTTACGGCAAGAACATCCGATATTCAGCATTGATGAAGCGTATCGAGCGCTGCGCCAAGGCGTTTACCGCCATAGGGGTCGGAAAGGGCGACGCCGTTACCCTTTGTCTGCCGAATATCCCGCAGACGCCGGAGTGCTTCTACGCGCTGAACCGTATCGGAGCAATTTGTAATATGGTGCATCCCCAGTCTGCTGAGAAGGAGATCACCTATTATCTGAACATCAGTGAGAGCAAAGCCATTGTGACGGTGGATCTGTTCTTCGAAAACGTATCGAAAGCGATCAAGGGCGCCGATCACGCGGTGACGGCGATCATTTGCCGCATGCAGGACGAGCTGCCTCCGGCTTTGGGGGCTGTCTATCTGCTCAAAAAGGGAAAAAGCTATCTGAAATATCCCAATACCGAAAACAGTCTTTTGTATCGGAGATTTCTCAGGGGCGCCGCCAAGGTCGACAGCGCTCCCGTCGTCGGCTATGAACAGGATCGTACGGCGGCGATACTCTACAGCGGCGGCACCTCGGGTCAGCCCAAGGGCATCTGCCTGACCGATCTGAACTTCAACGCCTGCGCCATTCAGTCGAAAACTGCAATGGATATCAAGATCACCCGCGGCCTGCGGGTACTCAGCTGTATGCCGATGTTCCACGGCTTCGGTCTGGGCATCAATATCCACGTCGGGCTGATCTACGGCGCGTGCTGTATGCTGATGCCGACATTCAACAAACACACCTACGCCAAGGCGCTGGTTCAGAAGCGCCCCAACTTTATCGCGGGCGTTCCGACCATTTTCGAAGCGCTCCTGCATTTGCCGGAGCTTGAGGGGAAGGATCTGTCCTATCTGCTCGGGATGTTCTGCGGCGGCGATTCGCTGTCCGTGGAGCTGAAAAAGAAGATCGACAGGTTTCTTAAAGAGCATCACGCGGATATACAGGTGCGCGAGGGCTACGGTCTGACGGAATGTGTGACCGCCAGCTGTCTGACGCCGAAGAACGAGTATCGTGAGAACAGTATCGGTCTTCCGTATCCCGACACCTATTACCAGATCGTCAGACCCGGTACCGACGACGTCCTGCCCTTCGGCGAGGAGGGAGAGATCATCCTGCGCGGTCCCTCGGTGATGACGCGTTATCTGAAAAATCCCGAAGAGACAGCGAATACGCTCCGAAAATTAGCCGACGGCAATATCTGGCTCTACACCGGAGACCTCGGCTCGATGGACGAGGACGGATATGTCTATTTCAAACAGCGTATCAAGCGCATGATCATCACCAACGGATACAACGTCTATCCCGGCCCCATTGAGAACCTGATCGACAGCGTAGACGAGGTGGCGTACAGCTGTGTGATCGGCGTGAAGGATCCCCGGCGGATGCAGAGGGTGCGCGCCTACGTCGTACTGCACGACGGCGTGGAGCCGACCGATAGAATCAAAGAGAAGATCTTGGACGTCTTGAAGCTCAACGTAGCTGCTTACGCGCTGCCGAAGGAGATCATCTTCCGCGACGAGCTGCCCAAGACGCTGGTCGGCAAGGTCGCCTACCGCAAGCTGGAGGATGAGGCGAACGCCGGGGAGGAGAACGCATGAAGCTGAGATGGTACGGCACGGCTGCGGTCATGCTTGAATCGGACGGCTATCGATTGGCATTCGATCCTTTTTTAGGGATCCCGCTGAACGAATCTCTTTGCCGCCGCAGGCTGCGCGCGATCGGATTCCGCACGGCGGACGCGGTGCTGGCGACGCACGGGCACTTTGACCACATTCTGGATATCCCGCGGCTGTACAAGGACGCTGACGTGAAGGTGTACGCAACCAAAACGCCCTGCATGACGCTGATCGAACACGACTTTCCGAAAGAGAAGCTGAAGCTGATCGCTCCCGGCGTCAGCTTTAGGCTCGGCGGTTTCAACATCCGCGTCTATCAGGGACGGCACTGCCGCTTTGACGCGGGCGTTGTGATGAAGACCGTGTTCAAAAAGGAAACGCTCCTGCATCCGAAGCGCCTTTATGAGCTGATAAAGCTGAACCGCCGTTTTGAAGAGAACGGAGAGACGCTGTTTTATGAGATCGAAGCCGAAGGGAAGAGGATCCAGCTGATGGGCAGCATGGGGCTGGATATCGATACGCTCTATCCGACGGCGGCGGATGTGCTGATCCTGCCGTTTCAGGGGACGGGGGATCCCGCCCGTTCCGTGCAGCCGATCATTAACAAGTTACAACCTAAGAGCATCTTTCTTGACCATTATGACGATTCTTTCCCGCCGATGTCCTCGCGGATCGATACCGATCTTTTTGCGTATCGCACATCGAAAGAAGGCGTCCCGACCCAAGCGATGGAATTCGGAAAGGTTTATGAAATATAATTTTTTTGGCTCCCTTTTCTAAAGGAGCTGTCGCCGCAGGCGACTGAGGGTTTCAAAGGAACTTAACCGATATTGATAGAGAGGATGATACTATGGCAAAAGTAATCAACGGATATAAACGCAAGTGGGGCGATCGCTGGGACGGCAGACGCGTCAAGGTTCCCGGACTGCAGACGATCATGACCTGCCTGTGGCCCAAGCGCACAGACTGCGAGGTGTATCTGCACGATACGATCGATGTAACGAAAATGCTGGAGTTCGTCGATAAAAAGAACCTTGAGCATCCGGAACTGAAAACGACCTTTTTCCACTGTGTGATCGCCGCCTGCGCCAAGATGGTGAACGAGCGCCCGCTGATGAACCGCTTTGTTCAGGCGGGACGCACCTACGAGCGCTATGAGATCAGCTGCGCTTTCGCGGCGAAGCTGGCGTTTGACGATCACGCGGAAGAGGCGCTGCTGTTTTTTGTGCCCAAGGCTACCGACACCGTCGACAACGTCAGCAGGCTGGTCGTCGATAAAGTCAGAAAGGTACGCAGAGACGCGAACAAAAAGGGCGGGATCGATGATACGCTCGATAAGGTCGGCGCTCTGCCCAGACCGATCGTGATGCTGATCTGCAAGGTCGCGCGCTGGCTGGATTACTGGGGCAAGACCCCGAAAGCATTTTCTGACGGCGATCCGCATTATTCCTCGATCTTTCTGTCCAACCTCGGCTCTATCAAGTGTCCTGCTGTGTATCATCATCTGAACAACTACGGCACCAATAGTTTGATGATCACGATCGGCACGATTCACGACGAGGAATGCCTGATGCCCGACGGCAGCAAGCAGATCCGCAAGGTCTGCGATATAGGCGCGACGCTTGACGAGCGTATCGGCGACGGCTTCTATTTTGCCCGCAGCCTGAAGCTCGTGCAGTACATATGCGAGAATCCCGAGATCCTCGACAAGCCGATCTGCGAGCCCAGCGGCTTTGATTATCAATAATAACCTAAGGAGTATAACAATATGAAAAAGTTGATTTGTTTATTATTGGCATTATTATTCTGCGTATCCCTTGCAGCTTGCGGTGAAAAGAACAGTGAGAACAGTGCGACGAAAGACAGCGCGGATTCTGCGGCGGCTACTGTCGCTCCCACCGCTTCCGCGAAGCGGTTCGTGTCCATTGATGATTATCTGAACGACCCCGGGATACAGCAGCGCATCAAAGAGTCTACCGAAGGCGGTGAATCGGTCGTTAAGACGGAGGTTTATGCGGAAGATAATACATTAGTGTATGAGTATACCTACGTCGAGCATTACAGTGAAGAGAATGTCGCTGTGATGAAAGAAAAAATCGACAGCGCATTGTCCGATAGTGCGGAGGTTTTTACAGGGGTTGCCGAGGAGCTGCGTCAGTATGTCGATACCGAAAACCCGAGGGTAAAGGTCGTCTATTGCAACGACGACGGTTCGGTGATCACCGAAAAGGTTTTTGAATAGTATTTGATAGAGATAACAACAGATTGATTTCGAAGCTCGCCTGACGGCGGGCTTTTTTTACAAAAAATTCATAAAATAATCGCGTGAAAGGTATTGACAGTCACGTGAACCTGTGATATAATCATGTAAACTTGTAAAAGGAGGCGGATCATGACTGAAGAAAAATCAGATGAAAAGAGGCGCGGCAGGATCGCCGATTACCTTCCGCTGATACGGGCGGCTGACGGTCTGACGCTCGGTCAGATCTGTAAGCTGAGTGATCTGGAGCCGACGACGATCCAGAATTGGATCAAGCGCGGTTATGTACCGCATCCCGAAGCGAAAAAATACAGCGAGCGGCATCTGGCGCGCATCCTGCTGATATCCGAACTCAGAGAATGTATGGCGATCGACCGTATCGGAGGGCTGCTGACTTATATCAACGGCGATACGGACGACGTCAGCGACGACATCATCACCGAGGAACGTCTGTACGACGTCTTTTGTGAGATGGCAGATACGCTGGAAGAAGCCCGATTGCCGCTGGACAGGATAGGGGAGGTCGCCGATACGGCGGCACGATCGCTCTCGGATATCCCCGAACCCGACAGAGAGAAGATCAAAACCGCTTTACGCATCATGGCTTACGGTTATGCCGCATCTTGCTGTAAGCGACAAGCGGACAGTATGTTCCAAACCTGCATTTGTTTTCAATAAAGGAGTACATTATGGAAAATGTGACGGAATTAAAAGAAAAGAAACCGAAATGGAAGAAATATATCATTCTCGGCGTGATCGCTGTTCTGGTCGTCATCGTCGCGATCAACGCCTTTGTCGTGGTCGACGCGGGTCACACCGGCGTCGTCGTCACCTTAGGCAAGGTCAACGAGGGCGTTTTGCAGGAGGGCATCCATATGAAGATCCCCTTTGTGCAGAACGTGGTGAAGATCGACAACCGTATCCAGAAGCTGGAGGTCCAGACCGAAGCGTTTTCGAAGGATCTGCAGAGCGTCGATACGAAACTCGCCATCAACTACCGCGTCGACACCTCTAAATCCTACAGTATTTATAAAAACATCGGAGCAAATTATGAGGATGTGCTTGTCACCCCTGCCGTCAATGAAGTGCTCAAGGCGATCACCGCTACCTATACGGCGGAAGAGACCGTTACCAACCGTGCGCTGATTTCGGACGGACTGGTCACCGGTCTGAATGAGAAGCTCAACTCCATCGGTCTGTATGTCACCGACGTCAATATCATCGATTTTGACTTTTCCGAAGCGTTCATCACCGCGATCGAAGAGAAACAGGTCGCCCAGCAGCAGCTTCTGAAGGCGGAGACAGACAAGAAAACCGTTGTGACCAATGCGGAGGCTGAAGCAGAAGCGGTTAAGGTTCGTGCCGACGGCGAGGCTGAGGCGAACGATACGATCGCAAAGTCGCTGACCGACGAGGTGCTTGAATATAAGAAGATCGAGAAGTGGGACGGCGAGCTGCCCAAGGTCAGCGGAAACGGAAGTACCATTATCGACCTCGGCGACGTCGAGGATAAGTAAGAATTCAGTGTGTCATTGAGAGGGACTGCGACCCTTCGGAAATGACACGATCATCAATCGAGGAATCAACTATGGAAAACAATCAAACCGATTTTATGAAGAACCGCCCCGTAGCGGCTCAGGCTAACCAATACAAAGACGTTTACGGATCCCAGAAGAAATCGACGAATACCACGATCAGCGCGATCCTGTGCATTTTGACATTCGTCCTGATGCTGATCGCGATATTTACCGGCAACAACCTGATGATGCTCATTTTCATCCCGCTGTTCGTCCTGTTGGTCATTTCATTTTTCGTCGCTCGCAGAGCCGACAGACAGAATATGCCCGTCGAGCCTGCAGAAAATAAGGAGGCGTTATTTAAAGATCATGATATTTAGCGTATTCAGAATGATGCATCCGAGGCATTTTCCGGCTCCGTTTCTGTTTTTCAGACCGATGCCGCGCCCTCATCTTTTTATGAGACCCCCGGGCGGATTCTTTTTCAGGAGGTAACCCATGAATACTATGACAATTGTATGGCTGGTACTCGCCGTAGCGACGGCACTGCTGGAAGCGATCACGGTACAGCTGGTATCGA
Organism: Ruminococcus sp.; assembly: GCA_017405065.1. Classification (GTDB taxonomy): domain Bacteria; phylum Bacillota; class Clostridia; order Oscillospirales; family Acutalibacteraceae; genus Ruminococcoides. The sequence continues at coordinate 4,217 of JAFRBD010000049.1, read as the reverse complement.
TATGGTTCACGATCGGCGGGATCGCCGCGTGCGTGACCTCGTTGTTCACGGATAACATCATGATCCAGATCGCGGTATTTGTAGGCGTATCTGCTCTTGCCTTGACTATCACACGACCTTTGGTCAAAAAGCTGAAGAGCCGCGGCTCCGAACCGACCAATGCCGACCGCTTTATCGGCAAGACTGCCCTTGTGCTGGAAGAAATCGACAATGAAAAGGCACAGGGATTGGTTATGGTCGACGGTCAGAAATGGACGGCGCGCAGCATGAACGACGAGAAGATTCCCAAGGATACGTCTGTTACGGTAAAAACCATCGAAGGCGTTAAATTGATCGTACGGAAAGAATGATTGAATGAATCGATCATTTATTCAAAACATATTACTATTCAATGCCGATAAGGCAATAGAAAGGAAATCATTATGTCAATCGTATCATTAATTATTATTGCAGTCATCGCGCTGCTGATCGTCATTATCATCGCGCGCAATATCAAGATCGTTCCGCAGGCGCACGCCTTTGTCATCGAGCGTCTCGGCGCGTATTATCAGACATGGGGAACCGGTCTGCACCTCAAGGTGCCCTTTATCGACCGTATCTCCAAGAAAGTATCGTTAAAGGAACAGGTCGTGGACTTCCCGCCGCAGCCGGTTATCACCCGTGATAACGTCACGATGCAGATCGACACCGTCGTTTACTTTGAGATCACCGACCCCAAGCTGTACACCTACGGCGTAGAGCGTCCGCTGAGCGCGATCGAGAACCTGACCGCCACCACCCTTCGAAATATCATCGGCGATCTCGAGCTCGACTCCACCCTGACCTCCCGCGACACCATCAATGACAAGATCCGCATCATCCTCGATGAAGCCACCGACGCATGGGGCATCCGTGTGATCCGCGTCGAGCTGAAGAACATCCTGCCGCCGCGCGAGATCCAGGACGCCATGGAAAAGCAGATGAAGGCGGAGCGCGAGCGCCGCGCCCGTATTCTCGACGCAGAGGGTGAGAAGAGATCCCAGATCCTTGTCGCCGAAGGTATGAAGGAAAGTGCGATCCTGAAAGCCGATGCGATCAAGGAAAGCAAGATCCGCGAGGCGGAAGGTGAAGCACAGGCGATCCTGACCGTTCAGAAGGCGAACGCCGACGCGCTGCGTATGCTGAGTGAAGCGAACCCCAGCGAGAAGGTCATCGAGCTGAAATCTCTGGAAGCGCTCGCGAAGGTTGCCGACGGCAAGGCGACCAAGCTGATCATTCCGTCGGATATGTCCAAGGTAGCGTCGCTGGCAGCTTCTGTCAAGGAAATGGTGACCGAACCGAAAGAATAATTCTTTTCAGAGCAGCTTGTAACTATCTCATCAAGGGAAGAAAGGCTCCTTTATCTCAAAGGAGCCTTTGAGACGCCGAATTGTCTATTGCATTTTAGGAGGAAATTGCACATGCCAATGTATCAATCAGAGAATAAAAAACTCATCCCGAGTTTATTGCTCGGAGCGCTTTTGTTATATATAGGATTGTTTCTGATCCTATTCTCAGTCTCCTTTCCCGATACGATTTCTCCGTTTTGGGGATATCTGTACTTTATCGTGTTGGCGATGATCCTCTATTCTGTACAAAACGGCTCTCATTCGCTTAATGTTATGTCGATCTTGCTGTTTGTTGCCATCGGGATCGTAGTTGTGTTTAGTATGATTCCTACGATCATACCGTTCCTGGTGCTTTTTGTAATCGGGTACGCAGTGTTCTTCGGGATCGTCCTTCTGATTGTCTTTTTGATCCGCAAAATTCGGAAAATCCCCTTTAACAGCCCCCTTAGATTACCTCCGCAATTACCTGAGATGCTCTGGTCCAAGCCAAAGGTAACGGCGATCATCATGGTGGTCTTAGAGGCGTTAAGCATGGTGCCGTGTCTTTACTCGTGGCATTACGAGCTGTCGCAGTATACATCGGCGTTAGGAAATAACAGGATGGAGAAATGGCTGATATCACAGGCTTTTGAGAAAACCTTTGAGAATATCTTTTTCTATCTTAAGCTGCCGATCATTTTCACGATCGTTTGCCTTGTTCTTCAACTGGTTTTCCTGCTGAAGAAAAGCCCCGTGTTATTCTTCGTGACTTCAGGGCTGCTTATCCTCTGTTTCTGCTTTACGGTCTCGTTCTTTGAAGGCGCTGTCCCAAGTAAGTTTACTTGGACCGCTACATTGCTGCAATATCTATTTGCAGCCTTTATGGGAGGAGTATTCATCTCATACGGCTTTTACGAGACAGAGTATTATTCTCGTTATTAAAAAGTCGACTGTTCGCGTCGATATATCATCAGACAACCGACAAGGCGCTCACAAGAAGTGGGCGTCTTGTTTTCGTGCGAATCATTGATGATGCTTTAAAAGTGACTTGATTGATAGATTGGTAGGAAGCAGTCGTTCGGCTGCTCCCTGTCTGTTCCGGAGAACGCCTATCAGTTATAATGATTTATCATGCCATAAATTATGCTGCTTTTCTGCATGATCATCCGCGTCTCGTGCAATGTTCATCAGCGCCATCACGATCACGCCGAAGATACCTCCGACGACCAAGCCGATCAGAAATCCGACCATATTCATTAACCTCCCTATTTTCTGAATAAATATTTATATTTTATTTTTCCCGATTCGCAATATAATTATACAATGATGCTGTATAATACTATATATAGCGCCCCTGATGACGGGAGATACAAAATAAGTTAAAAACTTGTAACTGAAAAATATAGTTTTGTTACTTGCAAACCACTATATGTTGTGCTATTATTTGAACTGCAATCAAGATAAAGTGTGTTTTAACCGCTTATTTGGTATTGAATCCAATAAAACTTTAGGAAATGAGGAGATTGACATGACAGTAACAGTAAACGGCGGCAGCCTGACAAAAGCAGAAATCAATGCGTACGTATCTCAGATCAAGGAACAGAATCCCGATAAGCTGATCAAGACCGTGACATTTACCGTTGACGGCGACTATGTTGATATGAGCTATACCTACGACAATGTACCCTTTGAGCGCATCCGCCGCATCACCGGCTATCTCGTCGGCACCGTAGACCGTTTCAATAACGCCAAGCGCGCCGAGGTACAGGACAGAGTCAAGCACAGCATCGACTGCGGCTGTTCCTTAGAGGAGATCGCTTGAAAGGATCCTGTATAGGATATTGACATTTTATGTCGAAAGGTTTATAATCTGAAAAGAAGTGAGGGAGGGGCTTGCTCCTCCCTTTACTAAATAACTGATACACTTATCAAGAGCGACGGAGGGACAGGCCCTGTGAAGTCCGGCAACCTGCATATGTAAGGTGCTAAATCCTGCGGTATTACCGAGAGATGAGTTTTTGCTCCGCACGGTACGCCGCGCGGAGTTCTTTTATTTTGAATTGTCATTGAGAGGAATTCATCTCGTGACAATCTCAACTGTATGAGTGCTTCATATATGCAAATATGCAAAGCCTGTTCTGAGCGTACCGCTTGATATGATTTGAAAAGATTGGGAATGAGGTATTATTATGAGCTATTTCTTTACATCCGAATCCGTTACCGAGGGTCATCCCGATAAATTGTGCGACCGCGTATCCGACGCGATCCTCGACGCGATCCTGTCTCAGGACAAGAACGCGCATGTCGCCTGTGAGACCACCGCGACTACGGGCAGAGTCAACGTCATGGGAGAGATCTCCACGACCGCGAAGGTGGATTATGAGGCGGTCATCCGCAAGGCTGTCTGCGACATCGGCTACGACAGCGAGGCGGCGACCTTTGACGGCAACACCTGCGAGGTCAATGTATTTCTGGATACCCAAAGCCCCGATATCGCGATGGGCGTCAATGCTTCCTATGAGCTTAAGGACGGCGAGGAACACGCCGATAATCAGCTCGGCGCGGGCGATCAGGGCATGATGTTCGGCTACGCGTGCGACGAGACGCCCGAGCTGATGCCGCTGGCGATCTCTCTGGCGCAGAAGATGGCGTATCGTTTGACTGAAGTACGCAAGAACGGCACTCTGCCTTCTCTGCGCCCCGACGGAAAGACGCAGGTCACCGTCGACTATGACTGCGACAGGGCGAAGCGTGTGGATACCGTCGTTATGTCGACGCAGCATGACGCCGAAACTCCTATTGAAACTATCCGTGAGGATCTGATCCGTGAGGTCATCCGTACGATCATTCCCGAAGGCTTGATGGACGATC
>JAFRBD010000048.1 GCA_017405065.1 Ruminococcus sp. | reverse complement strand
GCGCATTAGACGCCGGCGGCGGCGTCTATGATACCTCTTGGGTCTTTATCGGCGGCGACGGTGCGATGTTCAATGTTTCGGACGGCTACATTCTGAAGTATTATGACTATGACAATGATAAGCTCGTCTGTGAGATCTACGGCGAAGCTTCTCTTGACAATATCAATGCCACCCTGCCGATCATGGGTGAAACCGATACCAGTATGTTCCAGATGCCGATCAACAACATCGGCGTCGAGCTGGCGGAGGGTAACCTGACTATCAAACAGGATCTCTTACTCCTGCCTGATTCCTACGTTGTGACCAGCGAGGGTACGACAGTCGATATCCAAAGCGACGTTTTCCTGATCAGCGACGCTGACTGGGAAGGTCAGAACCGCGTTTATCCTGACGATAACTGTAAACCGCTTCCTTTCTCGGCGACAAGGTATGACGAGACCGGCAACGGCGCCAGCCCCCGCAGCAAAGACGGCGATATGGCGAACGCCAGTATGGAAATGAACGGTTCCATGAACATCACCGGTGAAGGCACGTTCAATATGACGGCTTCCGGCGCCGACTTCACCGGTACCGGTGATATCACCAATACCAGCACCGTACCGTCTTCCACTGCAGCAGAGGTCAAGCTGGTCAATTATAAAACGGAAGATAAGGTACAGACTGAGAATACAGACTCCGAATGCAACCGCTTTAAGGGCGAGGCGTATTCTTACAACGAAGAATTTGACAGATGGACTTCCAGAAATGAAGTGACCGTTACCTTTATGGGTAAGGATCCGGCTGACGCTTCCATCGAAGATACGCAGCTCAAGAAGCTGGAGGCTGTTCCGTACGGTACGGCTACCGGCGTTACCGATTCGTTTACCAAGTCGTATTATTATGACGGTACCAGAGTTTATCTGTTCCAGGGATGGAAGGACAGCGTAAACAATAAAGTATATGGCTCGGATGCTGATAACATCCGGTATGCCTTTGATGATCTCACGACCTTCACAGCGGATTACTTAAGCTACAGGAACCGATATGCTGTTTATGTCTATGATCGCGACGGGACTACCCAGCTTTATAGAAAGACCGGTCAGGCATATAACGCAAAGGTGGAATATACGACTGTTCCGGCTGACTATACTGATGCTACCGGAAGTTATGTGTTTGTCGGTTGGACAAGCAGCTTGGACGGTCAGCTCTATGCCGATTTCCCCGAAGAGGTGGATCCGAGAGCTGTGATCGCCAATGATAATACGGTGAACTACACCGCGACCTATCGTAAGGCTGACGACTATACCATTACATGGAAGAACGGCGATACGGTTCTGGAAACCGATTTCGCAGCCGCAGGTGTTACTCCCACCTATGACGGCGCGACTCCGGCTAAGGCGAGCGCGAACGGCAAGTCTTATGAATTCTTAGGCTGGAGCACTGACGGCACAACGGTTCTGGATACGATCCCCGCTGTGACGGAAGACACTACCTACTATGCGGTATTCACCGGCAAGGAAATCTTCAAGCACTCTCTGAGCCTGAACGGTTCCATCGACGTCAACTTCTATGTTGATCTCCCCGCCGGCTATAGCGTGAACAATGTTACCGCTATGTTCAAATGGGGTCATAAGTACATCGGACCGAATCAGTACGACGAGTCTCAGCCTTACAGCAAGACCGTGACCGGTGAGACGGCGACAGTTGACGGTAAGGAATATGCAAAGTTTACGCTTCCGCTGGCTGCCAAGGAGCTCAACGACGATATCACTGTTACCATCAAGTCCGGCAGAGACATTATCACGCAGGATACCTACAGGGGTACCGATTACGCGTATGCTCAGTATGAAGCGACAAATGATGACGATCTCAAGGAGCTTATCCGCACCATGCTGATCTACGCGGCAGACGCTCAGAAAAACTTTGAGTACAATACCAACGATCTCGCGACCCACGGTCTTGCCGATGAAGATTTAGCGATCGCCGATGTTGATAGAACAAATCTGGCTGCCGATGCATGGGAATCTTATGACAGTTTCGACGGTATCACCTTCTACGGTTCAGCGCTGTATCTCGAGTCCAATACCGGCTACACCCTCTACTACACCATCGATGATCCTGCCGATTATGCAGTGGGCGACGTTTCCGCTGTGACTACAACCATCAAGAATGAAGAAAAGGAACTTGACGTCAGCTGTGAGAAGATCAGCAACGGCAAGGGACTGAAGATCACGATGAAGGGTCTTGCAGCGGCAGAGATCACGAGGAACATCACCCTGACCTACAAAGGCACGATGATCGACACCCTCAACACCGGCGAGTATATCGATCTGTCTCTCTCTCAGGGCAGCAATAACCTGATGCAAACCGTAACATCCCTCTACAACTACAACCAGGCGGCTATCACCTACTTTAGTGCTTTAGGAGGTAACAATGGATAAGATGAGATTTGAAAGAGAAGCATATGAGAGATCATTGCTTCTGATCACACAATTCGATAAGGAAGACGTCATTGCAACCTCCACTCCGTCGCTTGATATTTCGGATGGGGATAATTTGACGACCGTCGGAAAGAGAGTTATCCAGAATATTTAAGATGAAACGGCTTTTCGGCTATTGTATCGGAATTATGATTTTGATCGCACTCCTGTCGGCAGTTTGTCTGTCGGCAGGAGCGCGCACTTATCTGCGCGGCGACGCGGACGGCGACGGCGAAATATCCTCACTGGATGTGACGGTTGTCCAGCGCGTTGTTGCCGGAATCATAACAGATTCCGACGGCAGTATCACAGAACGAGGCGCGGTGACCGGCGGCGATTCGCTGACCTTGCCCGACGCGACACAGATACAGCGGTATCTTGCCGGTCTCACGAACTGCAATGTCGGAGAACCTGCGTCGGATATCGTCTTTCCGACTGAGGATAATCAGCTGCCGATACTCACAACAGAATAGAACTTTTGTCATCCTTCGCTTTACGCGGAGGGTGACTTTTTCTTTTTGCCGGATTCCTGTATCGCTTCGGCGTTTTTAATCATTTCGATAAATATATTCTTGTTCGGAATTAATTTTTTGTACAATTTCGCCGGTTTTATAGCATTTGTCACAAAAAGAAGCCTTTTTTCAAAGAATTTTAGGTATTCCGGTATTGCAATAAGACAGTATTTGTGTTATTCTTATCATGTTATGGTGTAATAGTGGTGTATAGTACCCTGTTTGCACCCAAGCTGCGTGACTTTTGTTATATTATTCAGCAAAGGTATGGTTGTCGTTGATCGCATTTTTATCTCATTACAATCTGTATTTCATCCTTGTCATCGCGACGATCGTTTCGTTTGTATGGCTGACACATTTTAAAGAAAACCTCAGGATCAAGTGGTACGCGGCGCTGATCATGGCGATATTGCATACGGCGATCGGCGTTGTGTGCGTCAAGCTCTTTGCAGTATTTGAGGGTTTGATCGGCCCCGGTGAAACCGGGAATCTCAGCCTCTACGGCGGCGTGTTTTTGATGCCGGTATTCTATTTCCTCGGCGCGAAGATCTTTAAGCGCGACGTGAAGATGGTGTTCGATGTTTTCAGCTTTCCGCTGATCTTCACGCTGTTCTGTTCGCGGTTCAACTGCCTGATCAACGGCTGTTGTATCGGACAGATCATTCCCGGCACCGAGGTGCGGTGGCCGACGCGTGAGGCAGAGCTGGTATTTTATGCGGTTCTTCTGATCATTCTCGACCGTAAGGTAGCGAAAAAGAGATTTGACGGTACCGTATATCCCATTTATATGCTGTCCTACGGTATATTCCGGTTTATCGTCGAATGGTTCAGAGAGAGTGAGCATATGTTCGGCGTGATCCATATCTCTCATATCTGGTCGGTTCTTGCGGCAGTGATCGGCGCTGCGTTTTTACTGTACCTGAACAGGGATCGCAGGAAATCCCAAAAAAGCTCCGCCAAGAAGCGGAAATCGTGATCGTATATAATTTTCAGTTGTTATATAGAATATAAACACTGGGGAGGAAAGACCTATGTTAAAGCAATTCAGAAAACAGCTCATATCACTTGCGTTGGTTTTTGCGCTGATAGCATCGATGTTCAGCATCGCTGTCGGAGCGGAGAAGACCGAGACGGCATTAGATGAGATCGAGCTGGATTTCGACGAAGGCGTTGTGCTGATGTCCGGCGTCGCGTTTGACGACGATGAAGCCGAATATCCGGCAGAGCTGACGCAGACTGACGACGATGAGGTGCTGATCACCGCCAACAGCTATTATGAATGGTGCGGCACCAATAAAGCGTACGACGCCGGTACAACAACGGTCCATGTGCAGGTCCTCGATCCTGTACAGATATCGTTTGCGTATTCTTACACCGGCGGCGGTACTGTCGTTGTAAGTAAAAACGCCGACGGGACAGGGGAGATCGCTCCGATAGGCTCCCATTATTACACCGGTCTTGATGATTTTTATATCATTATCACCACCGTAAAGGGTCAAGACTACAGAACCGAATTAGTACTCAGTGATATCACACTGACCGAAGAGGTAGAGTGTGAGGTCGATGTTCAGGGTACTGAGGGCGGTTCCGTCAAGGTCAATGACGAAGCAAGTGTTTCTGACGGCGATACCTCTAACAATGAGGTGTTTAATACCGAAACGATCACCTTCTCCGCGACGCCGGCAGCCGGTTATGTCTTTGCGGGCTACTACTTAGGCGATAGTGATCTGGCTTTCACCGATGATCCCGATTTCTCGTTTACTCCCTATGGCGATGTGACCGTTAAACCGAAATTCGTCTCTACCGCTACGACTTCTTTCTTGGTAGGCGGCGTTGCTTCCGGCTATGCTTTGCGCACTTCGTTTAGCGATGCGGTACAGTATGCTGCCGACAACAGTTCAGAGATCATCATCCCTCTGACGAGCTTTGAGATCAGCAGTTCCGCAACGATCCCGTCCGGTACTACTTTGTTGATCCCCAACAGCAACAAGCATAATGTATATACGTTAAAGCCGAATGTTGTCACTGCTAAATCCGCCCACAGCGCGTTTTTGAAGGCGACAGTCAAGTCGGGCGCGACACTCACTTTCGCCGAAGGCGCTTCCCTTGCGATCGCGGGTAATTTGTATTCCCCGGGCGGTGGTAAACAGGCTGAGGTCACCGGCGCTTACGGACAGCTGATCGTTGAGTCCGGCTCTCAGGTCACGCTTAACGAGGGCTGCTCCCTGTACGCATGGGGCTTCGCGACAGGCGGCGGTATGATCGAATGTATGGACGGTGTGACCGTTTACGAGTCTTTCGTGATCGAAGACTTCGCGGGCGGCAGCATTTCCGCTAATATTGCCGGCAGTGTGTTCCCGTTCAGCCAGTATTATATCCAGAACGTTGAATGTAAGCTGAAGTTAAACGCGGGCGCTGAAGAAGTCGTTTTCGGCGCGCTGGATGCGGCGGGCGCTACCTATGACTGCTCGCTGGTATTTATCGGCGGCGAGGGCTCGATGTTCAATATCGCGGATGGATATATCCTGAAATACTATGACTTTGCCCGGGACAAGCTGATCTGTGAGATCCACGGTGTCGCTTCTATCGATACGATCATGGCGAACCTGCCGTACTTGGGTGCAACCAACACCGAAAGATTCCAGATGCCGATCAATAATATCGGCGTAGAACTGGCTGAAGGAAGTAACCTTACGATTCGTCAGGATTTGCAGCTTCTTCCTGATTCCTATGTTATCGTTGACGAAGGCGCGACAGTGGATATCCAGAGCGACGTCTTCCTGATCAGCGATGAGGACTGGGAAGGTCAGAACCGCGTCTATCCTAACATCAACCGCAGACCGCTTCCTTTCTCGGCTACCAGATATGACGAGACCGGAAACGGCGCCAGCCCCAGAAGCACAAAGGGCGACATGGCTAATGCCAGTATGGTATTGAACGGTGATATGACCATCAGCGGTACCGGTACGTTCAATATGACTGCTTCCGGCGCTGACTTCAGCGGTACCGGTACGGTTACCAATACCAGTACCGTCAAGCCCAACGCTTCGGCTTCTGTCAATCTGATCGACTTCACCAACTCCGAGAGCAGAGTTCAGACTGAAGTTGCCGATTCCGAGTGTAACCGCTTCAAGGGTGAGGAGTATTACTATAACGCGGAATATGACAGATGGACCTCCAGAGATACTGTTTCCGTAGTTTTCAAGGGTAAGGATCCGGCTACCACTTCAATAACTAATGTGAACCTTGTTCAGCTGAACAGTGTTCCCTACGGTACCGCAACCGGCGTTACCGATAATACTACCAGACCATATTATTACCAGTCTTCTTATGCATACCTCTTCCAAGGCTGGCAGGACGGTACCGATAAACGGATCTACGCGACAGACGCGGAGAATATCCAGCACGCGTTTGACGACGAGACGACCTATACCGCTCAGTATTATCGCTTCAAGAATCAGTACACCGTTAGTTTTGTCGATCACGACGGAACGGTTCTCGCTACGATTGCAAGTCAGAAGTATAATGAAGCGACAACCTTCTCCGG
>JAFRBD010000004.1 GCA_017405065.1 Ruminococcus sp. | reverse complement strand
GTTCGCCTCATCGGTATCGAGGTGGACAGCCGGGAAGTACTTGGGAGATACGCGGACGATCACATCGTCGAAGATAACTTTTCTGCCGTTGTCGCCGACAGCGACCTTGACGATCTGCTTGTCCTCAACGCCGTACTCGGCGGCGCTTTCAGGAGTCATATGGACATGGCGCTGAGCGACGATCACGCCGTGGTCGATCTCGACCTCGCCCTCGGGGCCGCGCAGGATGCAGCCGGGCGTACCGGCAAGGTCGCCGGACTCACGGATCACGCCGACGACGCCGAGCTTGCGGGTCTCGGTCATGGAGATCTCTACCTGATCCTCGGGACGGAAGGGGCCGAGGATGGACATGGTGATCTCACCCTTGGAGCCAACGACGGTCACCTTCTCGGTGCAGGCGAACTGTCCGGGCTGGGAAAGGTCTTTTTTGTTGGTCAGGGTCTTGCCCTCGCCGAACAGGGTCGCGAAGGTCTCTGCGGTCACGTGAAGATGGTGAGCGGAAGTCTCAACCATAATTGTACTTTTCATAATCATTACCACCAATCATAATATAGTTCATGGCACAAAGTCCATGCTTACGTTAATCATACATGAATTCGCGACGGATTTCAACAACTTATTGGAAATAAGGAGAAAATAATGAGTACATGGCAGGAAATCGAATCGAAATGTCTAAACTGCACCGGCTGCCGCCTGTGCGAAAAGCGGAAAAACGTCGTTTTCGGCGTAGGCGATCCGCATGCGCGCGTGATGTTTATCGGCGAGGGTCCCGGAGAGCAGGAGGATATACAGGGCGAGCCGTTCGTCGGCAGAGCGGGTCAGCTGCTCGACAAGATGCTGTACGCCGTCGACCTCGACCGTCACAAAAATATCTACATCACCAATATCGTCAAGTGCCGTCCGCCCATGAACCGCGACCCGCAGGAGGACGAACAGGAGAGCTGTATCGGCTACCTCAGGGAGCAGACGCGGCTGATCCGACCGAAGATCATCGTCACGCTGGGCAGGATCGCGGGGATGAAGCTGATCAAGCCCGACCTGCGCATCACCCGCGAACACGGCACGATCATCGAAAAGAAGGGGATCTATATGATGCCGATGCTCCATCCGGCGGCGCTGCTGAGAAATCCGAGCCAGATGGAGGGCGCGTTCAACGACTTTTTGATTCTCAGAGAGAAAATAAAAGAGGTGTGTCCGGAAGTCTATGACAGTTAGGAATTATGAATGAGGTATTAGGAGTTAGGTATTAGGAATGAATGGCGGGCGCTGCCCGCACCCGAAAAAAAGTCATTATGAGAAGGGTACTGCTCCTCTTTGTGGGATTGCCACGGTCGCAAGCTCCCTCGCAATGACATAAACAGGAAAAGAAAAACGTCCGCAGCTTATCAAAGAGTCGCGGACATTACTTTTTTATGTTGTTATTTCAATTCAAAACGCGTCAGCGTTTCCCAAAATTCCTAATTTCTCATTCCTAATTCCTACCTAAAAAAAGCTGACCTGAACGGTCAGCTTTTTCTTATGACTTCAGCGCTCTTTCCAGCCAGACGTCGGCGATGTCGAGGGCGACATACAGACCGCTCTTTTCGCTGGACTTGACGAGCTGTTTGCGGGGGCTCAAGTCGGGGTCGGTACAAAGCAGCTGGATCACTACCTTATCCGCGATCTCGATATCCCCTACCTTTTTCTTCGTTTTTATCTGTATCCTGATAACAAACCGGTCCGCCATGCTGCCGTAATACAATTCGTCGCCGCAACGAACCAAAGGCTTGCCCTTATAGGTCGAAAATTCCTTTTCAGCCAATGGAATCAATCCCTTCGTATAAGTTTATGTACCTTCAGATCAGGTAATATTCAGATAAGACTTCACCATCGCCTCGAGCAGGTCGTCGCGGTCGATCTTACTGATGATATTACGCGCGTTGCCGTATGTCGTGATGTAGGTGGGATCCTCGCTGAGGATGTAGCCGACGATCTGATTGATGGGGTTATAGCCCTTCTTTTTCAGCGCGTTGTATACGGTAGTCAGCGCGTCCTTCATCTCATCGTCACGGTTGCCGCCGAGAGAGAATACCATGGTCTTATCTAACATACAAACACCTCCGTAGATACTTAATCGATTATATTATACACTATTGTTGAGAAGAATGCAAGCAATATTTCATAACCGCTCATAAAACAAGTGTCATTCCGAGGGAGCAGCGCGACCGTGGGAATCCCCTTCCGCCTGCAGCCGGCAGTAATTACAGGGGGATTGCCGCGTCGTCGGCTTTGCCGACTCCTCGCAATGACACTGTTGTTTTATAGCTTATTTCTTCAGCTTGATTCCCTTATCTTCCAGATCGGCGACGATCTTATCGGTGACGGCGGTGACCTCTTCCCTTGTCAGGGTGCGGGTATTGTCGCCGAAGGTCAGGCGCACGGCGATCGAGGAATTCTCTCCGTCCTCATAAATATCGATCACGTCGATCTTTTTGATAAGCTCGCAGGCGGCTTTTTTGATCGCCTCTAAGATCGGAGCGAACACCGCGGTCAAAAAGCTCAGATCGATCTCGATGCCCGGGAACTTGGAGGGCTCTTCATACTGAATGGAATCGTTACCGATCGCGGCGAACCGATCCATATCGATCTCGGCGAATACGACGGTCGCGCGCTTGTCGAGCTTCTTCATCACGGACGGATGGATCATGCCGATCTTTCCGATCACGCTGCCGTCGACGATGACCGCGTTCAGGTTCACCGGATGCTCAAAGTCGAATTCCGGCTCGAGCTTCTCAAAGCTGACGGTCTTGTGCTTCAGCTCGTCGACCAGCGTCTCGATGATGGCTTTCATCTCAAAGTACTGCTCGCGGAGCTGACCGCCCTTCTGATACAGGGTGACGCCGAGGTGCTTTTCCTCGATACAGAGATCGTCGTCGGTCATGCCGGTCACGACTCTGCCGACCTCGAAAATGCCGAAGGACGGCGCGTAGCCGAGATTGCTCCTGACCTGACAAAGCTGGGTGGGGATCATCGTTCTGCGGATGGTCTCGATGTTGGGGTTGGAGGCGTTCATCAGCTTGATGACGCCCTCGTTCGCGATACCCAGTTCTTTCAGCTCGTCCGCGTAGTTCCAGACGTAGGAATGAAGCTCGTGGAGATTGAAGTGCTTGACGAGGATATCCTTGACGTTGTCCTCGTCCTTCTTGACAGGCTCGGGACGGGTCGGGAACAGCGGCGCGTTCGCGGTATGGATCTCGAAATTATCGTAGCCGTAGATGCGGGTGATCTCCTCGATGATGTCCGCCTTGATGGTGACGTCCTTGGTGGCGCGCCACGAGGGTACCAGCACCTCGAATTCGTCATTCCTGCAGCTGACTTCAAAGCCGAGGCGCTGCAGGGTGCTGACGATGGTATCGTTGTCGATCTCGATACCGGTGTATTTATAGACATACGCCTTGTCAAAGCTCAGGCGCACGGTCGGATAATGATAAGCGTAATCGTCGGTCAGCGAGGAGACGACCTCTACCCCGCCGTCATACTGCTTCAGCAGGTAGACGAAGCGGGCGATCGCCGCCGCGGTCAGCTCGGGATCGAGCGACTTTTCATACCGCATGGAGGAGTCGGTACGATGGCTGAGCCTGACGGTGGACTTGCGGATAGAAGCCGCGTCAAAGGTCGCGGACTCGAGCGTCAGGGTATGGGTATCCTCGACGATCTCGCTGTCCAGACCGCCTATGATGCCGGCGATCGCTACGGGAATGTCGCCGTTGCAGATCATCAGCGTCTCGGGATCGATACGGCGCTCCACGCCGTCGAGGGTTTGGAAGGTAAAGTCGTGATCGAAGCGTTTGATACGGATATTCTCCACCTTGCGGGAGTCGAAGGCGTGCATCGGCTGACCCATCTCGAGCATGAGGTAGTTGGTCATGTCGGCGAGGAAGTTGATCGCGCGCATGCCGCAGTAGAACAGGCGGATGCGCATATTGACAGGGCTGACATTTCTGGAAATATTCTCAAACTGCAGGCAGGAGTAGCGGTAGCACAGCGGGTCTTCGATCTTCATATCGACCTTGGGCAGACCGTCGTAAGCACTCAGATCCGCAAAATCCAGCGCCTTGAGCGGTCTTTCGGCGATCGCGGCGAACTCCCGCGCGATGCCGTAGTGGCTCCACAGGTCGGGACGGTTGGTCAGGCTTTTATTGTCCACCTCAAAGATGATATCGTCGATGGCGTAGATCTCTTTCAGATCAGTGCCGTTCTCAACGTCGTCGGTGATCTCCATGATGCCGGAATGGTCGTCGGAAATGCCGATCTCCTTCTCGGAGCAGCACATACCATAGCTCATCTGACCGGCAAGCGGTCTGGGAGCGATCTCGATCCCGCCGATCCTCGCGCCTACCTTGGCGAAGGCGGTCTTCATGCCGACGCGGACGTTCGGCGCGCCGCAGACGACGTCTACGAGTATATCCGCGCCGATATCCACCTTTAAGAGATGGAGCTTTTTCGACTCGGGATGATTTTCGACACTCTTGATCTCGGCGACGACGATACCGCTGAGGTCACTGCCTTTGAACTGTATGTCGTTCTCGACCTCCGCGGTGGAGAGCGAGAACCGATTGATCAAATCTAATTCGTCCAGGCCGGAGAGATCGACGAAATCCTTGATCCAATTCATTGATAAAAACATATGGCACCCTCCTTACTTGTCGTCCGTGAACTGGGACATCACTTTCAGCGAGCCGGAGTTCAGGTCACGGATATCTTTAACGCCGTATTTCATCATAGCGAGTCTGGTCAGACCTAAACCGAACGCGAAGCCGGTGTATTTTTCGGGGTCGATGCCGCCCTCCTTGAGCACCTCGGGGTGGATCATGCCGCAGGGGCACAGCTCCAGCCAGCCGCTGTGGTTGCAGGACGGACAGCCTGTCTCGCCGCCGCAGATCAGGCAGGAGATATCCAGCTCAAAGCCCGGTTCGACGAACGGGAAGAAGCCCGGACGCAGGCGCACCTTGATATCCTTTTGAAACACCTCGGAGAGCATGGTCTTCATGAAATAGATCAGGTTGGAGATGGAGATATCCTTGTCCACCATCACGCCCTCCATCTGGAAGAAGGTGTTCTCGTGGGTCGCGTCGGTCGCTTCATTGCGGAAGCAGCGCCCCGGGAAGATGGCGCGGATGGGCATGCCGTCCTCCATGAGCTGCCTGCCGTACTTTTTGAGGATGGCGTTCTGCGCGGCGGAGGTCTGCGATTTCAGCAGCTCGCCGTTGGTCAGATAATAGGTATCCTGCATATCGCGGGCGGGATGGTTCTTCGGCACGTTGACCGCCTCAAAGCACTCGTAGTCGGTGACGACCTCGGGATAATCCTCCACATGGAAGCCCATCGTGGTGAAGATACGCTCGCACTCGCGCTGGACGAGGGTGATCGGATGATAAGAGCCTCTGTCCTGCTTGACGGGAATGGTCAGGTCGAATACGGGAGTCCGCGCGATCTCCCTTTGGATCTCGAGCTGCTTGAGCTCTTCGGCGCGCTCGGCGATCCGCTCGGCAGCCTCCTGCTTGAGGGCGTTGACCGACTGACCGAACTCCTTCTTTTCCTCATTGGAAAGGGACTTCATCCCCTTCAGCAGGTCGGTGATGGAGCCTTTCTTGCCGAGGTATCTGACGCGCAGATTTTCCAGCGCCTGCGCGTCGGCGGCGGCGGACAGATCGTCGCGCAGCTGCTCCTTCAGTTTTGCTAACTTTTCTTTCATATTTACCTCCATTCTGAGTAATTAGGAATTAGGAATGAGGAATGAGGAATTGACGGAGGGTTCCGCCCTCACCCGATATTCAGATACCTTTTTTACGCAAAGCAGATGAAACGTATGAAAGGCTCCTTTTGGGAAAAGAAGCTGTCGCCAAACGACAACTGAGGAATTGTATGATTTGTTTGAGCCGTAAGGCGAGTAACGTCAATTCCTATTTCCTATTTCCTAATTCCTAATTAAATAAAAAGGTTCCTCTGCCCCGCATGGGACGGAAGAACCGCGGTACCACCCATATTTCCGAGTATTATCTGTTGTGATAACAACCCTCCGGCACTTCGTGCCGCCTCCCTGAGGAAAGGGAGTCAGATCCTCGGACGCTCGTCGACCGGTAACGGGGTCAGCCGTCAGAACCTACTCTTTCAGTGGTTAGTAATTTGTATATATTAATCGGGTGTGGGCACAGCCCACCGATCACTAATCGCTTGTCACTGATCACTAATCACTAAATTTCCGCTCTGCCGCTCGGGAGTGAACTTCGCTCAGGCTCCGCCGTCCGTACTTCCAGCCGATGATACAGACTCTCTGTGGACTTTACAAGAGTTACTCTCTCCGTCGTCGCGTTATCAAGTGCTATGATAACACTAAGATAAGAATTTTGCAAGACTTTATTGAAAAATATCCGAATATATGATAAAGTATATCGTGGATTTGTTTTTACGGTCATTCAACCGGTCACCGGTAAGAAGCGGGAGGAGCAAGCCCGCGTCTACAGACAGGAGGAGCAAGCCCCTCTCCTACAAAATATAAACTATCAAAGAGGTGTTTATCATGGAAAACCTGATCGAACAGGTAGTGCCCAAGGCGAAGGGCGCGGGCTACGGCGTCAAGATCGCGCTGATCGTCCTGATCGCGCTCGGCGTCCCCGCCGCGCTGATCGTCATTGCCAAGCTCACCGGGATCGCCTACCTCGCCGTGATCGCGATGTTCGTCCTGCTGTTCACCGTATACGGCGCGTGGTACTTTATCACTTCATTGAAGGTCGAGTATGAGTATTCCTTTCTCAGCGCGACCCTGCGTATCGACAAGATCATCGCCAAGCGCAGGCGCAGACCCATCGTCAAGGTGGACGTCAGGAAGTTTGACGACTTCTTCCGCTATGACGACAAGGAGATGACCCGTCACCAGTTCAACAAGGTCTACCGCGCATCGACCAAGGAGTTTTCTCAAGAAAACTACGTCGCCGCCTATCACGATGAAGCCAAGGGCAAATGCGCCATCCTGTTCACGCCCAATGACAAGCTGCTGGAGGAAATGAAGCCCTATTTCAATAACGAGCTGCGCAAGAAGCTCTTTATAAGCAAGCAGTTATGATCAGAGTGGATTTCGACTATCTCGAGCGGCATTTCCCCCGCCGTCCCGCCGACGCGCACAAGGGCACGATGGGCACGCTGGTCTCGCTGACAGGCAGCTTCGGCTATGCGGGAGCGGCGATCCTGAGCGCGAAAGCGGCTTTACGCAGCGGCGTCGGACTGCATTATCAGGTGCTGCCCGAGAGCATCTATCCCCTGTTCGGCGCTTCGGTGCGGGAGAGCGTGTGCGTACCTGTCAAGGGAAACGATCTCGGCACGCTGTGTCAGGCGGATATCCCCGCTGTGACGACGCTCCTCACGAAAGCGACGGCGGTGCTGATCGGCTGCGGCATGGGCAATAACGAATCCACCGCAGCAATGCTGAAAGCGGCGCTCAGCAGCGCGGACTGCCCCCTCGTCATCGACGCGGACGGCATAAACGTCCTGGCGAGGCATATACATTATTTAGGCAGCTGTCAGTCAGATATCATCCTCACGCCGCACGTCAGGGAATTCTCACGACTGAGCGGGCTGAGCGTCGGAGAGATCCTGCACGATCCGGCTAAGACGGCTGAGGATTACTCAATCGAGCATAAAGGGATCACCCTCGTCCTGAAGGGTCACCGCACCTATATCGCGAAAGACGGCGAGGTATACGAGAACATCGCCGGCAACAGCGGCATGGCGAAGGGCGGCTCCGGCGATGTGCTGGCGGGCGTCATCGCCTCGCTCACGGCACAGGGCGCAGTCCCCTTTGAAGCCGCCGTCATGGGCGTGCATATCCACGCGCTGGCGGGCGATATCGCGGCGGCTGAGCTCAGCCAGACCGCCATGCTCCCGTCGGATATCATCGATTGTCTGCCGGAAGTATATATGAAGATCGAGGACGCGATCAATTAACGCACACAACAGCTTTCATCTGCAATAAAGACGTACAAAACCGACGGAAGTATCACGACTCTTCCGTCGGTTGTTTTATGGATACTGACTCCTTGACATACGTCGGTATGCCTGCGTCGTCCACCTCGCTCTGCGAAATTTTCCGCTGATATCTCACCAATCCATTTAATGAGAGTTTATCTTTTCATTAAGGATTTAGTATGAAAATCAGTATCAAACAGTATCAGGAGGTATTATGAAAAAACTGTTTATCCTGCCGATCCTGCTGATCCCGCTGTTCCTGCTCGTCTCCTGCGGCGAACCGCCGACCGTACAAAGCGATTTTACGGCGTCCTTCACCGCCGATCACAACGGCTCTGTCTATCGCGGAACCGTCGCCAAAGAAGGCGGCGGTCTGGTCGTTTCCTTATCCGAACCGTATACGGTGAGCGGGATGGAATTCTGCTGGGAGGACAGCGCGCTGTCCGTGCGCTGTCAGGGGCACTGTACAAATGCAAACGCCGATTATCTGCCCGCAGACAGCCTGCCCGCCTCGCTCCACAACGCTCTCGCCTATCTTCCGCAGGCGTCCTATCTCTCAACAGAGAACGGCGAGGATCGCTTTACGCTTCCCACCCCTTACGGCGACGCGGCTCTTACGGCGCGCAGCGGTATTCCGACGTCGCTTGCCGATCCGAACGGCTCAACGGTGTTTTATTTTGAATGATCGGTCTGCAAACAAGGGCGCTCCCGCAAAGGGAACGCCCTGATAATTCCTCGCTATTCTGATTTTTCAAACCTCTCGGCATACGTCTTTTTCAGCGAATCCGCATGCAGCCGCAGCAGCGATACGCCTGACTGACCGGTCAAAAAACCGATGCAGAACGGCTGTCCGCCACGTATCTCGTAAACAACGGGCGAATCCTTTCCGACATAGCACTCGCCGTCGATCTCGTCGGGCAGCTCCCCTTCAAAATAGATATTGCGCAGCTTGGGGCAATTGGAGATCGACTGCTTCTGCATCGCATTGACGCCCGCGGGGATATACAGATCCTTCATATTCTCGTTATCCCTGATCGCGCCCTCGGCAAGGGTCTTCAGCTCGCCGTCGTTGCTCGGGATATTGACCTTTTCATCTACGCCGACATACTCGACCAGCGTGCTGCCGTCCTCGCCGAACGTATAAGCGTATTGATACTGAGCCGTCATATTCACCGCGCCCTCGGGCGTCATGGCGGAGTATGTATCGCCCGCGCGGAAGCGATAAAGCTCGTGCGCGTCGGCAGGCTCCAGCCATTCGGGTTTTTTGCTGCCGCTGCGATATCCGTAGACTCTGCCGTCGCACTCACGCTGCGCCGTATAGCCGTCGAGGATGAATCCCTCCTGCGTGTAGTCCAGCTCGGGCACGGTCAGCTCTTCAAAATGACCGGCGCTCAGGCGGTACGCTTCACCCGCGCCGTCGCCGCTGTCGTAATGCACCTCGTATCGGTCGGCGATCCACTCGGCATACAGCTTGACGCTGCCGTATCTGACGGTCGAGGAAACAGGCTCCTCGTCATCGTAGAGAACATAATCGTAAACATCCGCTTCATCCAGCCAGTCATAATCGGACGCGCCGCCGGCATAGCCGATGTATTTGCCGTCGCTTGTACGCTGCACGCGCCATCCGGCAAAGAAATAACCGTCGCGGGTAAAGGTATTCGCCGCCAGCTTGGTGCTTTCACCGTAGGTCACCGCGGTACTCTTCATCTCGCCCTCGCCGCCGTTCGGATCGTAAGAAACATGATAGGCGATCTTCGACGCGCCGTTGAAGCCGATACGATACAGCTTGTTTCCGTAATAAAACAGCGAGGTATAGAAGGTATTGCCGACATGGAAGATATTCTCTACCTCGTCGGAGCTGGTCATCGGGATATCGGTGATATGATTTCCGTCATAATCATAAACCACAAGGATATTGCTGCCGCCGCTCTGGACAAAATAAATATAATCGTCGTCGCAGTCGCAGCCCTGACGGGTATAGCCGGTCTTGACGCCCTCAAACTTCTCTTTCACCTTGAAGTCGTCATCCAGTATCGCAAAGTCATAGGTACCGGACAAGCCCACCACATAGCATTTACGCTTCGCGTTATAGGCGATGGAATAAATATCCTCCTTGATCTGGACGTCTTTGACGGGCGCGAGCGTATCGGGATCGATCAGGGTGATAACGTCGTAATACGGCGCGTTATTGGCGACGACCAGATAGTCCTTATCGGAATTATAGGTCATGTCGTTGGAGTGACCCATATTGATGATCTTCTCTTTCGAGACATATTCCCACGTATTGACGTCAAACTTCGCCAGCGTACACACGCCGCCCGACACAAAGCCGAAGTAGGCGTACTTGCCGTCGGTACAGGCGCCCTGAGCGGGAGCGCCGCTGCCCAGATCGACATACCCCTCCAGGTGGGTGTCGATCAAAAGCATATCCACCGCGGAAAAGAATCCGGAGGCGGCGTCAGCCGTAACCATATTCGCACACAGCAGCGCCGCGCATAAAACGACGCATATCGCCAAACGAATGATTCGCTTCATAATTTCTCCTATAGAATCAAAACTGCAAGAGATCACAGCACATCGGTAAAACGCACAAATAGCGATACCGTATGTTGTGTAACATTAACAACGAGAGTGAAACTTCACCCCATATATTTATTATATATTACCATTGTTTATCGACAGTTTAATTCTAATAGAGAAGATTAACGAAATGTTAACAATTAGTGGTTGATGATCGATTCTTTAGGGAGCTTGCTCCTTCCGTCTGAAAAGATTTGCTCATCCCCTATTGTTTGATGATTGACGGTTGATGATTAAGAGTCGATCGACTGAGCGAGACGGATGAGGCGTAAGCCTTTCCGTTCCATCAATTAACGGCATGAGGCAGAAGCCTTTCCACCTCATCCGACCTTTTCGGCGGACACACGTGTCCTTTAGGAGCCGAAAAGCCCACCTTCCCCTCAAGGGGAAGGCTTGAGTATGATCGATTCTTTAGGGAGCTTGCTCCTTCCGCAAACAGACAAAACCCGCCGGAGCGCAATCCGACGGGTTCATCTTACAGCTTAATTACTTAAGACCGTTTTCGTAGGACTCGATCATCTTTTTGACCATCTGACCGCCGATGGAGCCTGCCTGCTTAGAGGTCAGGTCACCGTTATAGCCCTGCTTGAGGCTGACGCCTACCTCAGAAGCGGCTTCCATCTTGAAGCGCTCCAGAGCGTCCTTCGCCTCGGGAACAACGATATTGTTCTTGGACATGGTTCTTCTCCTTTTCAGATTCAAAGCTGCCGGCGCGACGGTTTTTCGTTCGTATTCCTGCGCCGGTATCGCTGAACCTCGTTGAAGAACAGAATCCTTTGCGGGCAAACGAAGAAAAACAGGCGCGCTTGCAGCCGGTGTCGGCGCCTCTGTCCTGCTGTTCCGATGTGATATCGGTGGCTTTCGCGCCGCAATAGTATTGTTCGCGATGACGCTTAAATTATTGATAGTAATTTTTGTCAGTCTGCTTGTATACAAAGGTGTATACAAACGGCTGTTACAAGGGGGTAAACTTTATTTCTTTCATACATCCCGCTTCTGTTTTATTATTCTTTTTTTATCCAAATGCTTGTATACATTGTACCTTATCCAATGGCTGTTGACAGAATGTCAACAAAAAACACATATATTTTTATCAGATTTCTTGTTTTCTCTTTCTACATCAGTTAAACTTATAATCAGATCAATAGTGATTCGAGGAGCAAAATGATATGAATATGATTTTTGCGGATACTTTGAAGAAACCGCGAACAGATAAAGGCCTTTCACAGCAGGCGTTGGCAGAAAAAATGTTCGTTACCAAATCTGCGGTGTCCCGGTGGGAAAACGGCAGCCGTCTGCCTGACGCCGCAATGATGTCCCGACTCGCTGAGATTTTAGGCGTGGACGTATATGTATTGCTCAATGCTTCGGCACAAAGCGACGAGCACCCTAACGTCATTATGGTAGATGATAACAAGATCATCGTCAACGGAAGTCTGCCAATCATTGAACAGGTCATACCGAACGCCTCGGTCACAGGCTTTATAGACCCGTCGGAAGCTGTTGAATACGCAAAGGCAAACCGCGTCTCGCTCGCTTTCCTTGATATTGAGATGGGAACGATAATTAGCCTTGTTCTTCTGGTACGATCCCACCAAGGCCGCCGCGTCAAGGATCACCTATCTGCTGGAAGATCTGTTCCTTGTGACGCCGATATTCATGCCTACGCTCTTTCTTCTGCATTACAGCGGCGAAAAAATCGTCAGCAGCGTGCTGTTCCGGCTCGTAACAGCGGTTCTCGGCATATACTTCATCATGATGGCAGCCACTCAGTTCACAGACGTCTTTTACTTCGTTACGCCGGACAATCGGTTTTTCCGCGGTCCGTTCTGGGCGTATTTCGTGACGCCGCTTGCCGTGTGCATGATCCTCAACACAACGGGCTTGTTCTTCAGGATCAAAAAACTGCCGAAACAGTATTTTATCGCTCTTCTGATCTATTTGCTGTATATGACCACGGTCCTCCTTATCCATATGTTCTATGAGGTTGAGATCGCAGTGGTATTCGGTATCACGCTTTTCGCTCTGGTATCATTCGCTCTGATCCTCTCGGATAATATGGATAACAATATACGTCAGGAGCGTCAGATCGCCCATCAGCGCGCCAGCATCATGGTACTGCAAATGCGCCCTCACTTCATCTATAACACGATGGCGACCATCTATTACCTTTGTAAGCTGGACGCGGACAAGGCGCAGCAGGTCACTATGGACTTCACCGAATATCTGCGAAAGAACTTCACCGCGATCACGAGCGAGGAAACCATTCCCTTCAGCGACGAGCTGAAGCATACGCAGGCATATCTCGCCGTGGAGCAGGCGCAGCACGAGGGCAGACTGTTCGTCAAATACGACACACCGCATACGCTCTTTCGTGTACCGCCGCTGACGCTGCAGCCCCTTGTGGAAAACGCCGTCAAGCACGGCATGGACCCTACCGGCGAACCGCTCCATATCGAGGTCAAGACCCGTCAGACGACCGGCGGGGGCGAGATCATCGTCGAGAACGACGGACCGGGCTTTGTTCCCGCCAACGATAACGAGCCGCATATCGCCCTGAACAATATCCGCCGGCGCCTCGAAATGATGTGCAGGGGCACATCGGAGATCGCTCCCCGAGAAGGCGGCGGTACATTGGTGAGAGTAACGATACGGCACTGAACCGATCTGCTTGATACACAGACATGATGAAAACAAAGAAAAAAGGAATCTGAAAATAAAAAAGCCATAGCTGTTCTTTCAGCGGCAGTATTTATCGTGAAGTTGGCAGTCTGCAAAACTAAAATCAGGAGGGGTCATATGAAATATACGAACGCATCAAAGGGTCTTAAATTGATAGTGACAGCAGAGTTACTCGCGCTGGCGGCGTCGATCCTCGCTGTGATCATGTCTGTTCTGGCTTTTTCGGGTGATGACGCCGCAAAGCCGGACAACTTCGCGCTCGGCGCAGCCGGTATCGTCATGCTTGTGATCATCGCCATGTATGTCGCGGCATATGTTGCGGAGATCTTCGGCATTACCGCCGCGAGCAGGGATGAGCCCGCTTTTAAAGTTTCGCTGTACGCGGTGATCGCCATGATCGTCCTCATTGTCGCGTCGGCGTTTTTCCTTGAAAATGAAACGGTCTATCTGATGCTCTCGATCGCCGGAGACGTCGCGTATTTCTTCTTCGTACACTATATCATCCACGGGATCATGCACCTCTCGCAACACCTCGGCAAGCCGGAGTTCACCCAAAAGGGAAAGAGGATCTTCACGGTGATCTACCTCGGTATCCTTTTCGAAGTCATCGTGAGGATCATCGAGATCATTTACGGTCATAAGCAAGGCGAAGAAATCGCGCTCCCGTTCGATGTGGTCGCGAATATCCTGAAAACTGTTGAATACTTCATGTTCCTGATCTATATGATAAAAGGAAATAAAATGCTGAAAGAGAATACCTGAGGCAACGCCGCCCCATTCAGGTACGCGGATTGTGAAGTAAGGTTTTTCGGCTGACGGAATCATACTCAAGCAGGGCGTGCGCCTTGAATTATGCGGCGCCGCCTTCACTTTATCAGCTTAAAAACCTCATGTTGTTTTCGCTGCAAAAAAGAGCCGACTTGATATTTTTATCAAATCAGCTCTTTTTTTCATGTATTCTTTTTGAAGTTAAGTAAACAGCTTTTTACTCTGAAAATGATTTTCTTAATATGGTTTTGAACATCAGTCTCAGAAGCTGTTCCGATGTGATATCGGCGGCTTTCGCGCCGCAATAGTATTGTTCATGGCGCTGCGTTAGTTTTGCGCCGCGGAGAATTTGACCGTTTCGGATATCTCGGCGCTGCCGTTCAGATCCTCATAAACGGTGACGACCGCATACTCGGAAACAGGGTTCTCGGTCACGGGCGTGACTGTGCACAGGAGCTTGTAATTGGTGCCTGCGACCACCTGCGTTCCCAACAGAGCCTTCGCCTCATAGGAAGCGCCGTCCAGACCCTCGGTCGCCTTGCTCATCGCCGACTTAGATTCGTCGGTCACAACGGGGGTTTCGGGCTCGGTATAGCCGCCGGAAAGGGTGCTGCCGTCCTCTGCGGTGACAGGCGCTTCTGCCGTGCTCTGCTGCACCTCGGTGATTTGGGCGTTACCGTTCAGATCCTCATAGACGGTCACCAGAGCGTAGGTCGACTGCGCGTCTGCGGTGACGGGAGCGGTCTTGCACAGGATCAGATAATTGGTGCCTGCGACCACCTGTGTGCCGAGCAGCGCGACAGGAGTATACCCCACGCCGTCCTGACCCTCGGTCGCCTTGCTCAGCAGGGTTTTTACCTCGTCTGTCACAACGGGTGATGCGGGAGCGGTGTATCCTCCGGATATCGCCTCCTCCCCTGAAGCTTCTGTCGCTATGGCTGCCTCGGTCGCCTGAGTGGACGCCTGCTGTCCGCACGCCGCCAGAGACGCCGCCGCCATAAGTCCGATCAAGATGATCGCTGTGATTCTTTTCATGATGATTCCTCCTGTACCTGATTTCTGTGTTGAAATACGGGTTGGTATACGGTTGATGTATGAGCTGACACGCTCTTTTTTTATACTATCACAAAGGCGATAATATTACAAGGACAAGAATCAAAAAACGGCGGAACATCGTCATCACATTTTGCCGTATCGGGAAAAGCGCCTGCGTCTTGTTCAGAGATCCGAGCAGGATATCATCACTTACGGGCGCGGACATCTCCGCGATCATACGGAAGGCGGATGATCGATCGGTGCGGTCAGAGCAAAAACGCAGCTGCAGATGAGAGGCAGCTCCTTAAAGCAGCTCGACATATTTCGGATATGCAGCTCGACATATTTCGGATAATCATTGACAGTATTCATCTGATTTGATATGATTGTTTTATAGGATCTGCGCTGCCGGTCAACGTGATCGTGTGATAAGGAAGACCGCGAAGGAATGAATGATGATATCTCTGTCATCACTCCGTTTTACAACCCGTCGGCGGCGATCTGTCAGGGCATGATCGATTTTGTCCGTGAAAGGGATTTTGAGTTCAGGGACTTTTGACGCAGCACGAACCGATCCGCTGACAGCAGCAGATCATAACCGTTTATCATATAAAGGAGATCATCATGGATTACACACAAGCAAAAGCAAAATTAGCAGCCATCGGTCAGGAGCATATCCTGCGGTATTATGACGAATTATCGGAAGAACAGCAGGATAATCTGCTCAGGCAGATCGACGAAACCGACTTTTCCGTACTGAACAGGATCGGCTGCGGGGCGAGCGATGAGCGCGGCGCGTTCTCCCCTCTCGCGGCAATGCAGCGAAATGAGATCGAGGCGCGCCGTCAGGAGCTGGAACAGGTCGGTACGGCAGCCATCAAAGCAGGCAAAACCGCCGCCCTGCTGCTCGCCGGCGGGATGGGCACCCGACTCGGCTCCGATAATCCGAAGGGGATGTATGACGTCGGCGTCACTAAGCCCGTCTACATCTTTGAGCGGATCGTTTCCAACCTGCTTGACGTCGTCAGACAGACGGATACATGGATCAGGCTGTTTGTCATGACCAGTGAAAAGAACAACGACGCGACCGTCAGATTCTTTCGGGAACACGCGTATTTCGGCTACCGCGCAGACAGAGTCGTCTTCTTCAAGCAGGATATGGCGCCCGCCTGTGATTTCAGCGGCAAGCTCTATATGGACGCCAAAGACCATATCTCTACCTCGCCGAACGGCAACGCCGGATGGTATTCTTCCATGGTACGCGCCGGTCTGGACAGGATCCTGGTCGATGAAGGGATCGAGTGGATCAACATTTTCGCGGTAGACAATGTCCTTCAGCGCATCTGCGACCCCTGCTTTATCGGCGCGACGATCCTCGCAGATGCAGCGGTCGGCGCCAAGGTCGTGCGCAAGGCGGCGCCGGATGAAAAGGTCGGCGTCATGTGTCTGGAAGACGGCAGACCTTCTATCGTAGAGTACTATGAGCTGTCGGAAGAGATGATGAACGCGAAGGATGAGAACGGCGATCCCGCTTACAACTACGGCGTCATCCTGAACTATCTTTTCCGCACAAACGAGCTGTCCAAAGTGACGGACGACAAAATGCCCCTGCACGTGGTCAGGAAAAAGATCCCGTACATCGACGAGAACGGCGTCCTCATCAAGCCGGACGAACCGAACGGTTTTAAGTTTGAGCAGCTGGTGCTCGATATGATCCACCAGCTTTCGAGCTGTCTGCCCTTTGAAGTCATCAGGGACAAGGAATTTGCTCCGATCAAAAACCCCACGGGCGTGGACTCTGTCGAAAGCGCCAGAGTACTGTTACAGAAAAACGGCGTCGCCCTGTAAGCGGCTCCCCTGCCCCATATATCAAGCTGAGATCCTGTCGCTCCGGCGGCGGGGTCTTTTGCTGTACGGCGTCGCCCTGTAAGCGCCTCCCCTGCCCTATACGTCAAGCTGAGATCCTGTCGCTCCGGCGGCGGGGTCTTTTGCTGTACGGCGTCGCCCTGTAAGCGCCTCCCCTGCCCCATATATCAAGCTGAGATCCTGTCGCTCCGGCGGCGGGGTCTTTTGCTGTACGGCGACAGTTTCATCGGGATTCCGGCGGTGAGCGGGCGGAAATTTGCCCGTCAAAACCACGGTTCGGATCATGACAGTCACCCTGAACGAAGCGGCGAACAAGAGGCTGTCACAAACGGCTTGTATACAAAGGTGTATACAAACGGCTGTTACAAGGGGGTAAACTTTATTTCTTTCATACATCCTGCTTCTGTTCTATTATTATTTTTTTATCCAAATGCTTGTATACATTGTATACAATACGTAAAAAGCCGCTTATTTTCTGGGCTTTTCGTGTCTACAAGGGTGTATACAAAGCGTATACAAGGGCGTATACAAAGGGGGCGGCAGGGCGGTCTGACCGTGATTCTGTATACAAACATGTATACAAAGCCGTCAAGTACGGGCAGTATATATACAAACATGTATACAAGGCTATTCGAATGGGAGATCCTCGTCGATGAGTGTAAAGCCCTCCGCAGCGTAAGCGGGTCGTCGCCCGGGATCAGCCGCCGCGTCCTGAGCGCCGTCGTGTGTGTCAGCCGAAGGCGCGCGTCTGTGTTCACCGGACTGTGACGTACTGTTGTCAATACAGCGATCCGCGGTCACAGACGATGGGTCATCATCTGAGGTTGAAGGCTCCCTGATTCTCTCCCATCCCCGCTGGACGCCGTATTTGGCAAAGCGCCTCGGGTTCTTGTACGCCTGCCAGCCTTTGATGACGCCGTTCTCGATACCCGTGTTCATGATCTCGCAGATCTCGCGTGTCTCCCATGACTGAGGCTGGTTGTACGGATGATCGAGCGCCTCGGCGTAGAGCAGCTTGGAGCAGACGCGATCGCCCGTGAAGTCATCCAGAAAGGCGTAGATCATGCCTGCCTGTGTGTCCTCCTGCATGAAGTCCTGCTGGCGGTCTCTCAGATCCTTTTCCAGCTCCGGATCAAAGGTCAGGCGGTAGTCGCCGCTGTTGTAGATCACCATCGCCTGTGCCCACATCTGAGCAATGTAGCTTCGTGAAGCCTTTTCATCGGCGAGGATATGTACCTCGGCTCTCTCCGGATAAACCGTCACGGGCAGGAATCTTCGATTCCCCGTGCGATCCCTCGGCAAAAAATCCTGACGATTCGTCGTGCCGCCGAACACGCATTGCCGCAATCTGTCCGCGGGATGGGTCTCATACGGCACCTTGTAGGTCTCCTTCTGGCGGCTGAGGAAGGACTTGATCTCCTCGATGCTTCTGGCTGAAGCCGTGGCGATCATCTCGCTCATCTCGATGATCCAGTGCCCCTGCAGCTTGCGGTAGATGTTCTCGTCGTCGAGCTTTCTGAGGTCGTCGGAGAACCATTCATCCCTGAGCGCCATAAAGCGGAAGAACGTAGACTTTCCCGCTCCCTGACCGCCGACCAGACAGAGCATCGTCTCGAACTTACAGCCCGGCTCAAACACCCTGTGGATACAGCCCATCATAAAGAGCTTCAAAGCCTCGCAGTTGTAGTCGCTCTCGTCACAGCCGAGGAAATGATGCAGGGCGTGACGGATGCGCTCCTGTCCGTCCCACTCAAGGCTGTTCAGATGATCGCGGATGGGATGGTAGCTGTCGGCGTCGGCAACGATCCGCAGCGCCGACAGGATCTTCTTGTCATTGTTCAGTCCGTAGACCGACTCGAGATACCAGTACAGGTAGTTCATGTCGGTGTCGTTGATGACCGTGCGCCTGCACTCCCACGCCAGCGGTTTGACGATATCGATCCGCTCGGTCAGGAGATTGTATCGGAAGCCGCCGTACAGATGCGGGTCGTAATACAGCGCCTTGATACAGTTCTGGATCGTGTTTTTGACGCCCTTGCTGCCTGTATCGAGAAGCTCTCTGACCTCGTCGGGCGTCTCGGGACGGGAAGATGTAAAGAATGGTTCGCTGATAATATCACCTTCTTGATTTGATAGAAAGGGATAGGTTGACCGGAATGATCCGAACCGCGGTTTTGACGGGCAAATATCCGCCTGCCCTTTGTTAAAAACCTCGCGAACCCGTCATCCGTGCCGATCAGGCGGACATTGACGGCATACTGCCGTTTTCAGCAGGTTCGGATCATGACAGTTGCTCTGCCCCTTCACCTATGCCGAGACACGGCGGCTCTGTTGCATAAAAATATGCAACTGATACTGAATAAAATCATCCGCGAACCGAAAAAGGCATGAAGAAGCGCGGCGCCCCGTCAGACGCCGCGCGGTCGATCCCGTGCAGGGATTTTTTTATTTTCCGAACAGTTCAGCGCCGCCGAACGCGGGAGCGAAACGGACAGTCCGCCGGACTATATCTTAATATGCATCCACGCGTACCCTGCCGAGATCGCGCTCTTATACTTCACGTCGCAGGGCTCGTTGTAGCTCATGCCGTAATAGCTGTAGTTGAAGTTGTGCATGCTCCACTCCGGATCGTATACCAGCCCGTTGACCTCCGCCCAGCCGTGGCCGCCGCTGTGACAGCCGTAGACGTCGGTATAGCCGATACCCTTCGCCATATAGCAGAACGCCGCCGCAAAGCTGATGCAGTTGCCGGTCTTGTTGACGAAGATGTCGTTGGCGTAGATGATGGGCCAGTCCATACCGGTATAGTGCGGGATACGGGGGTTCTTTTCGGTATAACCGCCGTTTTTGAGATGATTGAAGCATGCCTTCAGCTTCTGCTCTCTGGTCATGCTGCTGTCGGTGACCTGATTGACCACCTTCAAGGCGCGGAACAGGGTGCGGTCGGAGTCGGAGCTGACGCGCTTCGCCCTGCCCTCGATGACGTTCCAGTCGCTGCCGCCGTCTGTCACGCCGTTGCAGTAACCGAAGTCGATCACACCGTTCTTGTCCGCGTAGCAGTAGCCGTCGGAGGCGGAACCGACGATACCGTTCTTCTGGATCGAGCCATTCGAGCCGTAATAATAGGTCTTGCCGTTGATCTTCTGGTAGCCCATGCGTACTCTGCCGTTTTCAAAGTTCAGCTTGTTGCCGTTCACGGTGATCGTGCCGCTCGCGAGCTTTCCGTTATAATAATAGGTATCGGAGCCGAAATAGTCGCTGACGGTATCGCCGTTTTCATCCAGGCAGCGCACGGTATAGGCGTACAGCGTGTCGGCTTTGGCGGTCGTATCCGAATAGGAGGTCTCAGCCACGCTGTCGACGATCCGCTCCCAAGAGCCCTTGAAGCCCTTGCGGTATACGCGGTACGCCGCGGCGCCGGCAACAGCGTTCCACTTCACGAGATTCGCGTCCCCCGAACGGCTGACGCCGCTGATCTTGGGCGGCTCGATAAAGGTATTTTTCCATCCATCGCCGTTATAATCGCTGACGAGGTCGCCGCTGCCGTTCACACAGCGCACGGTATAGGTGTATTCGGTGTTGTTCTTGAGCTTGTCATGGACATAGCTCGAGGAAGAGGTCTCGGTCAGGCGCGTCCAGCCGGAGCCGCCTTTGACGTAGACTCTGTATTTGGAGGAACCCTTCGGACAGCTCCAGGTGATCTTTGTTCCAGTCTCGGTATTGCTGAAAGCGGTGATCGCCGGCATGCCGATATACTGCGTCTTTTTGCCGCTGTTGTGGTAGCTCGTAAAGCGCGAGCCGTCGGCGCTGATACAGCGCACGGTATAGGTATAGTGGTTGCCGGAGCGCACGTCGGTATCGAGGAAGGAGGTCCCGGTGGTTTCCGTCAGCTTCGTCCAGCCCTTGCTGCCGTAATAATAGACGCGGTAATTCTCAGCGCCCTTCGGGGCGTTCCAGCGGATCATCACGCCCTTGTCGGTATTGGTCAGAGAGCTGATGACAGGCGCTCCGATGAAGGTGTTCGACCAGCCGTCATGGTTATAGTCGGTGAGAAAATCGCCCTTGTCGTCCACACAGCGGATGGTATAGGTATAGCGCTGTCCGGACTTGAGCTTATCGTGTACATAGCTCGTATCGGCGGTCTCGGTCAGGCGCGTCCAGCCGGAGCCGTCCTTGACATAGACACGGCACTTCGCCGCGCCGCGGGGCTTCTGCCAGCTCAGCTTGGCGCCGGTCTCGGTGTTCACAACGGAAGAGATCGTCGGCTGACCGATATACTGCGTCTTTTTGCCGCTGTTGTGGTAGCTCGTAAAGCGCGAGCCGTCTGCGCTGATACAGCGCACGGTATAGGTATAGTGATTGCCGGAGCGCACGTCGGTATCGAGGAAGGAGGTCCCGGTGGTTTCCGTCAGCTTTGTCCAGCCCTTGCTGCCGTAATAATAGACGCGGTAATTCTCGGCGCCCTTAGGGGCGTTCCAGCGGATCATCACGCCCTTGTCGGCGCTGCTCAGCGAGGTGATGACAGGCGGCTCGATGAAGGTATTCTCCCAGCCGTCATGGTTATAATCGGTGAGGAAATCGCCCTTGTCGTCCACGCAGCGGATGGTATAGGTATAGCGCTGTCCCGCCTTGAGCTTGTCATGCACATAGCTCGTATCGGCGGTCTCGGTCAGGCGCGTCCAGCCGTCGCCGTCCTTGACATACAGTCTGCACTTCGCCGCGCCGCCGGGCTTGCTCCAGCTCAGCTTGGCGCCGGTCGCGGTATTGTCGATGGAGGAGATCACCGGCTCGGCGATATACCGCAGCTTTTTGCCGCTGTTGTGGTAGCTCGTAAAGCGCGAGCCGTCGGCGCTGATACAGCGCACGGTATAGGTATAGTGATTGCCGGAGCGCACGTCGGTATCGAGGAAGGAGGTCTCGGTGGTTTCCGCCATCTTCGTCCACCCGTTTTTGCCGTAATAATAGATACGGTAATTCTCGGCGCCCTCACAGGGTTCCCATTCGATCAGCACGCCGTTTTCCTTACCGGTCAGCGAGGTGATGACGGGCGGCACGATAAAGACGTTCACCGCCTCGGCGGTATAGCCCTCGATCTCCTGACCGTTTTCATCCAGCGCCTTGAGCCGATAACTATACTCCTTTCCGCCCTCTAAAGGGGTATGCAGGAAGCTGCGGCTCTCCGTCTGTGTCAGCAGCGTCCACGCGTCGTTCTCAGAGAGATACAATTCGTAGACCGCCGCGCCCTCACAGGCGTTCCAGCCGATCTGCGTCCCCTCGGCGGTATTGTTGAACTGCAGCACGGCGGCGTTTTCGGATACATGCGCCGCCTCGTTCTGAACGTCAGGCGCGGGTTCTTCATCTGCCGGCTCCGCTCCGACAGAGATCGCCGCGCCGGATAGGAGCATCGCCGCCGCCAATACGACGGACAGCCACTTCATTACATGCTTTGTCATTGATTTGCCTCATTTCATGATATACAGTCTTCTATTTTCTCATTCAGCGTTCACGGATCACATCCGACCCGTGAAGGACGGCTGACGGCTCAGTCTTCTCTGTGGTCAAAAACGCGCTTCGTCTTCTTCTCCGAGCGCGGCAGGGTGCCTACCGATACCACGACGACCTTGGGCGTAACGCTCATCCTTGATTTGAACAGATCTCTGATGGTATCGCCCGTCTTGTCAAAGCTGACGCGGCCTTCCGCCTCGACCGTCAGCATGATGATGTCACGGTTCTTTTCATCGTCATGCGCGATATCGATCTTGTACTCGCTGGATACGCCGTCCACCGTGCCGAGCAGCTCCTCGACCTGACTGGGGAACATATTCACGCCGTGAACCTTGAACATATCGTCGGATCTGCCCTTGATGACGTCCAGACGCGGATAGCTCCTGCCGCACGGACATTCGCCGGGGATGATGCGCGACAGGTCATGGGTGCGGAAGCGCAGCAGCGGCGCGCCTTCTTTTACGAGCGTCGTGATGACGATCTCGCCTTCTTCCCCATCCGCGACGTTCTCGCCGGTCTCGGGGTCGATGATCTCGATATAGAGGTAATCATCCCAGTAATGCATGCCTGTCTGATCGGCGCAGTTCACGCCGATACCGGGGCCGTAGATCTCGGTCAGACCGTAGATATCGTACAGCTCGATGCCCAATTCGTTCGCGATATATTCACGCTTTTTATCGCTCCAGCGCTCCGAGCCGATCACGCCCTTTTTCAGACAGATCTTGTCCTTCAAGCCGCGCTTATTGATTTCTTCCGCGAGCAGGAGCGCGTAGCTGGAGGTCGCGCAGATGACGGTGGACTGCAGATCCTGCATCATCTGCAGCTGCTTTTCGGTATTGCCGGGGCCCATCGGGATCGCCATGGCGCCGAGCTTTTCACAGCCCGCCTGAAAACCGATGCCCGCCGTCCACAGACCGTAGCCGGGGGTGATCTGGATGCGATCCTTTTTGGTGACGCCCGCGGTCTCGTAACAGCGCGCGAACATCGTCGCCCAGTCGTCAACGTCCTTGGCGGTATACGGGATGATCACGGGCTTGCCTGTCGTGCCCGAGGACGAATGGATACGGACGATCTCCTCGTCGGGAGCCGTCCGGATACCCAGCGGATAGGCGTTGCGCAGTTCCGCCTTATCGATAAAGGGGAGCTTTTGGAAATCCTCGACCGTCCTGATCTCACTGACGCCCAGCTCCCTGTACATCTTCGCAAAATAATTATCGGATCTTAAGATCGCCTGCAGGCGCTCGTTGACAAGCGCCAATTGCTTTTCACTGATTTGCATGACTGTTCTCTCCTATCTTTTTTCCTTCCTCAAAAGCGGCAAGATTCTTTTCTCTGAACCGCTCTGGGACAACGGTACGGATCGTATGGACGACCGTTGTTTCCTGCAGACCGAGCCTTCCCGATCCGACCGCCGCGCCCAAAACGGCGACGTTGAAGAACCTGGTCGATCCGAAGGGAGCGCAAAGCTGTTCGGAATCGACGACAAGGCAGCTGCATCTCGAGCGGATATATGCGATCTCGGCTCTTCCGTCATAGCTCTCAGAGCTGCCGAGGGACGTCGGCTTCACGGGGACGGAATTGACGATCACAAAACCGTCTTTTTTGAGATAGCGCAGATTGCGTACCGCCTCGCTCGGTTCAAACGCGATCAGCAGATCCGCGCCGCCCAAGGGGATCAGCGGCGAATACGCGTCCTCCCCTATTCTGACATGGCTGGTGACGGGGCCGCCGCGCTGCGCCATGCCGATGGTCTCGGCGGAGTGCGCCGTGTATCCTTCTTCCATCGCGGAAGCGGCGATGAGCTTAGAGGCGAGGACGGTTCCCTGACCTCCGACGCCGCAAATCAGGATATCTTTTTTCATCACTGCACACCCCCTATCGCGTGAACGGGACACAGCTGAGAACACAGTGAGCAGCCGGTACACAGGCTGCTGTCGATGGTCGCCTGCCCGCCGCATACCGACAGAGCGGGACAGCCGATCTCTTTGATACAGCGCAGACAGCCGATGCACTTTTCGCCGTTGACCGTCAGTGTTTTGTCGGGCTTGGTGATCGCGACGCAGGGAGATCTGAAGATGATCGCCTTCACGCCTTTGATCCCGGCACATTCCCTGACTGCCGCGACTGCCGCGTCGAGGTCGAGCGGATCGACGGTCAGCACCTTTTTCACACCGACGGCGGTCAGCACCTTATCGATACTGACCTTTTCCACCCGGGTCGCCATCAGGTTGCGTCCCGTGCCCGGATGCGGCTGATGACCCGTCATCGCGGTGGTAGAATTATCCAGCACGCAGACGATCATATCGGCGGCGTTATAGACCGCGTTGACGACGCCCGTGATACCCGAAGCGAAAAACGTCGAATCTCCGATAAAGGAGAACGCGACCGCCTCGGGATCCATATGGTTGAAGCCCTGCGCCATCGTGACGCCCGCGCCCATGCACAGGCAGGTGTCGACCATGTCGAGCGGCATGGCGTTGCCCAGCGTATAGCAGCCGATATCGCCGCAGAAATAGGCTTTTCTGCCCTTCATCGCCTTTTTGACGGCGTAGAAGGACGCGCGGTGGGGACAGCCCGCGCAGAGGACGGGCGGTCTCGCGGGCGGCAAAGGCGCCTCGCTCGGATCGAACCTGCTTTCAGGGGTTTCCAAGCCGAGGAAACGGCTGATGATCGTTTCAGCGCTGTCGGTATCGTTCTCGCCGCTGGACGGCACGTCGCCGGTCAGCTTGCCGCGCACCGTGATATTCATATGACGACTGCCGATCAGCTTCAGCAGACTTTCTTCGATATACGGGCTGAGCTCCTCAAAGCACAGCGCCTCGCTCACGCCGTCGAGCGCCCTGAGCAGAAAGCTCTCGGGCAAGGGATACGGCGTGCCGACCTTGATCAGCTTTACGTCGGGGTGTTCCTTCAAAAACTCTTTTGCGTAGGCATAGCTGACGCCCGTAGCGATGACCGCCTTTTCACCGCTGCCGGATACGGTATTGAAGCGACAGGTCGAGAAGTCCTCCCCTATCGCGATATTTCTCTTTTCGATCATGGCGTGGTTCTGAAAGGACAGGCGCGGGAAGATGACCCACTTCTTGGAATCCTTGACAAAGCCCTCGAATTCCTTCGCCGTGAACGCGTCGGGCGCTTCAATGGAAGCGTACGCGTGATCCACTCTTGTAGTCGGTCTGAGGATCACGGGCGTATGGTATTTTTCGGAGTATCCGAACGCCTCCCGCACCATCTCGAACGCCTCCTCGGGCGAGGAAGGATCGAAAACCGGGATGCGCGCGAACTCGGCAAAGCGTCTGGTATCCTGTTCGGTCTGGGACGAGATGGGGCCGGGATCGTCAGCCGATACCACGACCATACCGCCCTTGACGCCGACGTAAGCGAGGCTCATCAGCGGATCGGACGCGACGTTCAGCCCGACCTGCTTCATCGTCACCATCGCTCTCGCGCCGCAGTAAGCCGCGGCGGCAGCGACCTCCATCGCCGCCTTTTCATTGACAGACCATTCCACATAGGTCCCCTTGTGCGGGTACTTCGCGACCGTTTCGATGATCTCCGAAGACGGCGTCCCCGGATAGCCGGCGACCAGATTCACGCCCGCCGACAGCGCGCCTAACGCGATCGCGCCGTTGCCCATAACATATTGTTGACTCATTATATCATCCTCTTGCACGGTAAGCACCGCACTTTTTTCGTTAGCTTTTCTATCATATCACAAATCTCTGCGGATATCTACCCCTATCATAAAAAAACCGACTCCCGCGTGACGCCGTCATATCTGATCTCAGGACAGTGATACGCCTGTTCCGTGAACGGGAATACGTTTTATTTGAAATTAGTATTATGCAAGCATAATGCCCGACAGGACACGCTGTCGGGCAAAGAGCTTATTCAGGATCATCCTCGTCGGGAGCGCCTTTATACTCCAGACAGAGCATCGTCAGATCGTCGAACTGTTCCGCTTCCTTCACAAAACCGTCGACTGCCTGACGAACCTTTTGCAGGATCTCCTTCGGCGATAAGGCGGTATTTTCATTCAGCGCCGCAAGCATCCGTTCCGTACCGAAAAGCTCTTCGGCGCTGTCGGACGCTTCCGGAACGCCATCGGTATAGAGGAACAGCTTCGTACCGGGCTTGAGCTGTAATTCGTTTTCACGGTATTTGACGCCCTCCATTCCGCCGAGCACAAAGCCGTGCTTATCTTTATAAAGCTCAAAGCGACCGTCCTTTTGCATGACGGCAGGGTACTCGTGTCCCGCGTTTACCGTCCTCAGCTTACCGGTAGATATCTCCAGTATCCCGAGCCACACCGTGATAAACATATCTTCCTTGTTGTTGGCGCACAGCTGATCGTTTGCCATCGTTAATATCTCAGACGGACTTTTGCCCATTTTGGCATAGTTCCTGATAATGATCATCATCGCCATCATCACCAGCGCCGCGGGGATACCCTTGCCGGACACGTCCGCGATCACCAGACAGAGATGGTCGTCGTCAACCATGAAGAAGTCATAGAAATCATCGCCGACCGCTTTCGCGGGATCCATCGAGGCGTACAGGTCGAACTCGCTCCGATCCGGAAAATCGGACGGCAGCATCCCCTCCTGGATCTTATTGGCGGTATTCAGTTCCGTAATGATACGCTCTTTTTCCACTTCTTCCTCGTGCTTTTTCTGCATCCTGCTGATCTTATTCAGATAAAAAGCGCGCAGGAAAGCCGCCACAAGCAAGACGAACAGAATCACGGATACACAAATAAACCAGATCTGCTCATAAAACGCTTTCTTCTTGACGATTTTTACGGACACCGTTTGTTCTTGTTTAGTACGGGGATCCACGACCTTCATGACAAAGTGATACACACCGCCGCGAAGGTTGGTATAATCGATCGGTACAAGCTCGTCGCGGCCGACAGTGGTATATTGGTCGTAGAAGCCTTCCAGACAGTAGGAAACCGTCGGCGTCATCAATGAATAGTTGAATACAAAGGGAAAGACCGTCAGCTCTCTGACGTCGGATTTGATCGTAAAGCTGCCGTCATCATCGGGGAACTGGAGTTGATTATCGACTTCGATATACGGAACGGACGCTTTACAATCCATCTGAGTGTCAAAGCCCGACTCGATGTTCATTTCTACGACTCCGGTGTTGCCGGATAAATACAATGTTCCGTCATCGGTCAGGGCGCTGAATGAATTGGCTGTCGAGGTACACGCCAATCCGTTCGCGATGGAATAATACGCCGGAGAAACCTCTTCGTTTTCCAGCATCTCTTCCGTACGGATCACATAGATCCCATTGCTGCTGAGGATCCACATCTCATCCTTGCTGTTCTGAAAGAAATCGAAATTGTTGGTATAAGGAAATTTTTTGATCGTCGTGATCTGATGATCGGGCGTCATATAGCCGATAGAATTGCTCGCGACGATCCATACCGCATCTCTGCGGTGATCCTGCTTCAGACGCAGGATCGTATCCGACGACAGCCCGTCCTTCATACGGAGCGTATCGACGGCGCCGTCCTCGCCGATCACATAGATCCCGCCGCCGTCAGACCCGGCAAGTATCTCGCCGTCTGTTCCTTCGGCAACCGTCAGGATAACCGAATTTTCCAGACCGTCCTCCCTGCCGTAGCTCCTGACGACCTTCTCCTCTTCTATGACGCTTACGCCGTCGTTGGTCGCGACGACGATCGCGCCGTCCCTTTTCTCACAGACAGTCCTGATCTTATCCGAGATCAGACCGTTCTCCGATCCGTAAGCTGTTATGCTCCCGTGATCATAACAGAGCAATCCGAAATGATTGAAGGTTGAGATCCACATTCTGTCGCGGCTGTCCCGGATCAGCGAACGGATGCGTTCGCTATCCAGCAGGTCGATCAGATCGGTATACTCTTCCCCGTCAGCGGAAAAGGGTTCTTTCAGCGCGAGAGAATCACACAAGCCGTCGTCACCGATCACGGTCATCCCCGTGTCGGTCCCGATAAACAGCTTATCATC
This sequence comes from Ruminococcus sp., assembly GCA_017405065.1. GTDB lineage: Bacteria > Bacillota > Clostridia > Oscillospirales > Acutalibacteraceae > Ruminococcoides. The sequence continues at coordinate 23,323 of JAFRBD010000004.1, read as the reverse complement.
ATATACGCAGGTCGAATTGACGACGGCGGTCGGAAGCTGATAGTCTGAATACAGATCTCTGAAACGGTTTGGCGTGATCTTCAATACGCCCTGACGCGTCGAGGTGAGCCACAGATTACCTTCATAATCCTGAATAACAGAGTATACCTTATTGTTCAACGGCATGCCATCCAGCGCCCTGACCTCGGAGCCGTAAAGGGTAACGACGTTGTCGGAAGCGCATATCCAGACTCTGTCGTTGATATAGGTAAGGCTCTCGATCATCGTCAGAGAATCGTCCGTTATTGTTTTCACGACAGTGGGCGTATCCTTCATTTCACAGTAGAAAACGCCGTCTGCCGAACCGAAATAGACATAACCGGGATGGTTTTTATCGGGAAGCATACAGCGGATCTCCGGAGTCGGGATCGTGTCGCCCGAGAAATAATGAACGATCTCTTTATCCTTCAGCGTGAAGAGATCTTTTTCCTTGGAAAGGCAGTATACCAATCCGTCGGAGCCTAATTTCATGTCGATAATATTTTCGTCTATGATGCGGTCGTCCGTCAACCGGCTCATGATCATTTCCTCATCGATCGAATAAAGGCCGTCCTTGGTGCCGACGTAGATCGTTCCCTTCGGATCCTCGATGATACAGTTGACCGCAAGGGACTGCATGCCTTCCTCCGCACCCCAATGCAGGATCTCTTTTTGATGGAGCATGGCAAGACCGCTGTCGTTTGAGCCGAGCCATAATCTGTCCGTTTTATCGGCAAAAAGGCAGACGACGCCGGAGATCCCCAATGAAGAATCCATACGCTCAAAGCGATTGCCGTCGTAACGTACAAGTCCGCCGTAGCTGCCGATCCAGATAAAGCCGTCGCTCGTCTGTGTGATCGCGTTCGCCTCAGACGTCGGTAAACCGTTCGTGTTGTTATACAGCATGAACGAGTAGCTCGAACCCTCCTCAAAAGGATCAAAGACTTGATCGTTTTCATTTGTCTGAGCGGCGGTCATTGTCGGAAAAGCCGCAGAAAAAATGGTAAGCAGGATCAGCATTGCCGATATCACGGCAAACCGTGTGCGGCAATGGCTGTTTTTCATGCTTTTTATCTGTCCGGTATTCTTCACTTCATCACCCGTCTTTATCCTGTCGTACGTTTCCCGATCGGAAAGCGCGCAAACGACTTCGGCAGTTTCTGTATCGTATCACGATTGATACTATGAATTATAGCATATCGCGGATCCATATTGCAAGAACCATTCCTCATCTTTTGTGTACGAAAAAAGCCTCTTGTATCGGATGCTCCTGATGCAAGAGGCTTTGATTATTGTGTTACTGTCCGATCATCTATCCGACAGTATATTATGACTGTGCGGGAAATCTTTTGATAATGCCCGCTACAAAGCGCTGGATATAAGTAGCGTCGAGGATCGTGACGTCTTCATCGCCGTCAACGTCGGCATTGCGTTCATTCAGCGGCGAAGGCAGAGCGATATTCGCCTCGCTGCGCTGGATATAGGTAGCGTCAAGGACGGAAACGTCGCCGTCGTCATCCGCGTCGCCCAAAACGATATCGACGGGAGGCTCGGTCGGGATAACGGGAGGCTCAGTCGGGATAACGGGAGGATCGGTCGGGATAACGGGAGGATCGGTGGGCTGAATCTGCGCCTCGGTAGGCGGCTGTACGGCGCCGGGAGTGAACGCCTTGCCGACACGCGCCATGGGGACGGTGATGTGATCCTCATCCTCCTTCTCCATCGAGGTGGAGGAGTCCGCGGAATAGGGCTTTGCGGCGTTATCGCACATTGAAAGGTCGTAAGGCAGGCAGTCCATACCGGAGGTACCGAAGGTGGAGATCTTCAATACGCCGATACCGTTGGTCTCGATATCGGAAGCGGAGATATCCAGCTTTGCGAGCGGGATAGACATTTCATAGAACATATCCATGCTCGCCTTGTGACCCTTGGAATAAAAGTCGGTAAGCTGACCGTCGACACAGTCGCCGGGTGTGCGGTTGCTCTTGCCCGCCTTGGAGATACCCATAAGCGTACCGGACAAGGTCTTGCCGTTGCCCCACTTGATGTTGATGCCGGTATCGGCTCTGGCGATCGTCAGATCGGGATTATCGGCGTCGAGCAAACCGTCATCGTCAGCGGTGAAGATGAACGGGCCGTTCGTGGCATTGGTGGAGTAGGCGACGACATGGTCGGCATGAGCGTCGAGGGTGTTGCCGCTGTTCCACAGCGTACCGCCGGCAGTCTCACCGTGGGTGATATTGCCGTTGCCGGTAAAGATATACAGGAAAACGGGGATGTTGTTGATCCAGAGATTGCCCTGCGTCATCGGGTAATCCTCGCCGGACGCGACAACGTCCTGCACGTTTGCCATCTCATACATGATGTAAAGGTTGGTATCGTCCCAGGCGGCGTACATCGCGTAATCGTCAAAGGCGATCTCGTGCATCGACCATCCTGCATAGACGCGGGGGTCGTCGTTGGCGACGCCCTGCGCGATCAGCATCGACTGTTCCCAGTCGGACTTGTCGCCGTCGACGGTGATGGTCTTGCGCTTGCCGTAGCCGTTGTTGGGGTTGGTGGCGTAGTTGCCGCCGACCGGATCGCTGGTGCTGCCGTCGGTAGCGGGACCTGTGGAGGAACGCTTTTTAAAGGTGCAGCTCTTGGTCGTGGTGCCGTAGCTGTTGGTGGCGCTGATATCCAGCTTGATGGACGCGCCCTCGGGGGAATTCGCGCCGATCTTCACGGTCGCTGTGCCGTTGATCGCGACCTGAGCGCCGTTATCGACGGTGTAGTAGGCGGAATCCGCGTCGGTGACGGTGATGGTCACGTCGACGGAGCCCTTGAACCCGCCGCCGTCCTTGGAAACGGTGATGACGGGAACGGGATCGGAGCTGTAATCTTCCCATTTATTTGTTGCGAAATCATACAGCTTGTTGCCGCCCGGATAAGACATGTCCGTGGTCTGACCGCTGCCGTTGAAGATGATCATATCGAACTTATCAGCGGGAACGGTATAAACATAGACGTCAGTTTCACCGGCGACCTTGGTCATCGCGACGCCCGGCCACGCGTGGTTGTTCTCCTCGGTGTTCTTCTTCCACATATAACAGTTGGGTGTAAAGCTCGCGCGGCAATAGACCTTATCGCCCGCCGCGGCGTTAACACTGACAGCGGCGACGGCAACCGTCGATACGATCAGCACGACCGCTAAAATGATCGCCAGTAATTTCTTTGAGATTTTCAAAAGAATCCCTCCTCAAATGTTAATAATCCTAAAACAGTCCTGAGCAGATCGCCTTGGACGGACGCCCGAAAGAAGCGATCGGCTTCAAATCTATCCAAGATAAAGTATAACGGAAACGGAGGGAAAAGTCAATGGAGCAAAAAAACAGAACGCAGCGGCTCCCGGGCTGCTAATTTGGTAGTTTTGTGAAGAACAGAGGCGCCGGCGGTCAGTTCGCAGCCGGCGGCAGAAAGGGATGCTTTCTGTAATCGGAGGGAGTGGTATGGAACTTTTCATAAAACGCGCGCGAAAAGTAGGATAGATTTGAAAAGCCGCAGGAGAGGGCGATCTCAGAGATCTTCGTCTTTTCGTTTCTGATACGGTCTGCCGCTTTTTCCAGACGGAAGTTTTTGAGATACTGAGTGAAGGATTCTCCCGTCAGCTGGCGGAACAGCTTTGAAAAATGGCTGGCGGAATAGTTGCAGATCTCAGCCATTTTCGCAACGGTGAGATTTTCGGCATAGTTTTCTTCGATATAACGCAGCGACCGCTTCAGCTTTTCGTAGATGATATCCTCATAGGCGGACGCCTTATCCGCCGTTTCACAGTGCAGAACGATGCGATACATCATTTCAAAGACTCTGGATTTGATCAGCAATTCATCATGGAACCGCTGGTGATGCGGATCGATCAGCAGCTTTCGGATCAGCGGCTCAAGCTCGTCGTGCAGCGGATGATCCGGCGTCAGATACTCGGGCATCAGGAGTCTGCGGCTGTAGATCGGCTCGAGATACTTTTCACGGCAGGTATCATCCGTCCCGCTCTCCAGCATGGAAAAACGAAACAGGATATTGAAATAGCGCGCGGAGTGATCTTCATACTGACGGATCGCATGGATCGTCTGAGGATGGATCAGCAGGATATCGGATCCGTCCAGTACGTATTCCGTATTGCGGACGGACACGCTCAGCTTTCCCTGTTCGAGATAGATGATCTCCATCTCCTCGTGCCAGTGATGCGGAACTCCGCTGGTGCGCTCCGGAAGGATCCCCGGATAGACGATATACGGAAAGCCGTGCGTCCCGTGGACTTTGATCTCCTGATAGGCAGACATTTCAACACCTCATCATCATTTTGTGTTACTAAATCAAATCATCTATGATATGATTATATCTCAGATAATCAAATATTACAAGTATATCGTAAAGTATCATTGACGGTCGGGTGAAAAGATCCCCACTTCTCAAGACGGATACAGAAAACGGGCTGCCGCATTTGTGACAGCCCGTTATTCAAATCGATCTGTTAACCGAGGGGATTGCCGTCTATGTCGCACATCCTCACAAGCACGCGCTGGATCCGCGTCACATCAACAACAGTGATCTTACCGTTGAGATCGGCGTCAGCCGCGAGCCGGTTGAAATTCACGTTAACAGTCATCCTTGTGAGATAGCGCTGGATCATGGTGACGTCAAGGCTCGTTAACTCTCCGTCTCCGTCAGCGTCGCCTCTCAGATACGTAGGCGTATAATCGGGAGCGAACTGCTCGCTCAGCCAGGCGGCGCGGCCTGCCATCCAGTCGACGGCATAGTCGTACATCCCTTCAAATGTCTGCTCATAGTGCGTCGCCGTCGGTTCAACGACCATCTTTTGGGTATCGGGATCAAACGAAGCCTTATTCAGCGCGGAATGATCCGCGATCCAGCTGCCGGTATCGATCAGCCAGCCGGAGGTGTAGTTCATATCGGCGGACTCACGGATCAGCTGATAGTATTCCGTACGGGTCTTTAATTCCTTTTCGATCGTCGTGTCATAAGTTTTGCCCATGAAGTGATCGATGGCGGGAACAAAAGATTCGAACCAGATCGCCGGCAGCGCCGCCTTGACGTCAGCGTTCTGTGAGATCCTCGCGATGATATTATTCGAGCGTTTCGCCGTCGCGCTCGACTTGCCTTTGTGCCGGCACCACCAGCCGGTATATTCCTCGTAGTCGGTCACGCCGATGTTCCTCAGCTCATTCCTGACGCCCGTCGCGTTGCCCAGAGAATTATCGTAATCCCATACGGGAGAACCGTAAAACTTATATACGCCGTTCTCGTCCTGTTTATACGTAAAGAAGGTGCTGGATACGCCGCTGTCCCAGTTTTTGCCCAGCTCATTGATCAGATAGAGCTTGGCGACGGAGTCGATATCGGCGACTGCGGAAAGATCAGCCGTGGGAGACGTCGCATTATAGAAGGCGCTGAATTTTGATTTTACATACGCCTTGACTTCCTCATAGCCCGGCTCGCCGGGATCGACCTCAGGGGATTTGATGGTGATTTTCATGTTGTTCGTGACGACATAGTAATCGCCGTCGGTCGCGCTCGCGTCAACCTCCGCGATAAAGGGAAAGTCCTCTTTGATCGTGCCGTCCTTGTTGAGAAATCCGTCGTCGCTGACTTCGGGAACCAGACTGCCCGGCTCGACCTTCTCGCACATCAGGTAAGAGCCCCAGTAGAAGCCGTTGACGTAGAAATCCACATAGCGGGAATCGGACGCGTAAGGCAGCCCGACAGCGTCGGAAAGGTCGTAAAGGATACGGTTGCGGGAGAGCATATCGTCCTGATAGTTCGGCAGGATGGAATACTTCTTGTTTTTCTCCATGCCCGCGATGCTCACCTTCTTATCGTAGGTGATATTATAGCCCTTTTTCGGCTTGCTCCACGAGGTATTGCCTCTGCCCTTGATCTTTTTGACGGCGGTATTGTCGATCCTGCCGTCGGGGGTGACGATCGCGCCGGCAGCCGAAGCGCTGTTGCTCTTATCATCGTTAAGATAAGACATCAGGTCGGTGCCGCTGCCGTCGGCGTCAGGGTTATTGACATAGATCGCGCCCTCGGCGCCGGAGTTCATCAGCGTGAGCGTAATATTCTGTCCGTCCGCCGCAACCTGATAAGGGGTATACGGTTCATAAGGGACGGCTCCGGTCGTCTTTGCGGGTATCTCAACGCCGTTCAGTATCACAGCGGTATCGAAGCCGTTGTATACGTCAACTGTATTCTTATTCGCCGAGGAGGGCAGGAAAAAGTATTTTTCATTCTCAGCCGCGACCTCAAAATCCTCATCATGTACGCTCTGCCACGCCTGCCAGGCTTCTGTGTCGGCAGAACCGCTGACGGCATGGACATACAGAGCCGGCTTTGACGCAAAGGCGGAAGGTACGGCGGTCTCGGTGTCCTCTGCGGCGGCCGCTCCCGTAACGGGAAGCATCACGGCGATCAGAAGCAAAGAGAGTAGGAACAGGATGGTTTTTTTCATAGCAGGATCTCCTTTCTTTTATCAAAAATCTTCTTTATACTTGTATTATATCCTTATTCATTGTTCAGTTCTATCAATCATTCACGATATTATTAACACAATCCGATTATCGAAAAAAGGAACACGTTACGTACCGATCCCCCTGTGACGTTATTCGGCAGCAGAGATACAACTCCCGGAAAAACGATCCTTTTCAACGGAACAAAAAACGGAACCGCCGCGTCAGTGATCCGCGGCAGTCCCGTAAAGAACAAGTATTCTGTTTATTCGCTGATTATTCGCTGAGCTCCCGCTCCGGCGCGGCTGTTTCGGTCTCCTCGTGCGCTTGGGCGGTATCCGCTGCATCCTCCGCCTGCTCAGCTGCCCGCGCCGCTCTCGCTTTGCTCTTTTTCTGCAGCCACGGGATGAAGCGCTCGTCGTAGATAAAGGACAGGATCGCCGCTACGGGGATCGCCAGCAGCACGCCGACGATGCCGAACAGGTTGCCGCCGACGGTAATGGAGATCAGCGTCCATACCGGCGCCATACCGAACGAGCTGGAGAACAGTCTGGGCTTGATCACATACGCGTCAAGGATCTGGATGCCGATGGTGAAGATCAGGAACCACAGAGCAAAGGACGGCTTGACCAGCACCAGTACCAGCGCGCCGATGACCGCGCCGATGATCGGGCCGAAGGTCGGGATCAGATTGCACACACCGACTACGAACGATATCAGGGGCACATACGGCATGCCGAGTATCAGCATGAATATCGCGTTTGAGACGCCGATGATCAGCGCGTCGATGACGTTGCAGCCGATATACTGTGTAAAGATATCGTCACAGCGCAGCCAGAATTTGGTATTGCTCTCATACCTTTTCGGCGTATAGATCGCCTTGCGCAGTCTCTGCAATCCCTTGAGCATAAACTCCTTGCTGAACAGGATATACACCGCAAGGATAATGCCGATCACAACCGTGATCACCGAAGCGCCGATATCCTTTGTGGCAGTAAGCACCGAGGAAAGATCCTTTGACAGGTTGTTCACCAGATCGCCCAGCCAGTTCCTGACGGACGCCTCGATCTCAGACAGGTCGATATGCAGACCGAAGCCGAGGGAATTGACCTTTTCGACCACGGACTCTATGGTCGCGTAATAAGCGTCCGCGTTCGCGATCAGCATGGAAATGCTGCTGATCAGCGAAGGGATCAGCATTCCGATAAAGAGGATCAGCAGCGAGAACACCAGCACCAGCGCAATGATCGCCGAAACGGTTCGCCTGAGCTTCTCTTTCTTGATCTTGACAAAGACCTTATTCTCAAAAAACTTCGCGACAGGATCGATGATATACGCCAGCACCAGACCGATGATGAGCGGTGAAAGCACCTTCGCGACAGTTGAAAACAGTCCGGCGAATGAACCGAGGTTGGCAAATATCATATAACAGATGATCACCACGCACAGGATCCCCGCCGCCAGCGCCGCCAGCGTATAAACGATCTTCCTGTTTTCAACGAGCTTGTTAAGCTTTTTCATTCTTTCAGCTCCCTGCTATCATAAATGCATGTTCCGATAATATAAACGTACCACAAGTCATCCGAAAAATCAATACCTGTTATCTTTGTTTCAAACGGTTTTCCGTTTTTGCGCTCCCGTGATCGGGAGAGCCGCGCCGCAGAGGGCGGCGGGATGAATGAAAGCCCTGTTGAGTACGGCGTTGATAAGCCTTCCGGACACTTGCCGGCTTTCACAGTGACGATAACAGTGTCAGGCATTCCATATCGTAAAAAAGCATCATGACCTGTCGAAGAAAAATCCGTCACGATATTGAATAACGGGACGATATGTGCTACACTTGATCTGTGATAAGGTAACGAAGGTGAAAAGGAATGGATAACATTTACGGATATGTCAGATGGATGGGCGGATTCACGTTTGAAGAGAAGGATTTCAACGATATCGACGCCATCGTGCTGTGCGCGCTGTCATATTACGAACTCAAATTAAGAAAGGATTACGGAAACACGCCGTTATCTCTGCGCGAGACCTATCGCAGGATCATGGCGGAAACCGGCGACCCTCCTTTCTATACCGCGGTCAAAAACGAGTGGAGCGATGATTTTTGCGGGATCTGCGCAAAATCGGCGCGTTTCGGCAGTATGCTTGTCAAAAACTATACCGAATCGCTGGATCATGAGAACGCCGTGCAGTTCGCGGCAGTCACATTTGAACAGAAACACCTTTTCAATTTCATCGCTTTTCGCGGAACAGACGATACGCTGGCAGGCTGGAAAGAGGATTTTATGATCTCTTTCACCCGTACGCAAGCGCAGGAGCTGGCGCTGAGATACGCGCAGGAGAACATCATCAGCGGCGCCGACAACAGGATCGGCGGTCATTCCAAGGGCGCGAATCTGGCGCTGTACGCCTCCGCTTATCTGAAGTTTGAACAATGGGATATGATCGAAAAGGTCTATCTGCTGGACGGACCGGGCTTCTGTCCCGAGGTGCTGGACACCTCGGATATCGCAAAGGTAAACCGCCGCGCGATACGGATCGTTCCCGAGTTCTGTATCATCGGCAAGCTGTTCGAGCCTGAGATCAAGCATACCGTCATTGTCAAATCAACGGGAGACGGCTTGCTCCAGCACGAATTGTTCACCTGGGGCATACAGTACGGCGAGTTGGTGACGACAGAGCAAATCGACGAACAATCGGAAAAGCTGAACGGTCTGATCAACCGATGGATCGAGAATATCGATCAAAGCGAGCGGGAGACCTTCATCAACGAACTGTTTGACGCGCTGACCTCGGACGGCGCGCTGACCGTCAGCGACATCATGGAAAAGGGTCCGGACTCGATCGAAAACATCGTGATGACGCTGCTGTCGGGCAGTCACACCACCCGCAAGGCTGTCGCCTCGCTCCCCGAGCAGGCGATCTTCGGAAACACCTTCTCAAAAATCAAAGAGGTCGGACTGTTCCGATGGCTCAAAGAGTGCAGGATCGTGAAAGACGTCCTTTTGATCGGGATAGGATTATTCTTCGTCCTCGCGTCCGACAGAGCGCTGGATATCACCGCGATGATCTTCTTCCTCGCACTGACGGCGGTCGAACTCGTCCTCACCGTACGCAGGCTGGCACAGGGGGGCTGGAGCATCGGCAAGGTCAAGGAGCGCTTCTACATCCTCGCGGCGCTTATCGCGATCTGTATCGTGATCGTCGTCAAGGATCAGGCGCTGTTCATGTTAGGCAGCCTTTTATACGGCATTTTATCCCTTATCGCTGCCTTCCGGCAGCTGTCAAGCGCGCTGGACAAAAACGATGATATTTTGATGCGTATCATCCACGGCATCGAAACCGCGGCGCTGTTCTTCTTCGGCGTCACCTTCCTGATCATCAGCTCCGATCAGATCTACGGTTATGCTCTGTTCGTCGGTATCCTGCTGATGATCGACGGCGTCTCGCGGATCGCCGCCCGCATCTATCGTAACACTCATCCGGAAAAGCCGAGAAGAGAACGAAGAAGCAGAACGGACAAACGAATGAAGCACTGAAAAAAGAGCGGCTCACAGGAGTCGCTCTTCTGCTATACGCAAAACTGCTGCATATCATCTGACCGCTGCGGCACGGGAGGATAAATCGTCCGAACCGTGAAGATCGGAAATGACATCGATCGTATGTGATCCCCTTCATGATCCGAACCCGCCGTCAGCCGATCCGCTCATCATTTGAATGTATACGGATCAAAGCCGTTCGCCGCCATCACGAACCATGCGGCGGGAGCGATATGCGGGTCGCTGCGGTATTCCCAGGGGGAGCCGTCGGGCAGGTACATTCCCGTGGAAAGGTTGTCCACCGTCGCAGCGGGAAACAGTCCGTTTTCAAGCTGTGTATCGCACAGCACGTTCATGATATCGGTAAAGCGGGCTTCGTCGCCGTTCAGCCTGTACATCAGCGCGGTAAACGCCGTACCCTCGCACCAGAACCCTCCGTTTTGATTCTCCTTACAGAAGGGATACGCGCCTTCGGGGGTCTTCATCTGATCGACCAGATCAAGCGCTTTCTCATACGGCTTGTACGCGTCCCCCATCGCCAGCGCGCTCCATACCTGCGTGTCAAGCACGACGGCTTCGGTGTTAGGCGTAACGCCGTCGTCGCCGGTCCCGGTGTAAAAATATCCGCCTTCGGGGTTATACATCGACTTGATGAACGCCAGCGCGCTGTCGGCAGCCTGCTGATACTTTTCATCGCCCGTGACCTCATACAGCTGCCTGAACGCGGCGTAGGCGTCGATATTATGCTCGGTGGATTTATAGGTGAGTATCTGCGCCCTGCCTTCCTCCTCCGGCCAGCCGTTGACGCCCGCGGTAAATCCGCTGTGATCATCGGAACAGTCGGCGATCACCCAATCCATCAGGGCTTTGGCGGTATCAAGGTATTTATCGGTTCCATACGCGTTATCATATTGGAGCAGCGCCAGCGCGGCATAGGAGGTGTTGCCTGTACCGGAGCCGACCTGCTGCGCATCCTCGCACCATTCGGAGCCGTTATACCAACCCGGCAGCTTGACGCTCTTTTTGCCGTTATCCGCCGTCCACATGACCATATCCGAAGCATATGCGTTGCGGATACGTCCGCTCTGATAGCGGTCGTTCCCGACCACATAGACAAACGCGTCCAGAAGATCCTGTGCGTCGGTTTGACGCCCCTCGGAAATGAAAGCCATCGCCGTGAGCGCATTGTCGTAAGTATAGGCGGTCAGCTCCAGCTCCTTCTGATCGGTATCGTAAGAACGGAGCATCACATATATGCCGCCGGAATGTCCGCCGGCTTGTGTCAATCTGTCGGACAGCTCGTCGATCGCCGCTGCTTTGGCGGATTCGAAAGGCGATGCCGGTTCATCGGGCGTCGCGGCGTCGGACGCCTCCGCTGCGGAAGCGGTCTCTTTCACGGCTTCGGTCTGCGTCTCTCCGGTCACTCCGGTCGGAGCTGAGGTCTCTTCGGAACAGCCTGCGCACAAAACAGCGCTCATCACGATCATGACAAGGACGAAAGCGACAGCCTTCATACGTTTTTTCATTATCATTCCTCCTGATCTCCATAACAAAGAACTTTCTTTGACGGCGGCATAGGTTCTGCAGGTTCCCGCAAAGCATGCCGTCGCCGTCTTTTGTATATCCACGATAACGCCGGCTCACCGTTATTTTCGCAAGCGCGTCGGAAAACTGCGATGAAAAGCAGTTATATTTCTCAGCAGGAATTATAACCCAAAGAGACCCGCAGCCTCTTTCACGGCGATATCCATGTGTTTCGGATCAATAAAACGATGATCCGCATTCTCGACCGAGATAAAACGAATGTTGTTTTTTCGGGCAAACGCTTCGACGACGTCAAAGGGTACCACCTCGTCTTTTGTTCCGTGAAGGATGAGGATTTCGTCCGCGTACGCGTGAAAATCACGTACCGTGATATCCGCTTCTTTCAGCTCGTCCAAAAACGACTGCGTGACCCTGATCTTACGGTCAAAGCCGACTGAGACCGGCTTGTTCTGTGAAAGCGCTTTCCGCTCGTCGGGTGTCATGATCCTCGCGCTGAGCACATCGAACATATTAACAGCGGGACTTCGCAAAGCGATCCTGCGAAAAGGATTGCTGTTTTCGGTAATATATTTCAGGTATTGGTAACCGCCGAAGCTGGTCGCGTAGGCGTACAGCTCATCAGCGCCGAGCTGCCCTTTGATGTGACCGGCCACCGCGCCGATATAGGCGCCGCAGTCGGAAAGCGAGAGCTTCTTTTTGACGTCGTCGCCGTGACATGGCGCGTCATATGTCACGATCGCGACGTCCCTGTGCTTTTTCAGCACATATTCCGCAAACCGCTGAGCCGCCTTGTTATCTTTATGGCCGCTGAAGCCGTGACCGTAAAGCACAGCTTTTTTCACACCTTTCGGCGAATCGCAGTACAGCTTGCATCTGATACTGCTGCCCTGTTCGTTGACAGAAAAATACTTTTGCATAACAAAACCTCTTTTCACCATACGGTTTCCTGCCATATTTCCGGCTTTATCATATCATAATCCGCAGTGTTCTTCAATACTTCTTTTATCGATCGGCCGGTCTGTTCCTATGGTTACTATTGACTTACCGAAAAAAAGAAGTATGATATTATTATGATTCGGTCGTGAACGATCCGTAAAGCGAGGGATGATCATGAACTATGATACAGCGACAAACGACAGCTCCGTAGCGGCTTTTTTCAGAAGCAGCGGCATTTCGGACGACAGCTTTTTCAACACTTTCTTTGCCGTTTCCGTGATCCTTTTCACAGCGGCAGTTATCTTTGCGGTCTACCGGTGGAAAAAAAGCTCGGATAAAAAGAATATCCTCACTTCTCTTCGGATACTGACGCTGGGGACCTTTATCTCGTGCTTCGTTATCCACCTGCCGTTTTATTACTACGGCAAATATTATTTCGGCGACCCGTCAAGTTTCATCAGACCGATCATCCTGTCGATCCACAGTACGCTTCAGGCGTTCGTACTGGGCTTCAATTTCAAAGACCTGCTGCAGGATCTTCCCGAATTGAACGGCAGTCTGAACATGTGCTACACGTTCTGGGTATCTTTTTTGTATATCGTCGCCCCTATCCTGACACTGACCAATATCCTCTCCCTGTTCAATGCCTTTTTAAGCGAACTGCGGATCAAAAGGAATTATTTCCGCCGCAGACCTCTCTGTGTTTTTTCGGAAATGAACGAACAATCGATCGCCATTGCGCAAAGCATCGAAAAAAGCTATGAGGATCTCAGAAAGGATAAAAAGAACAAACGTCAAAAGCCGAGAAAGCCCCTGCTGGTCTTTACCGACTTTTATCCGAAAGACGACGAGCCGGATCAGGATATGCTGCAATCGGCTCAGAATCTGAAAGCCGTATGCGTCAAAACGGATATCACCCATCTGAAACTCGCCAAAAAACGATATCCGATCGAGTTCTATATCATCGGCAGGGATGATTCCGAGAACATGGAGCAAGCCATCAAGCTCAACGACGAATACAAAGACTCGTCCAAATGCTCCGTCTATGTGTATTCTTCCAAGCCGAACGCGGGATACATCCTGGATACGATCGATAAAGGCGAATTGACCGTCACCTCGCGTTCACTGACCAAAGAAAACGCGAAAGGTTTTCTCGAAAACAGGGAATCCGCCAACAGCGCCTACAGCATCAATGACAGCTACTATTACATCCGCCGCGTGAATGTGGTGGACGCCTTTACCGTCAAAGCCCTCACCGATAAAAACCTGACGCAGAGCCTGTCAGAACAGGCAAAAGCGGAAAAGACCGTCTCCGTTATGATCGTCGGTCTCGGTCTGTACGGAACCTCCTTTCTGAAAAACGCGTTATGGCTGTACCAGATGAAGGGCTGTACGCTGAAGCTCCATATCATCGAATCGGAAAACAAGGAAACACTCCGTGACAGGATTGCCAAAGAGATGCCCGGCTTAGCCGCGCTTTTCGTCAAAGACGAAACAGAAGAATCTCTCCTGCACTATCGTTCCGACGACGACGGCGACTGTCGATTTGACATCTGCGTGTATCATTCGGTCGACTGCGAATCCTCCAATCTGAACGATCTGATCCTGCAGCAAAACCGATTTGCTCCCGCCGGCTCTCCCAAAGACGAAAAAAGCCCGAACAGGTTTACTGACGTACGCGCGGCGTTCGTCACCTTAGGCGACGATAATAAGGATATCGAAACCGCGGTGATCCTGAGAGGTCTGTTCGACAAGATCAAGTCTGTCAGGGATAAGGATATGAAGAACGATCCGAACGAGCAGCCCCTGATCTATTCGATCGTATATGACAACAGGACCGCCCAGAACCTCAACTGCGGCAGCACGGACAAAGCCGGCGGCAGCGACAAAGGCATCATCTGCTACAACGGCGTACCGTACCACATCCACTTTATCGGCCGTATGTCGGAGCATTATCATTATGATACCATCCGCGAAATGAAACAGCATGAATTCAACGCGATCTATCATCACGTGGAATGGATCCATAACGAAAGCGATCTTCGTGATTGCTTCCGCACCGACGCAGACAGTATCGGGGACGAAAACACCCGAAGGAAGCTCAGGCAGTTCCGGCAAGAAATGCAGGAGTACTTCAATAGCAGCTGCGGCGGCAGGGAGGAATGGAACGACGCGTTCTTCTACTATACCGACGAGGAGCTGGAAGCCCTCAAGGCAAAGGACGAACCGATCATCTATGACAAAGATAAGATCATCGTCAGCGCAGTAGCCGGCACCATTCGCTCTTATGACAGATTCGAATACTTCAGAGATTCCTCTGTCGCCAAAGAAACCTACTGTAAAATAATCCGCGGCGACGCTTTCAGGGATTATTTCTCGGCGTCTTTCGGCGCTGACGATCACATTACGGAAAAGCCGTATACCAAGATCTGTTCCTGTGACAGATGCCTCGCCTTCAGAGAGAGCGAGCATATGCGCTGGAACGCCTATATGATAGCCAAAGGATACCGCTACGATCCTATCCGCAACGACCGCGCCAAAACACATCCCGATATCCAGCCGTGGCAGAATTTGCCGGTACCCGACAGATACAAAGACTGACCGGCGCGAATATCTCTCTGTCCCGTGCATAAAGATTTTAAGTAATGATTCTTTTTTGAAAGGTGATTATATGTACAACCCAAAGCCGATCGACACAAGCTCTGTTGAACTCAGCGGCGAATTAACGGAGCTGACGGAAAAGCTCGCCGAAAACGTCCATGAAACATGGGCGCAGAGCAGGATCAAGGAGGGCTGGACTTACGGAAAAGAGCGCAACGACGCGCTTTTGCAGACGCCCTGTCTGCTTCCTTACGACGAACTGCCCGAGTCAGAAAAAGAATATGACCGCAACACGGCGATCTCCACCGTAAAGCTCATTTTGGCGCTGGGATTCAAAATCGAAAAGGCGGAATAACGCCGTCTGTGCAGCGCTGACAGGGCAACGTCATCTGCCGGTCAGGAACAGTAATCCTGCAGCAGCTCTTTCAATTCTTTGACGGAGCTGACAGAGATCCCCTCTTCCAGTCTGATCCGGTCGGATTTCGGCAGAGATGACAAAAGGGTCTCGGTTTTCAGATACAGCTCACCGTCACGGAAAACCGCTACCCGATCATCTGCCGCACCGATCCGAAAGCCGTTTTCCGCCTGCGTTGCCTGTGCGGACGCCGAGGCGGCGACAGGCGCGTCAGCCTGCGGCGAAACGATGAGGTTCAGCGCCAGATAAGCCATCACAACGATCCCCGAGATCACGATCAATTTCTTCACAACATTCACCTCAACCATAGTTTTTGCTTGATATTTATATATTATTCATATTTTTAAAGGTCGTTTGTTGTGAAAAATCTCCGTTATTTTGGAAAAAGTTATTTATTTCTTTACAAATTAGTGGTATAATTGCAGTATATATCATATCAAACTTATGATATAAACCATACGATCATTTTCTCAGTTCATCTCACAGACTAACAGGAGGAATAACATGAGAAAAACCGATATCAGCAAATATACCGATAAAATCGATGTAGCTCCCAAAAAGCAAAGCGGCGTCAAGAATTTCTTTTCCGTCGTCGGCCGCGTGCTTCTCACGATCCTGATGATATGCCTGATCTCAGGTCTTATCATCGCCGTCTCTCTCGGGATCTATGTCGCAAAAATCGCCAACGAGCCTACCGGTATCGACCTGAACGCCCGTTCGCTGAACCTGAGCTCCTTTATCTATGTGGAGAATAAGGATTCCGGCGAGTTTGAGGAATACCAGACACTCTACGGTACGGAAAACCGTATCTGGGTCGATCTTTCCGAGATGCCCAAGGCTATGCCCGACGCGATCGTCGCGATCGAGGACAAGCGTTTTTATGAGCATAACGGCGTCGACTGGTACCGTACCGGCTCCGCGATACTGTCTTTGATCACCGGCAAAAACAACTACGGCGGCTCTACGCTGACCCAGCAGCTGATCAAAAACATCACCGACGACAGCGAGGTATCCCTCACACGTAAGCTCAGAGAGATCTTCCGCGCGCTGAACATCGAGCGCGAATACAGCAAGGACGATATCATCGAAGCCTATCTGAACGTCGTCAACTTCGGCAATAACTGTCAGGGCGTCGAATCTGCTTCGGAGCTTTACTTTGACAAGCCGATCGGCGAATGTTCCATCGCCGAGTGCGCGGCTATCGCAGGCATCACCCAGAACCCGTCCAAATGGAATCCGCTGTACTATCCTGAAAACAACAAGGAGCGCCGCGAGACCGTACTCGACCAGATGTATGAACAGGGTAAGATCACCAAGGATGAATACGACGCAGCGATGGCGGAATCCGCTACGATGACCTTTGTCGGCTGGGGCGACGACGATGAAGACGAAGAAGACGACGAGGATACCGCAGAGGTTCAGAACTGGTATATCGATCAGATGTACTGGGATCTGTGCCGCGACCTCGCCAAATACTATGACATCAGTGAAGACGCGGCTTCTCTGAAGCTGTACACCGAGGGTCTGAAGATCTACTGCGCGATGGATACCGAAGCACAGGCAATGATCGAAGAGGAAGCGATGAAATCCAACGACGATTATGATTATGACCTGCAGACAGCGATGACCATGATCGGCTACGACGGCAGAGTCATCGCGACGGTCGGCTCCTCCAAGGAAAAAGAAGGCAACCTTGACTGGGACCGCGCGTCGCACTCCGTGCTGCAGCCCGGTTCCTCGATCAAGGCGATCATCCCCTATCCCCTCGCGATCAACGAAGAGATCTACAACTACTCCAGTCTGACCAAGGATCAGCCCATCGAAAAATATAAGATGGATTACTGGGGCAACTGGCAGGCAGGCCCTCCGAACTCCTATGAAGGCTATAATCAGTTCATGACCGTACCCGAAGCGCTTTCGTGGTCATCCAACGCCTGTGCCGTACAGACGATGGAGCTTGTCGGCGTCAACAAAGCCTATGAGCAGGCGACCGAAAATCTCGGCTTCAAAAACCTCGGCGAAGCGGATAAGACCAATGTCGGCGCGCTGTCCCTGGGCGGTATGGAAGGCGGCGTCACCGTGCGCGAGATGGCGGCGGCGATGCAGTATGTCGGCAACGGCGGCTTGTACTATGAGCCTTATACCTACTACTATGTCACCGACCAGAACGACACCATCATCCTCGACAACCGCAACAACGTCCCCGTCGAGGCGTATACGCCCGAAACGGCATATAAGATGAATCGTCTGCTCAAATACAACGTCATGACCTCGACCCATACCGCGTCCCACTATGCGCAGATCGACGGATGGGATATCGCCGGCAAGACCGGTACGACGGACTATGACCGCGACCTGTGGTTCGTGGGCGCTTCCCCCTACTGCACGCTTGCCTGCTGGATGGGTTACGACCAGCCGGATACCGTCAACTATTACGGCTTGTCCACCATCGTCTGGCAGAAGGTCATGTCCAATTATCTCAAGGATAAAACCTATAAAGAATTCACGATGCCGGACAACATCATCCCGGCGACCTACTGTAAAGGCTCCGGTCTGCTGGCTGCCTCCTACTGCTCCGATACCGCGACCGGCTACTATACCGAAGACGATATGCCCGCCTACTGTAACGGCGTTCATACCGCAGGAGGCTTAGGGGGAGAGAAATCCACCGACTACTCAGACGCCACGGCATACGACAGCGATGAGACTTACGCCCAGTCCTCGTCAAGCAGCGGCGGTGAAGCCCCGTCGGGAGGCGCGGTCGAACCTTCGGGCGGAAGCGACTCCTCCAGCAGCGGCCCCAGCTCCGAAGGCGGCGGCGACAGCTCTTCTGCGGGCGTTGACTCCCAAGGCGGCGAAGACAATTCGGCTGCAGAACCCGAACCGCCGGTTGAAAACGGCGGCGAATAAGATAATCGGTCAAAGGAGAAAACGAAAATGATATCAGTAGCGATCATGGGTCACGGCGTTGTCGGCTCCGGTGTAGCCGAGATCCTTTACACCCATAAACAAAAACTCTTTGCCGCGGTCGGCGAAGAGATCGACGTCAAGCATATCCTTGATTTAAGAGATTTTCCCGATTCTCCCTATGCGGAGCGTTTTACCAAAGATTTTAAAGATATCGTCGGCGATATCGAGGTGCGCGTCGTCGTAGAGACGATGGGCGGCCTGCATCCGGCTTATGAATTCGTCAAAGAATGTCTGAGCTGCGGCAAGAGCGTCGTCACCTCCAATAAGGAGCTTGTCGCCGCCTACGGCGCGGAGCTGCTTGCCATCGCGTCCGAACAGAACGCCAACTTCCTGTTTGAGGCTTCTGTCGGCGGCGGCATCCCGATCATCCGTCCGATCAATCAATGCCTGGTCGCGAACAACGTCAGCGAGATCGCCGGCATCCTCAACGGCACCACCAACTTCATCCTCACCAAGATGATCCACGAGGGCATGGGCTTTGACGAAGCGCTGAAGCTGGCGCAGGATCTGGGATACGCGGAGCGCAATCCCGAGGCAGACGTCGAAGGATATGACGCGTGCCGCAAGATTTGTATTCTCGCATCATTGGCGTTCGGCAAGCACATTTATCCGGACGCGGTACATACCGAGGGCATCACCGAGATCAAGGCGGCTGACGTAGAATACGCGAACGCCTGGGGCGGTGTGATCAAGCTGATCGGCTCCGTCAAAAAAATCGACAAAGATACCATCGACATCATCGTTGCGCCGATGTTTGTACCGAATCACAGTCAGCTCGCCAACATCGACGACGTCTTCAACGGCATCATGGTGCGCGGCGACTGTACCGGCGACGTCGTCTTTTACGGCAAAGGCGCGGGCAAGCTGCCCACCGCTTCTGCTGTGGTCGCCGATATCGTTGACAGCATCAAGCATCTCAAATCGCGTAAATATCTCTCGTGGGCTGATTCGGACAACAGCTCCGTTCTCCCCTATGAAAAGAGCGAGCGCGCGATGTATGTCCGCGGCGTAGCCGACGATAAGGACGCTGCATATAATACAGCAAAAGCTGTATTCGGCGAGGTACATGTTCTGACAAAGGATAACGCGCCCGCAAACGAGGTCGCTTTCATCACCGAACCGATGGCTCTGTGCGATTTTGATGCGAAGAAAGCCGATCTGAAAGACATCAAGGTGGAATCCGTGATCAGGATCGGAGACCTTTGATTAATGAGGAATGAGGAATGAGGAATGAGGAATTAATAACAGTTCTTCTATTCTGCAATCCTGTTCCCCTCAATATGGTAGATAAATTACAGTTAGAAATAGGAAATGCGAATCGGGAATCATCCAAACATCAGAATACCAATTCCTAATTCCTAACTCCTGATTCCTAATTGAATATGGGGGTATATGAAAAAATGAGTTTGATCGTCATGAAGTTCGGCGGGACATCCGTGAAAGACGCCGAACGCGTACGTAATGTTGCCGGTATCGTTACCGACAGCTACAAAAAAGACAACAGTGTCGTTGTTGTCGTATCCGCTCAGGGCGACACCACCGACGACCTGATCGAGAAAGCGGCTGAGATCACCGCTCACCCGACCAACCGCGAGATGGATATGCTGCTCGCCTCCGGAGAGCAGATCTCCGCTTCTCTGCTGGCGATGTGTATTCAGGATATGGGCTATCCCGCGATCTCCCTCACCGGCTGGCAGGCGGGCTTTCTGACCTCCTCCGCCCATTCTTCCGCGCGTATCCGCAACGTATATCCCGACCGTATCCGCCGTGAGATCGATCAGAAGAAGATCGTAGTCGTCTGCGGCTTCCAAGGGGTATCCCGTTATGATGATATCACCACGCTCGGACGCGGCGGCTCCGACACCAGCGCGGTCGCTATTGCCGCGGCAATGCACGCCGACCTGTGCCAGATCTATACCGATGTGGAAGGCGTGTTCACCGCCGACCCGCGCAAGGTTCCCAACGCCAAGAAGCTCGACGAGATCTCCTATGACGAGATGCTGGAGCTGGCGACCTTAGGCGCACAGGTGCTCAACAACCGTTCCGTCGAAATGGCGAAAAAATACAATATCGAGCTCGAGGTCCTCTCTTCCTACACCAAGGTCCCGGGTACAATCGTAAAGGAGAAGGTAAAAATGGAAAAAATGCTTATCAGCGGCGTCGCGAAAGACACAGACGTAGCCCGTTTATCGATCACCTGTATTCCCGACAGACCCGGGATGGTATTCAAGCGGTTCTCGAAGCTGGCGGCACGCAACATCAATGTTGACGTAATCCTGCAGAGCGTCGGCAGAGACGGCACCAAGGATATCGCCTTTACCGTAGCGCAGAACAAGGGCGCCGAGGCAAAGGAGATCTGTGAGAAATTCGCCGATACCGTCGGCGCGGAAAGCGTAGATTATGACGACGATATCGCTAAAGTATCTATCGTCGGCGCGGGTATGGAAAGTCACGCGGGCGTTGCGGCGAAGATGTTTGAGGCGCTGTATGACAAGCAGATCAACATCCGCATGATCTCTACCTCAGAGATCAAGGTATCCGTCATCATCAACAAGGACGACGCCGACAGAGCGGTATCCGCGATCCACGAGAAGTTCTTCCCCACCGATAACTAAGATGCGTCCGTCTTTTTCCGCCTTTTGATATCCATTATACAAGCATTAACGGCGGGAAACAAACGAATTCAGCTAAGTAAAAAGCAGCGCTGTAGCTCTAAACTACAGCGCTGCTTAAATTTTTGCGGATCGGGTTTATGCGGATCGGATGATGCAGAAACGATCATTCTGCCTCGTCGCCGTCGGTATCGATCATGTCTTGCTTAACGATAGCAGGCGTCTTTTTCAGTGCGATCGTGAAAATGATCAGCGAAATGACGTCGAATACAGCGGAAATGATAATCAGAATACCGAGTATCGTCCACATCATCGTCGTTGCGCCGAAGGGATTGAACGCGATCAGGAAGCCGACAATGATGGTCACGATCGAGCCGACAGCCGCAAACCACATGACGGGCCCCACCTGACGTAAATTGAAGAATTCCGCTAACTTCAATATGCCGTTGAACGCGATAATGATGCCGAGAATCACGGTAAAAGAAGCCATCACTTCCATGACGGAACCGGAAGCCGCCGTAAAGAATGCGCCGATGCCGAGCAATACAATTGACAGCACCAACTGCGGGGTAGAAATCAAACCGCCGTTTCTCGCGCCGAACAAGGTCGCAATCAGCGAGAAAAGACCGCTGATCAACAGTAAGACGCCGAAGCTGATGAAAATGACCTGTGTAAACTTCTCGCCGTTGACGATCAACAGCACGCCGACGATCACTTCAAAGATCAGCATCAGAATAGTCGGAATTAAATTTTTGATTTTCATTTTGTCCTCCTCAAAATATTACTGATATAATATGTATCATTCGCCCAAAGCTTTTGTCGATGATTCATTATTCCTCATAATCGAATTCGTCTTTATACCGATCTTTGAAAATGGAGAATACATTTTGCAAGATCTCCTCATCGTCAATGCCGACGTAACTCTCCGTTTCATCGTCAACAGATTCGATACGCAGGATCAAGACGTCATACGCATCCTCCCCGTCATCGACGGGCAGCAGGATGATATACTCCTCTCCCTCATACTCGACGACGTCGACAAATTCGAAATCCTGTTCGTTGCCAAGATCATCCTCAAGGGTGATGATCTCCGCTTCATAATCCTCATTTGTAAAATCATCGTTATTCAACATAGTATTTACCTCCTGTTTTTATCTTATATGATTGTACACTAAACGCAGGTAAAATTCAATATTTATTGCCTAAATATGCACAAAAAGCTCCCGACGCGAAATGCAGCGGGAGCTTATGGTCAATAAATATTTCTTTGGAAGAAATTACTCGTTGATCGCGATAACAGCGCCGGAACCTACGGTTCTGCCGCCCTCACGGATAGCGAAACGCAGACCGACTTCGATAGCGATAGGAGTGATCAGCTCAACATCCATCTCTACGTTATCGCCGGGCATGCACATCTCAGTGCCCTCGGGCAGAGAAATGGTACCGGTAACGTCGGTGGTTCTGAAATAGAACTGGGGACGATAGTTGTTGAAGAACGGAGTATGACGGCCGCCCTCGTCCTTGGTCAGAACGTAAACCTGACCGCGGAACTTGGTGTGCGGATGAATGGTGCCGGGCTTAGCCAGAACCTGACCTCTTTCGATCTCGGTTCTCTGAACGCCGCGGAGCAGAACGCCTACGTTATCGCCTGCCTCTGCATAATCCAGCGTCTTTCTGAACATCTCAAGACCGGTAACAACGACCTTGCGCTTCTCTTCCTTCAGACCGACGATCTCAACTTCCTCGGAAGTACGGATCTGACCTCTCTCAACACGACCGGTAGCAACAGTACCGCGGCCGGTGATGGTGAAGACGTCCTCTACGGGCATCAGGAAGGGCAGGTCAGCCTTGCGCTCGGGAGTGGGGATGAACTCGTCAACAGCGTCCATCAGCTCATGGATGCAAGCATACTCGGGAGCGTTGGGGTCGGTAGAAGTAGAGGTCAGAGCGATATAAGCGGAACCCTTGATGATGGGGGTATCGTCGCCCGGGAACTCATACTCGTTCAGCAGGTCACGGATCTCCATCGCAACGAGCTCGAGCAGCTCGGGATCGTCGACCTGGTCGGTCTTGTTCATGAAAACTACGATATAGGGAACGCCAACCTGACGAGAGAGCAGGATGTGCTCACGGGTCTGGGGCATAGGACCGTCTGCAGCGGAAACAACGAGGATAGCGCCG
>JAFRBD010000047.1 GCA_017405065.1 Ruminococcus sp. | reverse complement strand
GATGAACCCGAGCCATCTCAGGGATATCTGTGAAGCGACAAAAGTCGATCTCACCCACAACTAATGGTATCGGCTGTATCTTGCCTCGGGCAAGTATCTGCCGTAAGTTACACAAATATTTTCACATTATTTCAGGAGGTTAATTATGGAATTGAAATTTTACAAATGCAAACACTGCGGCAACATTATCGCTGTTGTCAAAGCAAGCGGAGCGCCTATCTCCTGCTGCGGCGAAAAGATGACTGAGATCATCCCGGGCACTACCGACGCCGCCGCTGAAAAGCATGTACCGGTCGTCGAGATCAAAGACGGTAAAGTGATCGTAACAGTCGGCGAGGTCGCGCACCCGATGGCTCCCGAGCATTACATCGAGTGGATCGCGATCAGCACAGATCAGGGCAATCAGCGCAAGAAGCTCGAGCCGGGCGACGAACCCAAGGCGTGCTTCGCGCTGTGCGAAGGTGAAAAGGTCGAGGCGGCATACGCCTACTGCAATCTCCACAGTCTGTGGAAAAGCTGAAAAAAGGGGAGGATTATTCATGTCAAAATACTCTGGCACACAAACAGAAAAGAATCTTGAGGCTGCTTTTGCAGGCGAATCTCAGGCAAGAAACAAGTACACCTACTTTGCCTCGGTCGCAAAGAAAGAGGGCTATGAGCAGATTGCGGCGCTGTTTCTGAAAACCGCTGACAACGAGAAGGAACACGCTAAGATGTGGTTCAAGGAGCTGGAGGGCATCGGTTCCACCGCTGATAATCTGAAAGCAGCCGCAGAAGGCGAGAACTACGAGTGGACGGATATGTACGATGGCTTTGCCAAAACCGCCGAGGAAGAAGGATTTCCCGAACTCGCGGCAAAATTCAGACTGGTTGCGGCTATCGAAAAGCATCACGAGGATAGATACCGCGCGCTGCTCAGCAATGTTGAAACAGCGCAGGTATTTGAAAAGAGCGAGGTCAAGGTTTGGGAGTGCCGCAACTGCGGTCATATCGTCGTCGGTACGAAGGCTCCCGAAATCTGCCCGACTTGCAATCATCCGCAAAGCTTCTTTGAAATCCATGCAGAAAACTATTAATCGTAAAAGATGATGCAGGAGATCGACGATTCAATATAACTCGATGCAAATTGTTTCAAAGAGTTTGATAAAAGTCTGCTATTCGTTATAATTCCGTAAATCCAGGTTCATTCCTATATAGCTCACACGGGGTAAACCCGTTTTACGGAGGTGGTTTCACAGCATCAAAAAAGGGCTTGAAAATGTCTTAAATAAGCCGTTTTTACCATTTTTGTCCATAGCTCACACGGTAGAGCATGCGGCTGTTAACCGCAGGGTCGTTGGTTCGAGTCCAACTTGGGGAGCCACAAAATCCATTATCAACAGTTGGTGTTGATGACGCAGGGGGTCCACCCGTTCCCATCCCGAACACGGAAGTTAAGCCCTGTAGTGCCGAAAATACTTGGCTGGCGACAGCATTACTGTCTACAGTGATAGGACTATCTATGCAACGTGGAAGGATACACAGACCTACCTGCTCGGCGACGTTGACCACGACGGCAATATCGAGATCAGAGATGCAACGTGGATCCAGCGCGATGCCGCGGATATAGATTTACCGTTCACGATCAGTAAAACGACAGCCGACGTAGACGGCGACGGTAACATCACTGTTATGGACGCGACCGCGATCCAGTACTATCTGGCGAATATGAAGAATCCGTATAACATCGGGAAAAAAGTATCATAATAGAATAACTTAGTATCATGAACAGCGGAGGACGTCTTGTCCCCGCTGTTCGCTCATTAATTATGATTTTTGGATTTACAAACAGCCGAGACTTATGTATAATAAAATAGTATTAGTATACCTTTATGGATTGCTGTGAAGTGATACGCATGAAGTATGCGTTTTCTCACGGTGCGGAAATCCGACCGGATAAATGAAGAAGGTCATATCATGAAGCGCACAATATCCCTGATTCTGACTTT
The DNA here is from genome assembly GCA_017405065.1 of Ruminococcus sp. Taxonomy (GTDB): domain Bacteria; phylum Bacillota; class Clostridia; order Oscillospirales; family Acutalibacteraceae; genus Ruminococcoides. The sequence continues at coordinate 35,569 of JAFRBD010000047.1, read as the reverse complement.
GCTGATGGTGCTCAGCCTGTTCACGGGCATGAATATCAGCGCGGGCGCAATTGAATCGGACGCTGCCGAGATTGCGGCAGAAGCCGAAACAACGGAAAGCGCGACCGAAGCGGAGGGTGATTTGGCGGTCGCTGCCAAATGCGACAGAGAGCTTATCAAAAAGGGCTGCGAAATGCTCGGTATGACCGTGAACGAGGTCGCCGATATCTGTATCAACGGAATGAGACCGTATGCGGATGATATCGGACTGCTCGGCACCGAAGCATAAACTACAATTGAAAATATACCAATAATAACACCGATCGCTGAAAAGTCGATTGGTGTTATTATTTTGTCTGGAGGGATGCTTATTAGTACAACAGTCGGTGCTGCTTTGAAAAAGATACCGAAAGAGAATATAACGAAGAAATAGGGATGCATAGGATTATTAATCGGATTGTTTGTAGGATGAATAATTGGTATAGGCATTATGGCATGCCTTAATTTGGCACCGAAAGAAGATGATCATATGGAGAAAGCAAACATGAATTCTCCAACACAAGACGGGGGAGAGCAAGATAAAGAATTAAAAGAAACAAAATAATAGAATTAATGAGAAGAAATAATTAAAAGGAGAATGACAATGAGAATAACATAGGCTGAGAGATCCCAAGCAAAGGAACCTCTCAGCCGTGTTACACATTTATTTATTTCTTTTTTATTTCTTTTTGAAGATCCTGTCGCCGAGACGGAAGAGCAGGGGATACAGACCCATGGTGACGAAAGCGATCACGCAGTAACGCATGGCTCTGACGGCAAAGGAAAGCATGGTTGCCGATTCAAGGAAGTCTTTGTTGAACGGCAGCTTCAGAAGCTTGTTCACGCCGAAGTATAAGCCGATGCCGAGGGCGAGACGCAGGATCCAGCGCAGGACGTTGCGGGTGTTCTCAAACTTTACGACCCGCGCCTCAAATTCCGTCGCAAGGATGAAGCCGATCAGCAGACCGAATCCGGTGAAGTAATCGGCGCTCCTGCAATAAAACCATCCGGGCAAGGCGACAAGCACCAAAAGCGCGTAGAATAACCAACGGTTTTTGATTTTTTTCTGTAAAAACGGGACAAGGAAGATCACGATCACGCCGAGCAGCCAGCCGCAAATCACGTCGGTGGGATAATGTACGCCGAGGGCAAAGCGCGAAAAGCCCACCAGCAGAGGCAAAACGACGCCCAACACCATCAGGAGCTTTTTCTTGGTGTATTTGCCGATGGAGGTATACAGCGTTACGGCATTGGTGGAGTGTCCGCTGGGGAAGGAGTACCCCTGCGCCGGAATGTTGTAGATATCGGCGCTTTTGTCAACAGCCTTCAGGCATTTGATCCCTTCATTATCAAAATACGGTCTTCGGCGAATAAAGATGTTTTTGATCAAGGGATTCAGCGTGATGCCGACCAGCACATTCAGACCGACATGCTTGCCGAACTCCTTGTTCCAGCACCAGTATAAAAAGCCGAGTACCGCTACGCATACCAGGTCCTCGCCGAGCATGGTGATCGCCGACGCGATCGCAACGCCGACCGTGCCCAGCCACGACTGGATCCATTCGATCAGGGATACTTCCCATTCAAAGAAAAATGTGTTTCCGTCCATCGAGTTGTTCCTCCTTTTTTCTGTTACAGATCACTTGTTGAATTCAAAGAAATTCATATTTTCAAAGCCGGTCGGCAGCGGTATCGTACACATATAAATGAATCCGAACACCAGAAACACGATCGCGATCGTCAGAACCACCTTTTTGTTCTTCATATCCTTGAAGGTGTTGACGATGCCCAGCAGGAAGAGCGTCAGCGAGTAGATGACGGTCACGAGCAGATAGGAGTCGCCCTTTGAGTTGTCGCGCTTTCCTTCTTCCAGCAGCTCCTGCGACTGATCGAAATCCTCCTGTGCGGTTTCAAAGTACTTTTCCGCCATACCGGGCATTTTGAACGGATTGTCCTCGTTGTTTTCTTCCATCCATGTGACGCCTTCACTCAGGATCTCGCTCGCGTTCTGCTCCTCAAACAACTTGATCTTCTCGTTGATCAAGTCTGTCTTAGCCTGATCGCCGTCGATTTTTGCCTGCTCCAGCTCATAGTAATAATCCTTTGCGGTATTCCACGCCATGTAGTCGGCAAGATACAACTGCATGCCGAGATTGTATTCTGCGGTACCCTGCGACGCCATGCTGTTGCTTTTTGTAAAGTTGATGGACTGGATACCGCCGTGCAGATGCCCGATCCAAGAAGCCCATGCCGAGAGCAGGGTGGTGACGCCGAGCAGGATCGCAACGACAGTTTCGAGCCTCTTGGCGGTAAAAACAGTTTTTCTGTCCTTGATCGCATTGTCCGGAGCGTCGTCTTTTCGGTCGAGGAGTTCGCCTTTTGGTGGCTCTGTTTCCTTATTTGCCAAATTGATAACCTCCTACTGAATCAAAGAGTATGCCTTTTGGAGAATGATCTCAAGCGGTGTGCGCTCAGACAGCCTTTTTTTGATATCACCTGCCAGTTTTACGGAGTCGGTGATGATCGCGTCGGCGTCGCTTGTCATGAAATATTCGATATCGTCTTCCTCGTTGACCGTCCATACCATGACTTTCTTGCCCTTGTTATGGATAGCGGCGATTGTCTCGTCGGTCGATATCTCTTCCTCTAAAGCCAGATAATCAAAGGGCGTGTCTTCTATCTGACCGAAGGAGATAAAGGCAAGATAGCCGGTCAGCATTTCAGGGTATTTTTGCTCGATATAATCGAGTAAATCGTATTTCAGAGAGATCAGCACCGCTTGATCCTCCATACCTTTTTCTTTGATGATCCTGACGGTGTCATCCGCCATTTGGTTGTCGGCGGTCTCGCCCTTCAACTCGACGAAGAGGATCGCCTTATCACGGGATGCGTCGAGCATTTCTTCCAGCATCGGTACAGGCTCGCCGTCCACGCGCAGCTTTTTGACCTCTTCAAGCGTCATTTCGTTCGGTGTTTTTTCTACGCCCGCAACGCGTTTGAAATCAGCGTCATGGTTGACGACATAGTAACCGTCGGAGGTGCGCTGGATATCGATCTCACATCCCATGGTGCCGAGTTCAGCGGCGATCTCGATACCCTTGACGGTATTCTCGGGCGCCTCAACGCCGCCGCGCGGTGCGCGATGACCTCGGTCGTGATCTGTGTATGGTACATTTCGTCAAAGTACATGGTTCCGACGACAGAGAATGTGACGCAGAGAATCAGCACAACCACCAAGGCGGTGATGATGAACGGATGATGTTTCTTTTCCTGCTTTTGATAACTCCATTCTCCCTCGCTGCTGTACTTTTTATAAAGCATAGTCAGCTTGAGCACGAAGAACGATACAGACATCAATACCGTGAACAGGAGTACGACGATCGGAATAAACGTGAATAAATTATCACAGAAAATCATCGCAGTTTCGCCCATCGGGATCAGCTGTACGATCAACAGCGAAATGACCGCGCATAATGTCAGCAGGGCTGTCGCAAGTGTAGCAAGCACAAAATAGCAGATGATCTCAAAAATGAAGTTTTTAAGGTTCTTTTTTACCAGCTTGCGGGAATTGACGCTTGCTTCTTTCATCGTCATATCGTCAAGCAGCGCTCCGTGCAGGATGAAGCAATAGATGACTGCTATTACCGTAAGCAATGCCATGACAATGATATACGCCGTAAAATACAGCGGCGTGCCGTTGATGACCGACATAATGAAACGCGGGATAAAAAACGACGAGGTCAGCGATATGGAAAAACCGAGTCCGAGGATCGGCGCGAGGATCACCGCATAGAGGATGACCAGAACTCCCCGCAGATTAAGATATTATTTCATTGCCGCAAAGCCGCCTTTGATACTCTGCCACACCGACGGCTTCTCACCGTTGATGAGCTGTGAGCAGTAGATGATCAGAGCGTTCAGCTCGACCGCGACGTACGCAATCACCATCAAAAGGATCAGTACGATCATCACAGAGCCCTGCCAGTGGGTAATGATAAAGCTGAGATTCCGCTTGTGACAGCCGCCTTGCCGGTAAATCCCAGCAGCAGACTGCACAGAGCGGATATTCCCCATGTCAGCAGCGACAGCAGCAGAAACGAAACGAACTGTAAGCCCAGCAGCTTCGGGATCGCTTGATAATACGGTAGGATTCGGTTTATCAGTTTCATAACATCACCTTTTTACATCTTTTGTTATCAATATGCCGGGACGGAGAATCCGGGCAAATGCTGCGATCTTATTCCTAAAGACGCTTTATTATTGTTGTTTCACGATAAAATGATACTACTATTCAAATTAATTGTACATTATTATGCCGAATAAAACAAGGGGGTTGCCGGAATGGAAACCCCTATTTTTTCATAAATCTATTTTTTTATCCGGCTTTAGCTTGTAATGTAAAAAGAGTGTGATAACGAAACGACGGAGCGTAAAAATGAGTCAATATTTTTCGGATACATTTAATACTAATTTCTAATAAAAGGGTTTAATCAGGTGTTAGCGGAAAATTTCGCAGAACAAGGCAGAGGACGCCGATAGGCTGGCGCCTTATTACGGGGACCCCAACGCGCTCCGCGTGTTGGGGAGAGAAGGAGTCGCTACACGAGCACGAGAGCGGTCACGCTTGACCGCTCTCAGCGAGTATAGCGAACGACGACGAGACGACAACGCAGTTATACGGAATTTTCGCAACAAATGATAAGCCGTTTTAATAGAAATTAGTATAAGAAACCGCGACCTTCAGTATCAAAGCGGTCAAGGACGATGAATTCCCGAGTACGGATGACGTTCGTTTCTACTGTCAGGAATTCGACAAGGATACCGATGAATGGACGACCGTAAAGACGGATACCGTGAAGGATACCGGCGGTACGGAAGACGAGCCCCGGACCTTCGGCAGCACCTATACCGCCGCAGTCAACGGAGCCGATAAGGACAGCTATCTCGACAAGGGGATCCGCTGTATCGTCAACTGCAGCAACAACAGCAAGACGTCCGATATCGTTTCGTTCCGCTACTTCGACAGCGACCACTATATCCTCGGCGACGTCGACGGCGATAAAGCGGTCACCTCAATCGACACGACCTTCATCCAGCGCGATATAGTGAGGATGAAATTGCCGGCTTACTACGATAGAGTTGCTGCCGATGTAGACGGGAACAGCTCCGTTTCCGCCTATGATGTGACATGGATCCAGCGTGATCTGGTGAATATGAGTACGCCTTATGCCATCGGCGATGTTTTTAAAAGACCGGACTGATTATGTTCTGAAAGGAAAAAACAATAACCGTTTGAATATCGATCTCAGCACGGCGCCGCAGTCATCTTCTGACTGCGGCGCTGCTGTCTGTCGAAAAGATCAGGCTCAGGATGTTTGATATGAACGGTCTTTGAGAGCAAGGACAGCTGATGTTTGCTGTTCTCGGCAGTTCTGTGAGATTTTACGTGTTCCGGTAAGAAAACTACAAATATAGAAAAAATATCTAATTAATCATGATTTTTTAGCGTGTTGTTTATACATATTTATTGACAGAATTCTACAGTACTGTTATAATATTGTAATACAAGTGTCGAAATTTTAATATATTTGTCAAAAAACGGAAAAGAGGGTTATTTGATAATGAGAGATGAAAACAACGGCAGAATATCTCACATCGGGATTCGCATGACAGCATGTTTATTGATACTGATTTTCATGCTGTCATGTTCGCTGTCTGCTGCGGCTGATGAGAGTCCCGAGTTTGAGATGAAAGAGAATACGGTCACTCATGATATCGCGATCGTGTTTGACCACTCGCGTTCCATGTATCAGGACACGGATCGCTGGAGCCAGTCGCTTTATGCGATCGGTGTATTCGCCTCGATGCTGGACTACGACGCGGGCGATAAGCTGGGTATTTATCCGATGGAAACCATCTCTGTCGGAAAAGACGGGCCAAAGATCTCCGATCGTCTGGAGATCACCAAGGATAATATCGGCGATATCTCCAAGATCTATTGTGAAGAAACCTCCGACACCATCTTCAGACCCTCTTATTCCGCGCGGGATTATCTTGTTCAGTCCGACGCAGATGAAAAATGGCTGATCGTTATGACCGACGGTGAGTTTTATTTTGAGAAAGACAGTAAAACAGAGGACGGAGAAAAGAAAAACGCAGATTGGGTACAAGACAGACTTGACGCGCTGCTGAAGGATAAAAAAGAGAGTAACGTCATCTATAACGATATGTTCAAGCGTCAGTATCTCGGCTTCGGTGAAGCTGTCAGTATCCCGAGCAATCCGGACGCCGGACTTTACGCGACAAACGTCAGCGACGCGGATCAGCTTGCACCGGCTCTGGTCGATATCTGCAACATGATCTTCCAAAGACAAAAAGTTGAGAATGTCGGCAGCGACGGCGGTTTTGATATCGGCGTTTCGATGAAAAACATCGTCGCGTTCGCACAGGGCTCCGGAGCGGCGATCAAGTCGCTGAAGGATGCAGACGGCAGCGAGATGGAAAAATCCATCGATATTCATGTCAACGCCGGAGATCAGGGGACAAGAGATCAATTCTATCAGGGCAGAGACGCTGACGGCAAGCCGATCTACGATGAGAGCAAGCCGCAATATGATTGCCCGTCAGCGGATGTGACCGGTCAGGTCGTGACCTTCCCGGATTGTCCCGCCGGCAGCTATACGCTGAACTTTACACCGGGCGCCGACGTTGAGGTATACTACGAGCCCGACGTCAGGATAGACGCTTTTCTGGTGAATATGGACGGAGAAACCGTTGACGTCGAGAAAACGATCGTCCCGGGAAGATACGCGATCGCCTATCATATGATCGACGCCAAAACCGGTGAGGACGTCACGGATAAAGACGAACTCAAGCCGATCGATTATCACAGCACCCTTACTACCGACGGCGAGGAAAAAAGCATCGAACAGGGCGAGGATGTAGAGCTGGTCGAAGGCTCGGATGTTAAGTTGACGGTCACAGCCGACGTCCTCGGCGGCAAGTATCAGGTCGAAAAGGTTTTCATCCTTGACGTCAGACCGCCCGATCCCGATAATTATAAGCTCAGCATCCGCGGTTCGAAAACGCTCTATAAACCGGACAAGGATAATTGGAAGCCGTTCAGTGTTGAAATCACCAAAAACGGTCAGCCCTTGACGGATGAGGAACTGTCCGCCCTCAAAACGGAATTTACATTCAGCGACGGAAGTCCCGCGAAGGTATCCGTCTGCAGCGGAGAATCCGCGTTCAATGTCGAATACGCCAAAAATGAGGACGGATCGTTTGCCGAAGAGATCAAAGCAGGAAAGGTCACGCTGAACGCATCTGTTGCCGCCACCGATCAATTCGGACGCGAGCAGACTGCGGAAGGCAGCCGGAATTTCAAGGTCAGCGATCTTCACCCCATCGTACCCCTGCTGATCACCATCAGCATCATCGGTCTGCTGATCGCACTGATCATCTTCTTCCTGACCCGTAAGGTGCTGCCCCGCGGCGTATCGATGAATAACAATTCCAATATCACGGTTCAGGGCAGAGCGGATCCTACCCTCCCCGACGCGCCGACTTATTCCCGCAGAGGCTTGTATAAATCCTCCGGCACTTTGGGGATCCACATGCCCGGCGTTCCGATCCAGGGACCGATCACCGACGCCTGCTCGGCGACCTTTACGCTCAAGGCGGTCGATACGATCCTGTGTAAGTCAAAGAACAGAAAGATGCGCGTCATAGCCGCGACCTCCGACTGCGATTATATCTGTATCAACGGAGCGCGCTATGACAGAGATGCAAACGGAAAATTCAATTTCCCGGATCCGCCGATCCTGAGCAACAGCCAGATCGATCTTGTCAAGGAAGTCAATGTCGGCGGCAGACGGCGCAGAACGCTGCAGTTAAGCTATTATATCACAAGGCGATAAATCGATTTATAATTATCAAATAAACTAATTATCATATCAACATATAGAAAAGGAGTAGAAATATTATGGCGGAATTATTAAAGACAAAGGAAACGACCGAAACCCTGTTTGTCGGCGTCGGCGGCATCGGTTCGGAGATCGTGGCTAAGGTCGCGAAGATGTGCAAAGGCGACGAGCTGAGAAACATTCGCTTTGTCGTCATGGACACAGACGCTAACTCGCTCAAGGGGATCGAAGAGGGGTGCGCCCCGATCGCAAAGGTGCAGACCTCATCCAGCCTGACCGTAAAAGAGTATCTTGAAAAGGACGACGACGCGAGGATCAACTGGTTTCCGAACAACTCGACCCTATACGGCAAGACCGTTTCGGAGGGCGCGGGTCAGGTCAGAGCGATCTCCAGACTGGCGCTCAACAATACGATCCGCACCGGCGAGATCAATAAGCTGTATAAAGAGCTCGAGAGCCTGCTGCTGAAGGATTCCGGCAACTTCAAGCAGGCGCTGAGAGTCGTTATCGTTTCTTCGGCTACCGGCGGTACCGGTTCCGGTATGGCGATGATCACATCTATGCTGATCCGCGAATATCTGCATGAGCATTATCCGGAAAAGAAAGCCATCATCAGGGGCTTCTTTGTCCTGCCCAGCGTAATGGACAAGGTCATCAGCAACCAGACCGAAAAGGACAGCCAGTACAGAAACGGTTACGCGACCATCAAGGAGATCAACGCGTTCATGATGATCTCCAGCGGCTACGGCGATACCGTTGACGCTCTCAAGAGATATAAGGATCTTCACGTTACCGTTCCTACTCCTACAGGCGGCACCAAGGATCTGTCCTGCCTGCCCTTCGATTTCTGTTTCCTGATGGAAGCAGCGGACTCGAATTCCGAGAATTTAGACGACCTCAATTCCTATAAGGATTCCGCCGCCTTATGCATCTATGAGCAGACCGTCGGCCCGATGCAGGCTAAGTCCTTCTCACTCGAGGACAATATCATCAAAGAATTCTCCGGCAAGAACAAATACGCCCGCAACCGTTTCGGCGGCATCGGTTCCGCTAAGCTGGTCTATCCGTATGAGGATATCGCCGACTATGTCGCGTATACCAGAGCGCTGAAGAGGATCGGCGGCGTTGAAGGCTCGGGCAACTGGGCGGCATATGATAAGGCATACGAGCAGGATTATAAGGAGTATTCCAAGAAACGCTCTTTCAGCGACGACGAAGAGCCTACGCCCGCTACGAGCTATATCAGCGCATTGGAGAGAGATAACTCCCTTTTTGCCAAAGACGTCAAGGCGGATATCTGCGGCAGCGACAGTATCGACGATGAAGTCGATTACATGATCGACGATTTTATCAGCGCTGTTGAGGAGCACGCAAGAAACTCCTACGCGGCAAGAGAGCGCAACTGTAACGCAGCGCTGCAGATCAGTTCCGCTACCTATAAATACGAAGAGAAAGAGCAGCCCAAGCTCGATCTTGCCAAGCTGAGGACTTTTGATATCAATATCAAGACAGGCGCGTATAAATATGCGAAGAATCTTGCTAAGGAGATCTTCTACTCTGCGCCCAACATCAAGTCTTCCGAAGTGAACGATTATCACGTCGAGCATCTGCTCAAGACAAAGAGAGGATCCGTCCATCCCAATTCCGCAAGGTATATTCTCTATAAGCTGACTCTGAAGACGGCTGAACGACATGAGGACGTCAAAAATCTGCGGGAGAAGAGCAATAAGGACATCAAGATCTATGCCGCGGGTTATCAGGAAGGCGACGAGACCAGCAATTTCGACGTGATCGCGAAGTTCTCTCCCGATAAAGAGAGAAACATGGATTCCATGATCGAACTCGCCAGCCAGGACAGAGGCTTCTTTGATAAGATCCAGGGCGGCTTTGAGTCTATGTGGAACATGGTCAACGATCATATGCACAGATACGCCAACCTGCTCAACGATCTTATGCGCTACACCTTGTTTGACGCCGTTTATGAGATCCTCGAGGAGTATCTGGAGAGCCTGAACGCCATGTATAAGTCGTTCTACACTTCATTCGCCTCCAAGTCGACTCAGCTGATCAGAAGAAAAGACAGCATCGTCGACGCTCTCAAGAACGGAAAGGGTTCAAACGTCTATTATCTCTGCTCCTCCGAGGAAATGCTGGATGAGATAGCCGAGAGAGTTCCCGAAGGTCATCACGGCTTCCTGCTGCCCGGCGACCTGAGCGCCGAGATCTTTGAGAATGTCAAGAAGAACGCCGAGCTCAGCCGTTTAAGAACATATGATAAGTATGCCGAGGGCTCTTACATCGATATCTTCGATACGACGCTCATCAAGTATTTCAGAGCGCAGGTAAGAGAAGACGGCAAGGAGAAGATCGATCTCAATATCATCAACGCGATCTTCTTCGATAAGGAGCTTGCCGACTTCCTTGAGCAGAAGCATTACGGCAAAGACGACAGCTTCGACGGAAAGAAGCTGACCGATATCCAGAAGGCGAACGAACTCGTCGAGGCGCTCAGAAAGGGCAGCAAGCTCGCTTCTCCGTCTATGAGCGGACAGAATTTTGTCGAGCCCAGAGATGTACATATCTGTACGTTCAGCGATACGCTGCTCGATATGCGCGATCTCAAGGTCCAGTCCTTTATCGAGGGTCAGAAGATCCAGGCGATCCCCTCCGATACGGTCTCAAAATACGAACTCAGATTCTTTACCGCGATCTATAATATCACGCCCGACGCGATCCCGCTGTTCAAGGGCCCGCAGCGCGATAAGGTGACCGGCGGTATCAACCATTACGAAACCGGTATCTACTTCAAAGCGTATCAGGAATACAGCAAGCTGATCGGTCCCGATTCGATGAAGAGCGCTACGATCTCTACGCATATCGACAAGCGCTGGGACGCTGTGGTCGAGCTGCCCGAGCTTGATTTTGACGTTCTTTATGACGAGATCCTCTCCTCGCATGTATCTTTGATCTGCGGTCTGCTGATGGGCAATATCAGAAAATTCCCCTCGACAAGATACGATAAGAAGCGCGTTTACATGATCATCAACGATGAGGGCGAGCATATCCCGCTGACCGTTTCCAACGGCAGCGAGTGCGACGAGTTCTACGAGGTGCTGGATGCTCTGTACAGAGACAGAGAGCATGCGAATATGCTGATCGAAGCTGCTGAGGAGTATACAAAGAGCGACGTTGAAAAGAACTACAACTACAGCGAGAGCGCTTTTGTGAAGTTCCTCAAATCCTTCCGTATCCCCGACAGCCATAACAATCCGACCAGTCTCTTTGAGATCCCGCTGATCTATTTCAACTCGCTGCCCAACGCGCTGAAGGATAACCACGAGATCTCCATCATGATCGACGCGGTCATCTATCTGCTGGAAAAGGTCGTCAAGAAGCTCGAGCGCGATCAGGATCAGAACGCGTATCTCTGCCTGCTGTTGGAGGAGCAGTTCAAGCTGTTCGTTGCGTCTTTCCTGAACGACAGCTACGATATCCGCAAGAACACAGAGATCTATGATAATATCGTCATCAGCATGGTCAGCAAGAAGATCATCAAGAAGCTCAAGGAAGTTGACGTAGCCGACTGCGCCGACAGAGTCGAAGCGATCAATAAAGTCACCAGAGAGCCTGATTCCATGTTTGAGGATGATTCGGAAAAAGCGAAAAAAACCAAAAAAGCCACAAGCACCGATGAATGATCGGCATAAATCATCAGGAATGGAGGTGATACAGTGCTGACGGTGATAATTGCACCTGAAGAGTATGTGGACGGCTATGAGCGATTCAGCATGTTTACGGACAGCCTCTTCAGGAAATATGACATAGCGTTATGTAAATGCTGTTATGACGCAGACAACCTTCAGGATATGGTGCCGGATCTGTATGATCGTATAGCCGACGTTGAACAGTGGCGTGCCGTGATCCTTGCTCCCGACAGGAGAGACGGATTCAATCCATTCGATTATACGGGTTATACCGAACCGCGAACGACTAAAATCAACCGTGATGCTTTAGTCAAAAGGCGTGAGGACAGATTTTTGAGCTACGAAAAGGCGGCTGAGAATCCGCTTGTGAGTCTCAGCTCCGCCTTGTGCGGCAGCATCTATTCCAAAATGCTGATCGAGCCGGAATCCTACGAGGCTTTGATGGACGGCTCCGAGACGGAATATTCCGTTCTTCTCAAGCGCAGACTGGATTCTCTCAATACCAAGGTCGAAACATACCGATTGAGGAATACGAAGGATATCCGGCTGACCGATCTGGTCGGAGAAGAGAACTATGATAAGGTTCTGGACGCGATCGAATCGCGCGACTGCGCATATCTGCTCGGTCTGTTGAACGATGAACAGATCATTGAGCTGAATCGTCTCCTCGGCGGCGAGGACGCGCAGTATACCGACCCTCAGACCGTCGACGAGGATATTTGCAATTATAAAAAGCATCTCGTCATGGCTGATATCGAAAAGCGCTTTGCTTTATTGGACAAACCTCCCGTCGAGGTGAGGAGCGTTGCGCTGCGGTGCTTTGATACCGAAACATTTTTGAACAGGGTCAGGCATAAGCCTTCGGCTCAGAGCGTGTATTCCGATTTTGCCAAGAATAATCTGTATTTCCCGTCAATGACGTTTTTTGTCTATGATATCATTTCGATCGAAGATAAGCGCTATGATACGGAACTGCTGAAATTCCTTTCCGCCCTTTTGGTGTTCTCCTGCAACGAGATCCCCAGAGGGATGGTGTCGGGCGGTTATCTGTACCGTCTTGAATGTGAGTTTTCCAAGGACGGGATCGCTCAGATCTGTCAGAACTATCTGAATAAGCTGTACGCCACTCACGCGGAGATCGGCGTCAGGATCAGGGAAGTGTCCCATCAAAGGAAGCAGGATCTGGATGATTATGACGCGGAGCAGACTTTTGAGACCCCCGTTGTCATCCCTGTCAGTATCCGCAGATTCCGTTCGAAAGACGACCTCAAGGCGGACGTCCATCCCGGCTTGACCAAGGATTGTCCCGAAGACGAGGAAGCGCTGTGGAACCTGAGATCCAAATTGATCAATAAAAACTTTGTCAAATACCTCCGCGAGCCCCGCCGCGCGGTCAAAACCGCGGTCAAGGGACCGTTCAAGGAAGAAAACGCCGTCGTTGACGACAGGATCCGCTGTCTGACCGAATACCAGCGTGAGGATATCGAGTTCAGATTGGAGGAAGAAGAGCGGAAAATGGTGGAAACGCCCACCTCCCGTCTTTTTGATACAGAGGCATATGATAAAAGCATATCCGAAGCGGAGAAGAAGATCACCGATCGGATCCAAAAGCGTCTGACGAAAGGCAAGGCGATCGCGTTGACCGTAACAGCCGTCCTGCTGTATCTGATCGGCTTTATCCCGCTGTGGGTCTCGTCGCAGAGCGATACGGTCACCCTTTCGACGTCCGCGCTGATAACGATCGTTTGCGTTACGGTCTTTTTGGGCGGCGGATTACTGACGCTGTTCCTTTTCTGGCGACAGCTCAAAACGCTTTTGCGGGAATTCAACGGGATCATGTTTGATATCTGCAGAGAGATCGACAACAGTCTGGGTATTTTCTCGGACTATATCAGCCGCGCCTGCAATGTCATGAGAGCCTTTTCCATTATCAATTACGATAAAAACCCGCAAAACGATATGATCGCCGTCATGTCAAAACATCGACTGGATATCGAAAAACGTATTCGCATGATCGCGGATAAATACTCTCAGTATGTCGACTTTGAAAAGATCGATTATACGGTATCCCCGTATGATTACGATTTCACAAAGCTGGCGGACTATGAATATCTTCCGGATGATTCCGGAGATAAGTGCCATCAGGCTGCGTTTATCGGCAGTAACAATCATATCTATCTTCCCGTGGACTATCTGCATTCGATTCTCGTCGTAAAGGAGGATCTGTATGATTGATACAATACTTGATTTCATCAAGGTTCTGGTTGCCGCGTCGCCCACGCTCGTTCTGTGTGTAGCGGCGAAAAAGCTGAACCTCAAGCCTCCTTACAGAGTGCGCCAGTTCCTCATGCCGTTATTTGCGCTCGCCTATGTCGTTGTTACGATGATATTCTGTCAGCAGATCTGCGACGGGATTCTGTCGCTGATCAACAATCTTCCGGCTTGGCTCGAATCATTAAAAGGCTGGATGGAAGCCCAATCGTGGATGCCTGATTTTCTTTTCGGAATAGTCGATTGGCTGAAAAACAGTCTTGAGACTTGGCTGAAGAATCTGAATATGGATTTCTGGATCTTCTTTATTGCCAACTTCGTGCTGATCGCGGGATTCCTTATCTATAAAAAGATCACGGTTTCGATCCTGAATGCAAAGTTCAAGCGCGGCGGCGCCTTGATGGAGAAAGTCACCGCACCGTTTTATGAGTATTTTGCGGAAAGAGATATCTGGTGCCTTCGGAATAGCTTTGTAGACGCAAGGACCTTGCTCCATGTGTTCTACGTCCTCGTTCTGAGCGTATCCTTTGTGCTGATGATCTCCAGCCGCTGGCTGTATTTTGAAGATCTGCTCAAGACGGTTTACTTCCCCGTATTCGGCGTGATCACGATAGGGGAGCTGTATTTTGCGCTGGGCGGCGTGACAAAGACCGAGTACTCCAATATTTATCTCGGCGAGTCGGACGACGCTTACCGCACGGTGAATTACTCCCTGCTGCGAAAATTCCTTCGCACGCTGTTCGGCGATAAGCTCGGCTGCGAGAATACCACGATCAACAGCGGCGTCGATTATGATTATACAAACGATGAGCTGATCGAAAAGATCGAGTCGGACGAGGATCCTAAGATCTCGACCTTCGGCATTTTTATCAAATCGCTCAACGCCAACGGATTTCCCCTCGATCATAACTGTATCCGCTCGGCGGTGGAATTGCTCAAGGGAAAGAGCATCCTGTTCAACGATCCGTTTTATTATGACCTGATACCCTACGCCTTCTATCCGATGAACAGAAAGCTGCTGGCGCATCAGAAGGTACTGGTGGTGCTGGGCAGACACGCTGTCGAAGAGGATATCATACGCTGGCTGAAAGCGGGTATCGGCGTGACCACCAATATTCCCGACATGTGGAATATCGGCGTGCTTTCCGAAGAATATGACAGCTCCTTGGACGTCGGAATCATTTCGCGCTCCGATGTGCTGAACACCTCTCTGCATGAAGCGAACAAAGACTTTCTCAGTCAGGTCGGCTTCTTTGTCATCATCGAGCCGTCCAGACTGGTTGCGACAGCTCAGCTGGGACTCAATCTGATCATCAAGAAATGCCGCAATGATAAGGAAAAGGAAATCGTCTTCTGTATGTGCGACAAAAACTGCGACGGTCTTGTTGACGCGATGTCGCATATTCTGATGACAAGCATCACGGAAGTATCCGCTACCGGCAAGCATACGGGCGCCTGTTCCTACATGACATGGAACTCCGACAGCGAGTATCTGCATCACAGGCTGTTCCCGAATGTTTCCCGTTATCTCGGTATCGGTACCGAGCTGAGCTTTGCGGGATTAAAGAATCTTGTGTCGCGCACCACCTGGTACGGCGGCGAGGCGTTCCCCGTGACCGATATCAAGTGGATCGACAGACAGTATTATTATGAGCTGATGCAGTATGCCGGCCTGCCCGCCAACCAGGAATTCATGGACGAGGTCTTCGTCACTTCCTCTGGTTATTGGGACGCTCAGGCGTGCGCGAATAACTACATCACGGTAGAGGATGAAAGCTGTAATCTGTTCGAGGTCGTCCGCGACTTTTCGACCCGTGCGACAGAACAGGGTTTTGTCAATGTGATCACCCGCGAGTATATGCTCAAGGATTATATGGTATCCAATCATACCGTGTTTGAGACCGACTCCAAGGCGATCCCGTATATCAGCGCCGATTACGCCCGTACCGAACGCAATACGACCCTTCGTTTGCTGTTGTCGATGTCGTCTTCCGGCATCAATGAAGACAGCATCAAGAAAGAATTCTTGCTGATGGGCGTCGAGGTGTTTGCATATAAAGAACAGCTCTGGTATCAGTTGTACCGCTGCTTTGCCGACGTCGCGTCCATTTCCTCTTTCGCTGAGCTGGCGTATCCCGAGGCGGTGAAGGAAGCCGCCGAAGAGAAGATATCTCTGCCGGGCGTAGAAAGCATCGGCATCGACGTTATTTCGATAACGGAGCAGTTCAACCTTGATAAAGGCAAATACGAAAAGATCTATCGCATCACCGATCAGGTCTTCCTCAACAAGTATATCAGCGAGCTGAGATCCGCCGGTATCGTCGCCGAGGATGAAAAGGGCGACAGATACTATTTAGGATCCGAGCTGAAAAACCAGGTGTTCCAGAAATACCTGCCGGGTCAGTTCTTTACCTTCGGCGGAAAGTACTATGAGATCCAGGGGCTTACGTCCGACGATCAGGTCCTGGTGCGCAGGGCTGCCGATCATATCGCTGACCGCTGCTCCTACAGACAGATCAGAGGTTACAGTCTGCTGGGATTCAGCGATTCCCGCCATATGGGCGATTCCAAAACCATCGGAAAAGTCAGTATCGTAAAGCAGTTCGCGGATATTTCGATCGTGACAAAAGGCTATTACGATATGTCGGAGTACAATAATTTTGAAACTGCCCAAAAGGTCGTTTTCAATGAAGGCTCCGGTATCCCGGAACGCCTTTACAAGAATAAGGAGATCCTGAGGATCGACTTCCCCGAGGATGAGCCGATCACCGACAGCGTAAGATACACCGTAACGCTGATGATGAACGAGATCTTCCGCACGCTGTTCGCTGAAAACCAGCCGTATATCGCAGCAGTCACGGATCTGTCTTTTATCGGTGAAGACGAATCGTGCAACCCGCTTACCTATTCGCTGGATTCCGCCGCGGACGATTATCGCCCCAACAGTATCTATATCCTCGAGGACAGCCAGTTAGACCTCGGTCTGATCATCGCCGTAGAGCGTAATCTTAACAGGATATTCGATATCATCAACGACTATATCGCCTGGCATCTGCAGGAGCTCAACAGGAGCCTCAGACCCGTGAAAAAGACGGAGCCGGTTCAGGTGCTGCCTCCTGCAGCGCCCGACGCGGGCGACGGAGATAAGCCAAAGAAAATGGGCTTCTTTAAGAGACTGATCGAAAAGATCAAGAACTTCTTCGGCGGCAGGAAAAAGCCCGAGGAAAAGCCCGAGGATCAAACCGACGAGATCCCCGAGGGCGGCACAGACGGCACTCCCGACGGTGGTACTGACGGCGCCCCCGACGGCGGCACAGACGGCGCCCCCGACGGCGGCACAGACGGCACTCCCGACGGCGGCACAGACGGCACTCCCGACGGCGGTACTGACGGCGCCCCCGACGGCGGTACTGACGATATTCCCGACGGAGGCTTTGAACCGTTATCCGCCGGCGAACCGCAGATCGATCCCGCTATCGATCCCGCGGAACCGTTTGACGGCTTCGTCAAGCAGTCCGATCCCGCTGAAAGCGGCAGCGGCTCCGATGCTGTTGATGACGGATCCGATATCGGAACGGTCGTTCCTCCGGAGGAGAATTGCTTCCGCCGGAAAACAAAGTCTTTGGATCCCGCTTCGTTTACCGAACAGGATGAAGAACCGCTCCCCGAGCTGTTCAAAAAGGCGCCTTATCATACAAGGTATTATCTCCTGTACGGTCAGCAGGGTGAACCCTCGCTGCTTGATATCAAGGGAACCGGAGAGTATATCTCCTCTGTCTTCCGCAATAAGAACAATACCCTCAGGCAGGTCAGAGACGGCAGAAAGACCGCTATGACCATCGAGCGCCGTTACCGTCCCAATCGCGCCAACGCGCGCTTCTGTGATTTCTGCGGCGTAGAGATCCTGGGCGTGGAATATGAGACGCTCGCCGACGGCAGAGACCGCTGTATCAATTGCAGCAGAACGGCTGTCAAGACGGTTGAGGATCTCGTCAGGATCTTCAATAACGTCAAGCGCAATATGGAATCCTCCTTCGGCGTCAAGATCCAGGCGGGCGTCCGCGTGGAGCTGGTCAACACCAGAACGCTGCAGAAGGAAGCCGGCAACGTCTTTGTACCGACGAAAGGATTTGATCCCCGTGTCGTCGGCTTAGCGGTGCATAACAAGGACGGCTTCAGACTCCTTGTCGAAACCGGAGCGCCGAGGATCCGCACGATCCTGACGATCGCTCACGAGTTGACGCACATCTGGCAGTATCAGAACTGGAACCGCAAGAAGATACGCAGCATGTACGGCAAAGCGCTTGAGCTGGAGATCTATGAAGGAATGGCGAAATGGGCTGAGATCCAGTATGCTTACCTGATCAACGAGATCCCCATCGCCAAGCGTGAAGAGATCAATACCGCCTACCGCAACGATGAATACGGCAGAGGCTTCCTTAGATTCAGAATGAATTATCCGCTTACGATCGGAACCGTTATCACGGGCAAAACGCCGTTTATGAATCCGGATTGTCCGCTTGCGCTCCTGTATTGCGGCGATGTGTATATCCCGGAGGAATTCATCCGTGTTCCCGAGACAGATCCGGATGCTCCCGAAGAAGATCCGGACTATGATGATCTTTTCACGGAAGACGATACCGACGATATCGCAGATGAAGCTGTCTTTGAGGGCGCGCATGACCGCGATCCCGATTCGCTGTGCTATTACGCTTATGAACATTTGGGAGCCGAAGAGAAAAAGTTCTACGATCAGCTTTATCAGGCGATGCTCGATCGCGCCGAAAGCGTCCATCTCATGGAAGGAGGGATCCGACTCGATCGCGCCCAGATGATCGCGGATTGCATCCTCGACGATCATCCCGAGTTGATTTGGGTCAAGAGAGGTCTTTCCTATTATTCCGGCAAGGAATTGCACAACGACTTCTTCCTGAAGTATGTGCTGACTCCCGAGCAGACAGAAAGCAGATTGCAGGAGATCGAAGCCGCCGTTCCGCAGTTTATCGAAGGCATAACCGATGGAATGTGCGACTTTGAGGCTGTGCTGAGAGTGTATAACAACCTGATCCGCTTGACGGATTATGACTCGGTCGGTCTTGAAAAAGAAAAGGCGGAACCCGACGCGGTCGATGATCTGCGTTCCGTCTACGGCGTTCTCGTTAATCATAAGGGCGTTTGCGCCGGCTACGCTGTCGCGTTTGCTTATCTGATGCACAGGATCGGCATAGAGTGTATGTATGTGCACGGCAAAGCTGCGAAAGAAGGCGGCAAGCGCTTTACCGAGAACCACGCGTGGAATCTGGTCAAGCTCGAAAACGAATATTACTATATGGACGTCACATGGGGTGATTTCTCTGACACCAAACCGGAGAAGAATCAGTCCGATGAGATCTCCTATCAGTACTTCTGCGTGACGAGCAAAGAGCTTGCGATCGATCATAAGCTCGATGAAAAGTTCCCGTACTATCCCGATTGTACCGCGACGGCATGCAACTATTATGTCAGAACGGGCATGTACTGTGAGACCTATGATTTTGAGAGGCTGAAGAATATGGTTCTCAAGGCGGTCGAAAGTAATAAGAAATCGATCGGGATCAAATTCTCAAGCGCTTCCGAATTGAAAAAGGCGGTCAAGGAAGTTGTCGACGGATCCCGCTTCTATGAGATCCTGCAGGCAGTCAACCTGAAGCTCGGCAAGACGGTCAACAGCTCGTCTTATTCCTATTCGATCGCACAAGAACACGGTATCATCCGGTTTACGCTGAAATATCTCTGATAGGGTCACAACAAAGGGGACGCGTTCGCGTCCCCTTACTGTTTCATACTAAACTCTAACGAAAATGCTTGATGATCTATTGCGTAGAATTCCGCATAGCTTTATTGGACTTTAGTATCAAGTATTCGCATTGAAAAAAGTTGACAATCATGTTTTCCGACGGTATGATGATATCAAAAGAGCGATCGTAACTTGCCGACATTATCGGTAAGATGAAATAATGGATACGGAGGGCGTAAAGATGTTCGGAGATTTTATCATAAGCAGCCGCTCGGATCTGATCGGCGCGATTGATGAATACGGCTTTTTGCCGTTCTTTTCCAATTCGATCGAGGGTTTTTCCGTTGAAGAACATATCGATCCCGCCTGCTGGTACTGCGGCGAGAGCGTGGAGTGGCAGGCGTGGGAATGGAAGGGTTCCGTTATCCGTGAAACCGGCTGCGCCTACGGCAAGTTTTTTGAGAAAAAGGCGTGCTATATCAGCCCCGAGTGGTTTTCGGAACTCGCTAACTACCGCCGCGACGGTTATGATTTTGACGCGCGCCGGGATGACGGCTTAGCGCCGCAGCGGGACGTTGTTCTTTATGACCTGATCGCAGAGCACGCCCCGATCCTCTCCAAAGAGCTCAAGAAGATAGGCGATTACCGCAAGGGCGGAAACAAAGGCTTCGATACGACCGTCACCCGCCTGCAGGCGCAGTGCTATGTGCTGATCAGCGACTTCGTATACATGAGGGACAGATTCGGCGAGCCTTACGGCTGGGGCGTAGCGGAATACTCCACACCCGAGCGCTTTATGGGCAGCCGCTTTACCGATCATGTCTATCAACGTACGCCGGAAGAATCCTATGAACGGATCGCGGAACACTTCCGAAAGCTCTTTCCGTATGAAGAAGAACAGACCTTGACAAGGTTCATCAAACATCAGTAGTGACGACTGACGAAATCAGCGCCGATCGATAACGAACAGCAGATAAGATGAGAGGGATTTGATCATGACAGACTTCAAATACTTCACAAAAGCAAACGACTCCGCACAGGGCAAGCCGAGAGTGTATTTCACCGCGCATCCCGAAGATTATGACAGATACTTCAAGGAGATCCGCAGCGAGATCTTTGCCAGACAAAACTGCGCGATGTTTTATCTGAAGACGCAGGTGACCCCCCGTGAAATAGAAGATTATGAACTGCGTTTAGGGGAGATGCAGCTTTTCGTGATCCCCGTCACCACCAAGCTGCTGACGACCCGTAATCGCGTGATGACGGTCGAGGTGCCTTTCGCGTACAAACATAATATCCCCATCCTGCCGCTGATGCAGGAGAGCGGGTTGGAGGATTTGTTCAACTTGCGGTTCGGCGATCTGCAATTCCTTGATAAAGACGCCGCCGATGATACGGCGATCTCATATGAAGAGAAGCTGACTGCGTTTCTTGAGTCCGTCATCGTCGGCGACGATCTCGCACAAAAAGTGCGGGATGAGTTTGACGCGTATATCTTTTTGAGTTATCGCAAAAAGGACAGGAAGTATGCACAGGAACTGATGCGTCTGATCCACTCCCATCCTTTTTGTCGGGATATCGCGATCTGGTACGATGAATTTCTCACCCCCGGCGAGGATTTTAACGACTCCATCAGATCAGCTCTTGAAAAAAGCGGCTTGTTCGCCCTGACGGTCACGCCGAACCTCGTCAATGAGGTCAACTATGTTTTTGAGCATGAATATCCTATGGCAAAAAAGCTGAACATGAGTATTCTGCCCGCGGAAATGGTGCCGACCGATAGGACGAAGCTCTGTGAGATGTATGAAGATATCCCCGAGCCTGTCGGCGTCAATAACCGGGAAGAGCTCAGGCAGCGGCTTTTTTCTCTGGTCGAGCAGCTTGTGATCACCGAAAACGACCGCGATCCGCAGCATAATTATTACATCGGACTGGCATATCTTTCCGGTATCGACGTGGAGGTTGACCACCAACGCGCCGCCGAACTGATCGCCGGTTCCGCCGAGGCGGGGTATATCCCCGCAATCGAGAAGATCGTCTCGATGTATGAAAACCACGAGGCGGTCGAACGGGATTTCAACACCGCGATCAAGTGGCGCGAAAAGCTGGTCCAAGCACGAAAAAAGGCATATGAGGAGGATCCGAAAGACGGCACGGCGCTGGCGCTGTTGAACGACCTTTGGGATTTGGGGTGTGCCTATAAAGGAATAGAGCAGCTGGTTCCCGCGCAGCGTGCGTTCGATGAAATGCGAGGCTATTGCGAATCGTTTGTAAAAGAGTTCGACGATAAGGTGTTTGTGCGCTATCTCTCCATCTGCTTTGGAAATCTCGGCGATATCGCCCTGGATCAGGGAAAGCTCGACGAAGCGGAATACTATTACCGAAAGGATTATGAGATCGATAAAAAAACGGTCGAGGAAGAGGGGACGACAGAAGCCCGACAGGATCTCTCCATCAGCACGAAAAAGCTCGGTATCGTCGCGGAAGAAAAGGGCGAGTTCAGCAGGGCGGAGAGATTCTATCGCCGGTCTCTTAAGATATGTGAAGCGCTCGCCGAAGAAACAGGCACATCGGAATCGCGCCGTAACGTAGTTATCAATTATATCCTGCTTGGCAATATCGCTCAGGCACAGGGCAAGATGGATGAAGCGGAAAAATACTTGCGTCATTCTTTGGAAGCCCATCTTTTGATCGTCAAAGAAACAGGGTCAACAGAAGCCCGTCGCGGTCTGTGTATCTGCTATAATCGTCTCGGCAAAATCAAGTCAGCACAGGGGAAATTCAAAGAAGCGGAAAGATGCTTTCTTGAAGCGCTGAAAATCAATGATGCGCTTGTCAAAGAGACAGGAACGGTCGCCGCGCGCCGCGAAACGTCGCATAGTTATAACTGTCTCGGCGATTTAGCCCTGGACAAGGGAAAGTATGACGAAGCGGAAAGCCTTTACCGAAAGTCCTTTGAGATACTAAAAGCGCTTGTTGAAGAAATGGGGACAGTCATATCCCGCCGCGATTTATCCGACAGCTATGAAAAGCTCGGTCATTTGGCGAAGAGTCGAGGCGATCTCATCGAGGCGGAAGACTGTTTTCGTCGATCGCTTGAGATCCGTGAAGCGCTTGCCGAAGAAATGGGAACAGAAAAGTTCCGTCGGGATATGTCCCGCAGCTATGATATGCTTGGCGATACAGCCTGGGCGAAGGGTGAACTCGATCAAGCAGAGAGCTTCTACCGAAAAGCCCTTGAGATCCGAAAAGCGATCGTGAAGGAATCGGACACGATAAGATCGCGCCGCGATCTGTCGTTCGGATATGAGAATGTCGGTGATATCGTCAGGGCAAAAGAGAATTACAGCGAAGCAAAGGTCTGTTACGGGAAAAAGTGTGAGATCGACCGTTCACTGGTGGAAGAATCGAATCTGGTTGCAGATCGCCGTAATCTGGCTTTCGGCAATGACAAACTCGGCTTGGTCGCAGAAGCGGAGCGCGATTTCTCAGAGGCGGAGAGCCGCTTTCTTCAATCGTTTGAGATCCGCAAAACGCTTGTCGCGGAGATAGGTACGATAGAAGTTCGTCGTGATTTGTGTATCAGCTACGATCATTTCGGCGATCTCGCGCGGAGAAAAGGCGATCTCAGCAAAGCAGAGAGCTGCTGTCAGAAGGGGCTTGAGATCAGAACAGCCCTTGCCGCAGAAACCCCGACGGTGCAAAATCGCCGCGATTTGTCTGAATGTTATAAAAAACTCGGCAATATCGCAAAAGAGCAAGGAAAATACGCAGAAGCCGTGCGCTGCTTTCAAAAGGAGCTCAAGCTCTGTAAAGCGCTCGTCAACGATATCGGCTCGGTGGATTCGCGCCGCGATCTGTCTGAATGTTATGAGAACCTCGGCGATCTGGCGCGGATACAGGGCGATTTGGAAAAAGCTAAGAATTACTATCAGCAGGAACTGGAGATCTGTCAGGCGCTTGCCCGAGAAGCAGGGACCGTAGTATTGCGCCGTGATCTGTCTGTCTGCTATGAAAAAAACGGAGATATCTCCTGCGACAGAGAGGAATTCACCGAGGCGGAATCGTTCTATCATCTGAAGTGCGGGATCGACACAGCGCTGGCAGAAGAAACGAAAGCGGGGGTGGATCGGCGCAATCTGTCCGTCGGATATATCAAAATCGGTTATGTCGCCGAAGAACAAGGCAAATACAGTGAGGCTGAGCATTATTATCTCAAGTCGCTTGAGATCAGAAAAAAGCTCGTCGAAGAAGCGGGCGCGCACCCGGCTCGCCGCGATCTGTCAGTCGCCTATTACCGTCTCGGAAACTTAGCCCTGAAACAAGGCAGGCTCGAAGAAGCAGAGAGCTGTTTTCGTAAGGAGCTTTCGATCTGTGAAGGGATCGCCGAAGAAACCGGCTCGGTAAATGCTCGCCGCGATCTGTCTGACTGTTGTGAAATGCTCGGCGATATCGCAGCAAAGCAGGGCAGGCTCAGTGAGGCGGAGCGCTTCTACGATCGATCTTTTGAACTCAGTCAATCGATCGCCGATGAAACCGGAACGGCTGAATCCCGTCGCTGTTTATCGATTATTTATGAAAAATGCGGCAATACCGCCCGAGCGCAGGGCGATCTTGAAAAGGCAAGGCAGCTTTTTATTCAAAAATGTGAGATCGACAAAGCGCTGGTGAAAGAGACCAAAGCAGCAGTGGATCGCAGGAATCTGTCAGTCGGTTATGATAAACTCGGGTTTATTGCCGAAGAGACGGGCGATCTCAGCGAGGCGGAGGGCTTTTACCGCGAATCCCTCATGATCCGCAAAGCGCTTGTCGAAAAAACCGGCACGACGGAATCCCGCTGCGATTTAGTATTCAGTTACAGAAATCTCGGCGAGATCGCCAAGGCGCAGAATAAGCTCGAAGAAGCGGAAAGCTACTTTCTGAAAGGGCTCGACGTCTGTGAGTCGATCGTCGACAAAGCCGGAACGGTGGAAGCCCGTCGGGATCTGTTGAGCCTTTGTGAAGAGGTCGGCGTTATTTCCATTGCGCGGAGCAAGCTCTTTCAAGCTGAAAAATACTTCCGTAAAGCTCTTGAGATCTGTCAAGCGCTCGTCAAAGAGACGGGTTCGGATGAATTCCGGAGAGAGCTGTCGGTCATCTATATCAGACTCGGCGATATCGCTCAGGCGCAAGGTGATCTTGATAAAGCGAAAGGCCGGCTCGGCAACGCGCTTGAGATCAGAGAAGAGCTTGCCCAAGAGATGATGACAGTCCCGGCGCTCAGCGATCTGTCGTATTGCTATGACAGACTCGGCGATATTGCTCAGGAGCAGGGAAGGCTCGACGAGGCGGAGAAATACTACCGAAAAGAAGTGGTGATCGACGAAGCGCTTGCCAAAGAAACAGGGAAACCGGAGTGCTTTCTCGATCTGTCCGAAGAATACGACAAACTCGCCCAAGTGGCGGAAACACAGGGCAGGCTTGAAACGGCGGAAAAATACTACGTAAAATCGCTTTCGATCATCGAGTCGCTGACCGATAAGACAAAGCCGGCGGTATCCAGACGCGGTTTGTCCGCCCGATACGATAAGCTCGGCGATATCGCCAAAGCCCGGGGCAAGCTCGCTGAAGCGGAGAGCTACTACCGCAAGGAACTCGAAATCGATATCGCGATAGCCGAAGAGACCGTCTCGACGGAAGATATCCGCGATCTGTCCGTTACTTATGAAAGGCTCGGAGATATCTGCCTGGCGCAGAATAAGCTCGCCGAGGCGGAGGATTCCTTCCGAAGATCTCTTAATCTGCGCGAATTGCTCGTCAAAGAAACGAGAACAACAAAGAACTATGACGATCTTGCGGTTTCCTATTGTAAGATCGGATGGCTGATCAAAAAGCGGGAATACATCGACAAGGCGCTGTATATCTGGACTCAACTGGCGGAGCTTTATCCCGACGATCCCGAATACAAAAAAAAGAAAGCGCTTGCGCAGGATCTGCTGAAAGACACGTTCTGAGTTTTGCGCTGTCAAAGAATATGAGATCTTCGCCGCGTTTGGCGCCGTATCCCGAGGGGGCGGCGTCCTCAGATATTGTAGTCGGAACAAGGAGAAGGAGTTGACCGAAATGACAGACTTCAAATACTATACCAGGGGAAACAGCTCCCCGCAGGGCAAGCCGAGAGTGTACTTCACGGCGCACCCGAACGATTACGACAGATACTTTGAAAGCATCCGTAAAGAGCTGCTCGACAGGCAGAATTGCGCGGTGTTCTATCTCGACCCCGATGTTGTGCCCGGGGAGGTGGAGGATTACGAACTTCGTCTCGGCGAGATGCAGCTTTTCGTCATCCCCGTTACGGCAGAGCTGCTCACGCAGCCCAACCGCGCGATGGATACGGAGGTGCCTTTCGCGCTCGCGCATCACATCCCCGTCCTGCCGCTGATGCAGGATGACGGCTTGGAGGAATTGTTCAACAAGCGCTTCGGCGACCTGCAGTTCCTTGATAAGAACAATACCGACCCCACGGCGATCCCGTATGAAGAAAAGCTGACGAATTACCTCGCGTCCGTCATCGTCGGCGACGAGCTCGCCGAAAAGGTCAGAGCCGCGTTCGCGCTGATCATCTTTCTGAGTTATCGCAAAAAAGACAGAAAGGAAGCGCAGGATCTGATGAAGCTGATCCATGCGAACCCGCTGTTCAGAGACGTTGCCGTCTGGTATGATGAATTTCTCATCCCGGGTGAAAATTTCAGCTCAGCCATCATGGAGGCGATCAAAGCCTGTAAGCTGTTTGTGCTGACGATCACACCGAATCTGCTCGAAATGCCCGGCGGACAGCCGAACTACGTCATGGGGATCGAATATCCTGCCGCAAAAGAGCTTGGAAAACCCATCCTGCCTGCCGTCATGCGTCCTACCGATACCAACGAGCTGAAAAGCAAGTATTCCGGTATCCCCGAACCTGTCAGCGCATATCAAGTTCCCGCGTTGGATCAACCGCTTCAGCAGATCGCCTCTGCGTTCCGCTTGTCTGAAAAGATGCAGATGTCTGCGCGTGATCCCATGCATTTGTTCTTCATCGGTCTGGCGTATCTTTCCGGTATCGATGTAGAGGTCAATCACGAGAAAGCTGTCAAGCTGATCTCGGAGTCTGCCGGTAAAGGCTGTATCGCTGCGACCGATAAGCTCGTCACGATGTATGAGAACGGCGAGGGCGTCGAGCGCGACTATCATAAGGCTCTCGAGTGGCGGGAGAAGCTGGTGCAGCAGTGCAAAGCGTTTTATGAAACCGATCCTGATTTTGATGCGGCGCTCACGATCGTCAATAACCTGTATCTGCTGGGCGACGCCTACAGAGAGCTGGGACAGCTCGATTCCGCTCAGCGCGTCTACGAGGAGACCTTCATTTATTTGGGTATCTTTTCACAAAAATACAAAGATAACGTCTTTGTGCGGTATCGCTCCGTCACTTACAACAAGCTCGGTGAATTAGCCAGAGTACAGGGCAGGCTCAGCGAAGCGGAGGATTATTACCGCAAGGATATGAAGAACCTTGAAGAGCTGATAAAAACAGAGGATACCGAGGTCGTTCGCCGCGATCAATCGATCATGTATAACAAGCTCGGTCTGGTGCTCGAAGCACAGGGCAAGCTCGACGAAGCGGAGCGCTGTTATCGTAAATCGCTTGAAATACGGGAGGAGATCGTTGAAAAATCAGATTCGGCGCAAGCCCGACTCGATCAGGCAAGCAGCTTCTCAAAGCTCGGCAGATCGGCAAAAGCGAACGGTAAGTATTCGGAGGCTGAAAGCTATTTTCTCAAAGCGCTGAAGATGACGGAAGTCCTTGCCGTGGAGACAGGATGGAAAGAAGCCCGCCGTAATCTGTTGATCTGCTGCAATGATCTCGGCGATCTGGCAAGAGATCGGGGCAGTATATCAGAGGCGAAGGAATACTATCTTAAGGGCTTTGAAATTGCCCGGGCGATCGCCGCGGAAACAGACACAATAGAAGCGCGTATCGATCTGTCGATCAGCTATGAGAGGCTCGGCGACGTCGCTTTATCCGAGGGGAACCTTGACGAAGCGGAAAGGTTCTACCGAAAGGCGTATGAAATATGTGAAACGATCGCCGCCGATACCGGAACGGCAGAAGCCCGTCACAGCCTGATGGTCAGTTGTCAGAAGGTCGGCGATATCGCAAAGGAGCAGAAAAACTACTCCGAGGCGGAAAAGCTCTATCGTAAGGATATGGCGATCGGTGAAGCTCTCGCTCAGCAGACGGGAACGCTGAAAGCGCGTCTTGAATTGACGATCGTTTATCAGAGAGTCGCTGATATCTATGAATTGCAGGGCAAGCACCGGGAAGCCGAATACTATATCCGCAAGGCGCTGGCGATCAATGAAGCGATTGTCGAAGAAACGGGTACAGCCGAGAGCTATGACCTTCTTGCGGTCTCCTATTACAAGCTCAGCGCGATCCTCCAATCACGCGAGTATCTCGAAAAGGCATGCGCGATCTTTGGACATCTGGCGGAAGCATATCCCGAAGTGCCCGAGTATCGGCAAAGGAGAGATCTTCTGCGCCATCTCCTGGAGAAATACTTCGGCGTATAAAAAAGGAGCGACGGTTTTCCGTCGCTCCTTTTTGATATGGTTTATTGAGGTTTTTATACGATCAATGACAGCAGCAGAATGATCGCCGCGATATCCGCAAGGGTATAAAAAACGATAAATACCTGAGGCAGCTTTTTCTCGCTTTCCGTAAACGATACATACCGTTCTTTGCTGTAACGGTTTTTCATCGCTTTCCATTCCGCGTCGTATAATGACGCCGCCAGATGCTTTTCCATCATGCTCAGGACTTTCATTTTGCCTCTGTTATTGATAAAGTAGGATTTGAGTATCTTCAGCCAGGAGATGTTCAGCAGCAGCCCCGGTACGGACAGCGCTATCACAATGATCAGCTTTGATATCATGTTGTCGCCTTCGCTCAGTGCGAAAACCGTCGCGCCGATGGTGATCAGGGCGGTATTGGCGCTCAGATAAAAGCTGTTCATGCTCTGGCGGCGGGTGACCAGCTTTTCGGCGCTGTCGGAAAAGATTTTGTACTGTTCCAGCAGGACGCTGACGTCATAATCCTTGTTCATCAAATGGATATAATCATTATTGTTGAAGCCTTTGATGATCTCAAACAGTTTTTCTTCATCTTCAACGATATCCGCAAGACAGGTTCTTTCCTTGATGTTTTTGTCAAAGGAATACAGACGATCATTGATCGACGCATCCGGCGTTACCCTGTAGCAGACGATGTATTTATCATAAGCCAGCGCCTTTTTGAGTTCCCAGTCGACATTTTCGTTTTGGGCGGAATTCTCGCTGACGGCATAGATGATCATGTCTGCCGCCTTTATCATTCTGACAGCGTCATGATGCCATAAATGCCTGATCCTGATTCTTTTTTTCTCGATGTTTCTGTCGCGTGAATTCATTCTCAGGACAGTCTGTCTGCCGAACCTTTTTGCGATCTCGCCGCGAAGTCGTTCGACTTCGTTGCGGCACTCGCTGGCATAGATAACCAGTACTTTCACGCTGCTTCACCTCCGATAGACGGCTCACTGTGTTTGATGATCCATTATAGCACGAATTGTCCGGATTGTCCATTCGAACTTGCAGATGCGGAATACTATTCTTCTTCCGCTCCCATATCCTCCAGCGCGAACTGCTCCGCGCATTTTTCGGCGCTCGCATATTTGAAGTAGTGCAGCTCGATATTGTTCTTCCTGACGACGTCGATGATCTTGTAGAAGTCGGAGTGGCTCATCGCGTTGGTCTGGATCCAGATGACGTCCGCGTTCAGGATCAGCCCCGTGTTCGGCTGTGCGGACGGCTCGACAAAGCGCACGTTCGGCAAAAGGGGTCTGATCGCCTTCAGCCATGAGCTGTGACCGCCGAACACCACCGCGCGTTTTTTGGCGGTATAGGGGAAGGTCACTGTGACGGAATATTCCTTTTCGGAAATATCCGCTTCACGGATCATGGAGCGCAGCTCGCCCAGCTCGGCGTTCGCTTCGTCCAGACTGTCGCTCATGCTGCTCAGCGCCTCGGCGGATTCCCTGAGACGGCGCTCGAGTTTGTTGAGCATCGCCTTGAGGTTTTTGTTCTCACGTTTCAGCTCCCTCAGTTCGCGCATGCTTTCATTTGACGCGCTTTCCTCCGCACCTTCGCCGTTGTCCTCGTCGTCCTCGTCAATGAAAACATAGTTCTCGTCCCTGCGTGAAAGGGAACAGGCGAGGGTGAAGTACTCGTACAGAATATCGATCTCTGCTTCGGACAGATCGCTTTTTGCAAACAGCGCCTTGACATACGACAGCTCCGGCATCCCGCGCGGCGGCGTCAGTCCGCTGAACAGATATACCAGCTGTGCAAAGCTGATGGTATCCTCCGCTGTACCCGCAAAGGGCGGCAGGACGATTTTTTGATTGAGGATGCTTTCGGACGGATCCGTGATGTATCGCTCGGGATCCTTTGCCGCTTCACAGAAAGCGGACGAGGGCTTTGGCTGTTCTCCCGACGCGTTGATCTGTTCCGCGCCTGCCCACGGCAGCTCGAGACAGGCGTCGGCAAGGATGATATACGGCAGGTTGTACAGCCATATGATATCGCTGTCGCTGTCCAAAAGGCTCAGAAATGCAAAGCACATCCCGAACGGATCGCCGATCACGGGACGATAGAGTCGATCGACCGTCTCGTCGCCCAAAACATCGCGCATTTGACGTCGGTGTGCAGCGCACAGGAGCATCACGTTCATATAAAAGGATTCTTCGCGGAAGATCGCTTTCTGAAGCTCGTCTTCTGTCTCGAATGTGTCTTCGCGCATGTCCGAGGCCGCGGTGACGGTCGTTTCCGATCCGTCGTCCGGCTGATTGAGTACGGACAGGGAGCCTTCCGCCGCCTGACTGCCCGCGATCTCCTTTTCGATCATGTCGAGCTTGTGTCCGGCGAGGGTCACGACCTTTTCGTGCAGCTGCGCGTAGATCGCCAGACAGCTTTCTGTCAGCTCCCTCACATATGCGGTAAAGCGGCTGCACAGTTCCTCGACGGTATCGGCGTCTAAAAGCGCCGTGACGCCTTCAAAACGCGCTCTTCCGCTGTCGTCATCGGTCTTGTCACTTGTGCCGATATTGGCGTCTGCGCTGTCCATAAAGGCTTTTGACGCGTCAAAGCCGCTTTTACTGCCGTTGCGGCAGCGGATGACGTACAGCATCCCGCGGATCAGGTCGTCGCAGTGTACGGAGTCGGTGACATCGGGCAGGTCGATCTTGTCCAGCTCTTCGCGGCTTTCGGGCAGGAATTCAAGCGCGTCGTCCAGCCTGCCGCTGTTTCTCAGATGATCTAATATCCATATCGCCGCTGCCGTTTCGATATGATATGTCCCGTCCAGACCGTTGAAGGTGTCGGTGGGGCATGGGGCGCATAATTGCGCAAAAATCTCCGCGACGCAGAAGGCGGGATACTTTTCTTTGTATTGCCGATCCGCTTGTGGAGCGAGACGGTTGACCGCCGCGCTCCTGCGGCTGAGGATATCGTAGTTCATCTCGGACAGATCGACGGTCTTGTTCTGCTGTCCGTAGCTTCTGATCATTCCGACCCTGTTTTTATACAGCATTTCGGTATATTTTTCAAAGTCCTTAGCGGACGCGCCGTTTTCAAAGTCGTAATCGTTGACCCTGATCATTTCCTTCGTCTGTTCCGCGGCGCGCCGTAATTGCGTGATTCTGTCTTCTGTCGTTTTCATAGAATAATCCTTCCGTTGTTATCTGACTTATTGTATCATATTTGCCGCCGGAAAATAAAGGTAAGAATTTTACGAATTTTATTGCGGAATCAAGCAGATTCCAGTATAATAAGAATAATAATCAGCAGTAAAACAGATGATTATATTTCTTAATCAGAATTAACCGAAAGGAGAATGACAATGAAAAAGGCCTTGGCGTTATTACTGGCTCTTTGCCTGATCGTTTCGCTCGCCGCCTGCGGCTCGAAGGGCGGCGATGAGGAAACCTACGCGACGGATATCGGCAACTCCGAGGCGCAGACGAATGAGTATCAGATATCAGAAGACGTGCCGGAGGGCAGTGTGGTCGACGGCGTGATGACCTATATCGACGGCGGCGATCCCATTCTGCAAAAGACGGTCGCTCCTTGGCTCGATACCTGCGTGCTGTATGAGGTGAACGTCCGTCAGTATACCGAGGAAGGCACCTTCAAAGCGTTTGAAGAGCATCTCGAGCGTCTGAAGGATATGGGCGTCAACACGCTGTGGCTGATGCCGATCCATCCGATCAGTGAGACGGAGCGCAAGGGGACGCTCGGTTCCTACTACGCCGTCAGCGACTACAAGGGCGTCAATCCCGAGTTCGGTACGATCGAGGATTTTCAGCACCTTCTCGACAAGGCTCACGAGATGGGCTTCAAGGTCATCCTCGACTGGGTCGCCAACCACACCGGCTGGGACAACACGTGGATCACCGAGCATGACGACTGGTATGAGCATAAGGACGACGGCTCGATCAAGTCGCCGTATGACTGGACGGATACCGCTCAGCTCGATTATGAGAATTATGAGATGCGCGCGGCGATGATCGACGCCATGCGCTACTGGGTCGAGGATATCGGCGTCGACGGCTTCCGCTGCGACCACGCGATCGGTGTGCCCGCGAACTTCTGGAACGCGGCTGTTTACAAGCTCAAGTCCGTCAACCGCGATATCATGATGCTCGCCGAGACCTCCGCGACACAGGGGCTTACCGAGTACGCTTTCGATACCTGCTACAACGATATGCTGTACGGTCAGGCGCTGATGACCAAGGGCGGCGTAGCGACCTCGTCCATTCAGGACGGCATGAGCGTCCATGTCAATTATCTCGGCGACAGCTTCCCGATGAACTACCTTGACAACCACGATAAAAACTCGTATGAGGGCAGTATCGTCGGCCGTTTCGGCGACACCTACCCGCCGCTGCTGGCGCTATCCTATCTCACCCCCGGTATCCCGCTGATCTATACCTCCGACGAAATGGGCTATGACCATGAGATAGAATTCTTTGAGAAAGATACCGTCAAGTGGGACGATCATCCGAAATATCAGGAGCTGATAACGGTTTTGTCGAAGCTCAAAACGACAAACAGCGCCTTAGCTTCTACCAACAGAAGCATCAGCATCGTCGAGCCGAGCAACGCCAAGCTCTTTGTATTCACCCGTTCCGATGGGGAGAATACCGTGATCTATGCCGCCAATCTCGGCAAAGAGGCGATCGAGGACGTGACATTCGACTTAGGCATCGGAACCGCAAAATGCGTGCTGCATGTGAAAGGCGACGAAATCGATGCGACCCCGACCGATATGACAGAAAAGGATTTCTGTCTAAAGGATTACGACCCCTATGAGTTTTATATTCTGACAGTTTAGTTGTATTGTTACCCGAAAGAGGACAGGCAGCGTCCGCAAAGGCGCTGCCTGTTATCCTTTTGGCGTGTTATTGAATGTCACGCGGATCGGTTCTTTCCGGCGGGTGTTTTTCGCGGCGTCCTGCATCGCCTGCGCCTGTGCGGCGGCGATCGTTGCCGCGGACAGCGTCGGGTCGGTCAGCGTCTTGGCGAGCTGTACGCTCTGCAGCAGATCTTTATCCTGCTTTTTCAGCGCGACGCTGTCGATCCCGACGGACACGATCGCGAAGCCGCGTTTTGCGATCCATTCTTCATTCAGCAGCGCCGCCGCTTCATCGATGATCTTGTTGGCGCTCATGCTGATATCATATGCCGTGGAGCCTTTGCGGAAAGTTTTTCCGATCGCTGTGATCAGCGTCATTTTGAATTCCGCCGTGATCTGCGGAAGGATATCCTTCACATATACCGTGCCGGTCGAACAGCCGCACAGCTTTTTGTAGAACACCGCGGGCTTTTTGATTTGAAATGAGAACGTGCCGCTTACCGACAGCGTCGCGTCAAAGTCAAGCCCCGTACGGCTGTCCTTGATGCGGATCGGCAGGCTCACCGAGAAGGGGTTGCCCATATGCTCCCTGAGATCCAAGACGATGATTACCTGATATACCGCCGCGACGCCGCCGTAGCCGAAACGGTCAAAGCTCTGTTTCAGCACGCCTTTGGCGCCGCCCTTGTGAAAGATGCTCGGACTGCGGTCGCTGTGATAGGTGTTCTCGCCCGGGGTATCGTATACGCCCGTGACCTCGCCGCTGTCGATCGCAAGGGCGCATTGACCGACGTTGACGATGATCGTTGAACCGTCGCTGATGACATTGTCATCTCCCTCGGTGTTTGCACTGCGTTCGCTGACCCTCTTTTGCGCGCGCTGTGCCAGCACGCCCTGCGGCAGACTGTCACAGGCGTAGATCTCCAGCCATTGGTCAGCCATTACGCCGCCGAGCGAGCCCTTTGCCGCCTTGAATAAGCCCATCCGCACACCTCTTTTCTCAATCATGATCCGTTACCTTAACAATACACCCGAAAATCCGGAGATGTCAAGAAAAAAGTCCGTAATCATTCAAAGATTCTTCACTCCTTTGAATTGATTTTTCTGCGGAATGTGTTACAATAAGACATATCCTATCATCGATTGAGAAGTGCTTATGATGCAGAATAAGACAAAACTGATCCTGGTAGCGGCTGCCGTAGTCGTTCTGCTGCTTGCCGCTGTGATCATCGGCGCGGTCGTCAATTCCTCTGAGCCCCGGAAAGAGGGATCGACTCCGACAGAAGCTCCGGTAGTACCGCATATGATAGACGGCGTGAAGGCGACCCTGCAGGATACCCTGATGGCAGGGTGTGAGACCCACGCCTGTACCAGCCTGCTCAGGAGTCTTGGTTATGATATCAACGAGTTTCAGTTCGCCGACAATTATCTCGACTGCCATTATGTGATCGAGAATGAGGAAACGGGGGAGAAGACCGGTCCCGATATGAACTCCGGCTTTGCCGGCACCGCTTACGCCGGCTGGGGCATCTACGCGCCCGCAATGGCGAAATGCATGAATCACTATCTCTCGGACGTCAAATCGAACCAGAAAGCATATGTGCTTGAAAACATGACGCTCAGCGAATTATGCGATGAATATATCGCGAATGATATCCCCGTCATGGTATGGGCGACGACGGATATGCAGGAGCCGATCGAGTGGGACGCGTGGACGGTAGACTATGTCGACGAGAACGCGAAGTACAAGAAGGGCGATACCTTCAAATGGATGCTCCACGAGCATTGTCTGGTACTGTGCGGCTACGACAAGGATTATTACTATTTTTCCGATTCCGTCGTGGGCGATATCTCTCACTTTGCGCGCGATATCAGCGAAAAGCGCTATGAGCAGCTCGGATATCAGGCGATCGTGGTCAAATAGAAATCGTTTTAATCCTACCCTTGAGGCGATGCCGTCAACTTAGGACGAAATGTCATTGCGAAGCCCATAGCCTCCCTTTGGGAGGTGCCGCTGATAAGCGGCAGGCTGTGGCAATCCCACAAAAAGGGACAGTCCCTTTCTCTCACATCAAACGACTTTCGATTCTGCTGAGGAAAGACTGTTTCGACAAGTAATACTAATCCTTAATAAAAACCCGGCCATCTTAAATAGCCTGATTTCCGCAATACTTTGTTAGACTCCTTGCCATACAAAATCCCCCTTATGGTAGTTTCTTCTATTCTACCATAAGGGGGCGATTTTTCTATTGTCCGTTTTTACCGGACCTGTTCAAAGCGGCAGGGACGTTTTGTGCCTTATGATTCCGAGACTTTCGGTGAAGACTTTTCTTTATGCTTCCTGATCAGCTTATCCGCGAAGTGATACAGCACGTTGAACAGGAGGATAAAGAAGACGATCGCGACG
>JAFRBD010000046.1 GCA_017405065.1 Ruminococcus sp. | reverse complement strand
TGTAACTTCGTCCCGCGTATCGTCAGCGAGAAAACGGTCGACGACGGCGCGGTGACGGAAAAGACGCTGGTGCTCAGCGGTATTCATATCGATGGGAGTACACTCCCGCCTGTCGAGGTGAATGGCGCCGATCTGAGTAACTTCAACTGGCTTCTCGATAAGTGGGGCGCAAAGTGCATCATCGAGGTCGGTCAGCGGTGCAAGGATTATCTGCGCTACTACATCCTGACGACCTCTGAGAACGCCGAACAGCTCACAGAGTATCATGTGACCGGGTGGAAGAAAATCGATGGCGAGTGGCATTTTCTTCTGCCGCAAAGCCGTCCCCTTGAGGGGAAGGTGGGCACTTCGCTTGCACATTGGTCGGATGAGGTGGAAACCTCTCCGATAGAACAATTTACGGGATGGAGTGGAAACGCTTCCACCTCATCCGTCACCGCCAACAAGTTGTCGGCGACACCTTCCCCTCAAGGGGAAGGCTTGAACGTAACCTTGAAAGGCAAGCTCCGATATTACTGTGGCGAGCGTAATTGGAGCAAAACCGATCTGCACACAGCGAAGCTGTTGTATACGATGCCTCCTGCGAGAAAGGAGATCATCCATCCGCTTCTGGCGTTTGCGTTCCTAACGCCGCTGAATGAGTTTCTCAGACAAGCGGGTTGTATGCCTAAATTTACTCTCTTCCTCACAGGTCGGACAGGCACCAGAAAGAGCACGATCGCCGCGCTGATACTCAGCTTCTTCGGCGCGTTTACCTCAACCGATCTGCCGATGTCCTTCCAGGATACGGCGAACAGTATCACGGCGAACGCCTTTACTCTCAAGGATGTGCTGACCTGCATCGACGACTTCTATCCCTCGGATAACGCGGAAATGAAGAAGCTCAACACGACCGCACAGAAGATTATGCGCGCTTACGGCGATCGAACCGGACGCGGGAGAATGAGAGCAGATTGTACATTGATGGAAAACCGTCCGCCCCAAGGGAACGCCATCATCACAGGCGAGCTGAGACCAGATGTCGGCGAAAGCGGTATCGCAAGATACTTCCCCTTGGAGCTGAAGGACGGCGACGTGAATCTCGCTTACCTCACGGAGTAT
The DNA here is from genome assembly GCA_017405065.1 of Ruminococcus sp. Lineage (GTDB taxonomy): Bacteria > Bacillota > Clostridia > Oscillospirales > Acutalibacteraceae > Ruminococcoides. The sequence goes on along the minus strand of JAFRBD010000046.1, from coordinate 621 downwards.
CAGGAAGAAGCTGCGCAGGGCGTCTATCGCCGTACCATGTTCGCATACACCGAATGGCTCAAACGAAGATTTATTTGCGACGATGATCACGAGGAAAAATTCGTGAAAAGGCTGAGAGAATTATACGATTCTTACCGCAGTGATTTCCTCAGTCACGGCGTAAAATGTCACGGAAGATTGCCTGAGATCGTCGCGTGTTTGATGATCGGTATGCGATTCTTTCTCTACTTTTTGAAAGAAAACGGTGTGATTTTTCAAGACGAAAAGGACGAAGAAATCAAAAACTTTTCCGATCTTTTACTCCGAGTTGCCGCACAGCAGGCAGTGGATATTGAATACGAAAAGCCAGCAAATATCTTCGTTCGTAAGCTCTACGCGCTGATGGAAAGCGGAGATGTTGTACTGAAAAAGAAGGGCAGTCACGGAGATTATACGCCGAGCTTTTTCAGCGGGATCGTCAATTCCGATTATCTCATGATCCATCTCGACAGCGTATTTCCTCTGATCAAGAAGCTCTGCAACGACTCAGGCGAAGCGTTTCCGTATACCAAGAATTCGATCATGAAGGCGCTGGTTGAAGAAGGGATCGCCGAACCGGGCAGACAGTCGACGACTCGCGTC
>JAFRBD010000045.1 GCA_017405065.1 Ruminococcus sp. | reverse complement strand
AGAGAAATGGAACCGAATCTGTAATCAAAGAATGATTAAGCCAGAGTCAGGTCAACCTGTACGCTGGAGATGATCTCAGCAGCGTTTACGGTACCAACCTTGTCGGAGAAGCAGTCGCTGTCCTGACCGTCGAGGTATACATAAACGGTGATGTACTTGCTCAGGTCGGAACCGGAAGCGGACAGAGCGGTCAGACCGGTGTCAACATTCAGAGCAGTGCTGGTAGCAGCCAGAGCGGGGCTGAAGGAACCGGTATCCTGATTAGCGCCGGTCAGAGTGCCGTGCGCGCCTGCGGTAGAGAGCGCATAGGTGCCGATCATGCCGTTGGGGCCGGCGACGGCAACGCGCATTGCGTTCTCCATGGTAGCGCCGGAAGCCTTAGTGATGGTAACGCCCTTGAGGAAAACCTTCTTGGTAGCGTTCTGAGAAGCGTTGGAACCGTCGGACAGTCTGCAGTAGATTTTCTCTGCATAGAAATCGGTTTCGTTAGTGCCGGTGGTCATAGTCTCGCCGGACTTCGCGCCGTAAGTGCTGGAGTTATCCGCGATTACGGTCCAGAAGTTAGCCGGAGCGGTCTGTTCCTGAGAAGCGGGGTTAACGTTGATGGTGCCTTTGTCAACGCCCAGCCCAGCGCTGTGAGACCAGTTGGAGTCGGTTTCGGTTCTGATAACCAGACCGGCAGCAGCGGTGGTCTTCATGGAGATACCGTGAGCTTCTGCGTTGGGGTTAGCGGTGAACCATGCGAATGTTGCGGAACCAAGAGCTACGAGAGCTACGAGGAGCATCGCAACGGAAGAGAGTAACGCTCTCTTTCTGAATTTTGTGTTTGTCATGTGAGAATTCCTCCTTAAATTAATATTTTTGTCCCAAACACCAAAGGACAGTTTTACTATTTAATCAAGCGTTTCTGCGCTTGTTTAAACCGAAACTTAATTGAGTACAGGGTACGGGGTACGGGGTACGGGGGTAATTAACTATTCTTCTACGTCGCTGAGTTTTTTGAGTATCGCTATTAGTATTCTGATAATAGACTCAACGTATCTTTTTAAATCGTCAAAAGATGAATCAAAATAGCCTGTTCTTTCCAGTACTATCAACCAATACTGTGTTTCATTTGCTTCTTCTGCAGCTATCTTTAATTTGCTTCTGAAATCAGGTCGACTGGCGGCATATTTTGCTTCATGAACATTCGCTCCGATACTGGTACCGCTGCGTAATATCTGTTTAGACATTACATATTCTTTTTTCTCGGCAACCAACCATTTGTAATACTCAACAATACGTATTGCAAAATCGATAGAAAGCTGCGCCAATTCGCCTTTCATTCATCCACCTCAACCGGTACCTTGTATCCGGTAACTTGTAACCTAAAGTTTATTCAAACGAATTACCGTTTTCATCGGCGCCGCCGAAGAGCATCTGGAAGGTGACGTTGGAGTCTTGGACGTCGTTGTCGCGCTCGGGGTCGTTACCTTCCGCCCAGATGCGGACGGTGATCTGCTTGGGTTCGAGCTTCTTCAAATGAAAGAGGCGGGAGTCGGAGCCGAAGTTCTGGCCAACATCGAAGGTGGACTGACCGTTGACCGCGGCGCCCGTGTGGGGCTCCCAGATGGCGGCGGAGCCGCTGTCCTCATAGGATACGCGGACCGCGTTCACGATATCGGCTTTCGCGCCGGTCTCGGTGGTGGTGCAGGCGGTGGTGGCGTTGCTGCCCTCGACCTGAACCGTCTGACCGGAGAGGTGGACGTACATATCGGTAGTGGCGATGAACCATACCTTGAATTCCAGGAAAGAGGACGACTCGTTCGCTGTACGAGAGGCGCCGCTCTGGCTCTGGAAGGAGATACCGTTGGAGGTGGTAACGGGATCGAGGCGCTGTTCGTCGAGCTTCGGCGCGCTGACGGAGGAAAGATAAGAGTTGATCATCTCGTTCGTCAGCACCTTTTTCCACTGTGTGACGTCGGTACCGCGGTTTTCGATATCAAGATACAGCTCGGGAGCGGTCGAAATCTTCAGATTGATCTCGTTGACTGATGCAAAATTAGACAGCGTGAACCACGCCAAGGTAGCCGTTACCAGCACCAGCATCGCAATGATGCTAAGCAGGAAAGTGAACTTACGCTTGACGCGCGCCTGTGCTTTTTTCAGTTTATTCAGTTCCTGTTGTAATTCTTGAATTCTCTTATCTTCCATACTGCTCACCGTTATTCTCAGAATGATTGTCAATCGGTAGTAAATCAGTGACTTTTTCGTATAGATATAACACATCTATACTAATACATAATAATCTCATACTGATTATAGATCAAAATTTGTTAAAAATCAACAATGATTTTCAACAACATCAAACGAATTGTTAAGAATACAAGCCTAAAACAGCACATTTATGTTGGTATTGCACTTAATTTAAAGTCTTTTTTTATGCATAAAGCCAAAGCATTGTACATATTCAACAAATAGACAAATCAAAATTTGTATGCGGCACAAGGGAGTTGTAACGAAACTGTAAGCAAATTGTGAACAAGTTGTGATAAAGAAATGAGGGAACGCTCCGCGCTCCCGGTATATAAGGTAACGATTACGATGTCATTCTGAGCGGTTTGCGACGCTTGAATTCGCGACAGCGAATAAGTCAACATCGGAGTGGTTACAAGGCTCCGCAACCCTCAGGGAGCTGTCGCGGAGCGGCTGAGGGTTGCTATATGATATTTTTGTTTCGCAAAATTTCATCAAGAAGTATTTTTCAACCCTCCGGCTCTTCGAGCCGCCTCCCTGAGGATCGCGAGGCTCGGAAGAATCTTCTCCTCTTTGTGGGATTGCCACACCCATAAGGACTCGCAATGACAGCGGGAGGATAGGACAATGTCGCCTTAAGGAATATCATCAGAATCACATCGGCGCTGAGGTTTTCCGTTCTTGCAATCATGATCGAATTGATTTATAATATAGCTACTTCTTGCAGATCGGAGCGGAAAACTATGAAAAAATGTTCTGAAAAGCTCAACTCTTTTTGTATCGCCTTATCACATCACAGATTTCTGACCGCGGCGGTTTTATGCGTGCTGTTTTCTATGATATATATCGCGGCGAACGGTTTTTCCGTCACCGCCCAAAACGATGATTACTGCGCGTTCAAAGCTATCTACGGTGGCAACGCCGCCATTCCGTGTATCGGATATTTTTATACCTCGTTCTGTGTGATGATTCAGCCGCTGTTCGGCAATATAAATGTATATATGGCGCTGCAGGAGCTGATCTGTTTTCTCTCGCTGACGGCGATCAACTACTTTTTTCTCTCAAAGCTCGGTACGAAAAGAGGGCTGTTCTATTCAGTGATATTTGACGCTCTTTTTCTGTCGTTTCTGATTGTCGAAATCATGTATAACTTCACGGCTGTGCTCGCTTCGACGGCAGGCCTGCTGTGTCTGTTCTACGGAAGCGTGCACGAAAACCGGAAAAAGGTAAAGATCCTGCAGCTTGTTTGCGGCTTTATCCTGATGTTCACCGGCTCTCAGCTCAGGTTCCTTCCCTTTTTGGCTTGCTGCGGGGTCGGCGCGGTTTTTGCCGCCGGCGTATTCATCTCCTGCACTACAAAAAAGAAAAAGTTCGACGGGCTAAAAAGAGCTGTCGTACCGGCGCTGAAAAAGTATGTTGTGACGGGAATCCTGCTTGCTGCCGCTGTCGTTTCCGCGGCGGGCTTGAACGCGGTTTCTGACGCGATCAAGAATTCATCGGACGATTATCGAGAGTTGTCGACTTATTATGAATCGCTGTCATCTGTTATAGACGCCAAATCGCATCCCTACTATGAAAATCCAGAAAAATACAAAGAAATCGGACTGAAATCCGTAGAAGATCTCAGCACCCTCACAAATTGGTTTGTCGACGATGAGTTTTATACTGTCGAGCGCTTGGACGAAATGTCTGAATTGATTCGTGAAGAGAACTATGACGGACTGCTTAACAAAAGTATCCCTGAACAGATATTGTATCCATTCAAGGATTCTTTCTCGCAAATGATCCAAAACAAATCCATCATCTTCTATTTTTTGGCTTTGATCCTCGCGCTTTTCACCGTGATCTTCCTGTCGATCCTGTTCCCCAAAAACAAATGGCTGTTGATCAAGCTGTTTTTGCTCGCTTTTCTATGGAGCTTTTACTTTATCATCAGTGATGTGTTCAAAACCGAAAGCATCCTGCTGGTTCCGCTGGCTGTGCTGTCGCTGCTGCTGATCCTTCGATACGATCGGTTTCAGGCGGTGATCACGCTGTTTATCGTCGCCGGACTGCTGATCCCGTACGCGTATCTGGTCAGCATCAGACTGTATTTCTATGTTAGTTTCGCGCCGATCTTCCCCGCCTGTGTCATGATGATCTACGGACTTGACAGCGAAAACCGGATCGTGCTCAAAAAAGGCGCAAAGTTCGGAAAGACCGCTTTGTGCCTTTTGGCGGTGATCGTCGCCGCCGTTTCGGTGCTTACCGGCGCGCATATCAACAAAGAGAATGTGACCACCTATGATAAAGAGTGCAATCCTCCCATGGAGGATTATATAACGGCGCATCCCGATTCGATCTTCCTCGTCAATCAAAAAATGCTGATGAAAGGGTATTACAATCCTCTGATCATTCCGACCGAAAAAACCAACGTCGTCAATTACGGTTTATGGCTGACAAAGGCAAAGTGCTTTAAGGACGCTCAGAAAGCAAACGGGATCGATCATCTGTTCATGGACACGATCAACAGCGACATGAGGATCATCGTCTGGGAGAAAAACGTCCCGGAGGGAGATGGAACATACGAGAAAGCACTCCTCAATCTAATGGGTTACTATAATAATCATTACGCCGAGGACGGAGAAGTCATCAATATCAAGCGCACAGACAGGGTCGGCAACTATTCGCTGTATGCCGTTGTATCGGAACCCGCTTCCTCCTAAGTCCTTTCATATTGACAACAGTCCTTGCGGTTGTAGGCGGCAGCGGAATCTGTTCTTTACCGCTCATCGATCAAGCCAAGCTCAAATATCAATAATATAAACGATACTAAACCATACTAATTTATAATAATCAAAAAAAAGACTTGATTTTTTTCGGATAATTGTATATAATAGTTGAGCAATTGAAAATTCGGTTACGACCGTTTATCATTTGACCACACGTAGAGTTGTCCGAGTGGCCGAAGGAGCAGCACTGGAAATGCTGTGTACCTTTCTGGTACCGAGGGTTCAAATCCCTCACTCTACGCCATAGTAATAACGTCCGTACCATTCGGTGCGGACGTTTTACTTATATTCTGCGTTGAGTGAGGGATTTGAAGGCGACCGTGCCGAGATGTAAGCGTCAGCGCACATCGAAGGTACCGACAGTCCGGCGGACTGTCGGCAGGGAGAGCGAAGATATGCAAAACGGGGTCCCCGAAAAGCCCCTGCTTTTTGGGGAGAGGAGGAGTGACGGAGCGATACGAGGGCAGGATCTGCCATCTGTCCCTCGATAAGCGAAGTCCATGACGACGAGACAGAAGGCGACGATCCGAAGACGATAGCTCCGCTACCGTCAGATACATCATACTCACTCTGCGCCATATAATAAAGGGATACCCACACGGGTGTCCCTTTATTATTTTACCGTACTGCGTTTAGCGAGGTATGGTTCGTTATATTCCTCCATAGGCGGATTGCACTCCCTGTCATAGGTGCGAACATTTTACGACCCTTTTTTCATTTTCTTCGCTCCAAACCGCACTGTTTCATATTATAAGTTTTGAAAAGAACAGCTGAATAAGTATCGGTATAGCTCAAACAAAGCCTCAGAACCAACTGTGTTCTTTAATTCATGAAACAACGCGGTCAATTCCTCTTCCGTCACATTTGACTCATAAGCTTTCCGATAATACTTATCGTAGGTTTCAATATAAGCGTCCTCTTTGTCCAATTCTTCATCAATAGTCAAATTATCGTCGAGTTCAATCCCAACTATTTTGTCTAACAATTCCGTGGGGAATAATTTGCTCGCTTCATATTTGGATTCTTTTTCACTTTTTATTTCTTTACGAGCAATATACTTTATTTCTTCAATCACTCTCTTATGCTCCGGATGTTCGTTTTCTTTGTAAAAGAAAACGATTTCATTGTCATGAGTCAATACCGGTAAAGATTGTGCATATTCAATTTCCACTGTTGAAAACAACCGACTGAACCGTTCATAAAAGCTCATTATTTCACCTACCAAATAATGTTGTTTGTACATACAGACTGGCTTCCAAAGCGCCGGAAAGCTCTTTCCAAACGTCCGGCGGGAACCCTGCGACAAGCGCTTTGCGAATCACCGAAATTCGAATCCACAACTACATATTCCAGTATTCTTCCTGTTCTGCTATCCCGGATAACACTTTCAAGCACCATAGCATGACCGCCCCGGACATGATACATGCTCGGGTCATAGACCCGGGCTTCCACTCCGATAATCACACCTCTCCCCTGTTCAACGCGAGACGCAAGATCGGAAAGAGATGTTCCGCTGGTAACAGAACTGCTTACATTATTGCCGTTCAGAATATTTGCCCAGCTTTGGGCAGATGTTAAGCCTCTGCTGTCACAAAAACGATTGCTTAATGCATACGCTACCATACTGTACTCGGTCGCTGACCCGCCGGCTTTATTGATTATTGTGGCGCTGGCACAACAACCGCAGGTTTCTTGAGGTCCGTTCGGATAGGCGCTTCCCTGATTACAGATCCTTCCGGCGTTCGCCTCAAAAGGATGATCAAAAACAGAAACATTTTTTCCGTCGAGGACAAGTTGCTCAAAGGTTTGATTTGTTCTCGACAACGCTCCGACATGATTTGAACCGGAAGTTCCGCTGCCGGCTCCCGAAGGAGCGGATGAATTCAAATCGGTATCTTCATATTCTTTCAGACTCTTGTACAGCTGCAAAAGGTATTTTTCGCCCTGGAGCAGGGTCTTGAGGATGCTGCAGATCGCTTTATCGCAATCCCTGACAACATCGCCCAGCTCTCTGTAATGCTTGTCCTTCCAGCTCTCGCCCAGCACAGCGTACTTTGTGTTGACAGAGGTTCTTGTTGCGTTGAGACTCTCTATCGCGGTTTTGACGTTTTTCATCGTCTGCAGAATAACGGCGGCGTCTGAATTCACATAACTCATATCATTCCCCCCAAGCGGATTTCAAAGAATATCTCTTTGGAAGCCGCTTGATTATTGATTACAGCATATCGCTGAAGAATTGTTCCAATTCTTCGTTTGTCGGATTCACATACGGTTTCATCTGGAACGTGTTCTTTACACCGTCGGTAAAGTAAACCGTATTATCCCTTAATCCCGAAACAGATACGTTTTCGATCAGGTTATCGGCGTCATTGGCGCCGAGAGAGAATATGACTCTTTCGGGGAACTTTGTCAGAATATTTTCTCCGTAATACATACATTCACGCACTGTCTGATATTCCAGAGAAGAAACGACGAAATGGATCCCGAATCCCGAGCCGTCGGCGATCAGCTTCAATACTTTTTCGCTGACATTCGAATGATCGTCTGCGTCACGGTTATCAAAAAAGTCTGTGACCGACGCGAACGGATTCGCCGTATCCTCGACCGCTTCTTCTGTCATCGAGGCGTCAAGGTATTCGCTTTCATCGATAAACTCGCCCTTGAACATGGTTTTGACAATATCAAGGAATTGCAGATTCTTGATCACAACGAATATCACCTTATCGCCGTTATGCTTCTTCCTGATCAGATAATCCGTGTAGATCTCATTGATGAAGGAAATGATATCCGATCTGTCCTCAGCGACCTTGAATCGCGACGTGATGCCTTTGAGGGTGCTGTAAAATGCCGATGAAATATCGTCGCCGACCATCTTGTCGCCGTCAATACAGTATACCGTGGAATTGGTATTCAGCACGGCGGAAATGATATAATCGTTGGCTACCGTATTCGCCATTGTTTCATTGGTACCGCAGATCAGCATATTATGCTTTTTCTTTTTGTCGATCGTAACGGCAAAAGGCGGAGCGACCTTTATCAGCGTGCCCAGGTGGATCTGAACCGGCAGCGATGACGTCGCGTTGATACCGGAGCGTCTGAAGTAATCCAGAAGACCGGTCGTGCGGCCGCCTTCGAACGTCTGCAGGCTGCTCGGCATATCTTCAAATGTCTTACTGATCAGATCCAGATATTCCCTCTGTGTTTTTTCGTCACAGTAAGCGGCTCTGAAGCCGATATTCGACTGCTCGGTGTAGTCGAGATTCATTACTGCCGTACCGATGGGCCCTTTCATCATGGTCAGCGCTTTTGCGTCGTTTTCATCCGAGAACAGATAGCGGGCGTCATTCTCACCGCACTTCAATCCGATGCGGATCCTCATTTGCTCGATCGTGCCGTGAGAAAGCGTCAGATCCGAGATGACCTTGGTAGACTGCGTCGCCATCAGCAGATGGATACCGAAGGCGCGGCCTTCCGTGACGATCCTTTTCGTCAGCTCCGCACAGTTCATCGCCACTTTTCTGTTGGATGAATCATTAAACAGGATCTGGAACTCATCCATGATCACAAGGATCCGCGGCAAGGGCTTGCCGGTTGCCGCCTTATAGCCTTTCAGACTGGTCTGTCCAGCTTCTTTGAACAAGGCTCCTCTGCGTTCCATTTCGGAAACGAGATTTTCAAGGATGCTCTCGCCGAACTCCTGCATCGCGTCCAGCGCCAGCAGCCGGATATGAGGGAGCTTGACGGATTCATAGATCTTAAACTCCGTACCGCTCTTGAAATCCATCAGATACAGATGGAGCTGGTCGGGGCTGTAATGCAGCATCCCGCTCATGATCAGCGTATGCAGCAGCGTCGATTTACCGGAACCGGTCGCGCCGGCGATCAGTCCGTGATGGGAAGAGCCTTCTCCGATCGTGATGCTGACGACACTGTCTCCGTCGCCGACGCCCACAGGGATCACCAATGATCTCGACGAATCGAGCGTGAACAGATCCTTGCTGATGATATCGCGGAAGGACAATCCCTGCTTTTTGATCGCTTCGCTCTTTTCTACATATTCTTTGATAAAGCTGTCCGTTTGGACAAACAACAATTCATCGGGGATATTGACTTGCAGATTATAGGGAAGCAGGCAGTAATTGTTTTCCTTGAAGTCAAGGGAAGCGCAGTACTTTGAGATGATCTCGAGCCGCTCGTCGATACTTTCATAACGCGAGAAGGTGACATTGGGATTGTAGCAAATAATGGTATAAACGCCGCACTTATTGCCGTTTCTCAGAATATTGGTCAGCAGATCGATCCCTCTTCCGTCCATGCCGCTCGGGAAATCATAAATGATCAGTAACGTCATCGGCTCTGCGCGGGCGGGGGTATTGATATTATAATCCAGGATATCGGTATACCGGTTGCCCAGCTTTTCCTGGATAAAATCGTCGATCTGAGAATTGATCTTCTTTAATCTGTCAACCATTGCTTCCTGATTGGTGTAGATTTTCTGATCAAAGGTATCGGGCGATTTTTTTCTGAAATCCAAAAAGGGAATAATACTGTTGCCGCGCTGTTCGCTGTCAAATACGCAGACATTGACTTTGGTGACGGGGATGAACGACAAAAAGCTCCAGATAACATGATGTGTGAATCTCAGAATGGCTTTATTCGTAAATTCGGGACAATTCATCAACAGGTTGAAAGAACTGCCCAAATCAAATGAAAGCGGCAATTCCACATACGCGCTGCTCTGCGCGCCTCTGCTGCGCTCCACGCCGAAGGTCTCCGTGATCCGATCAAATCCGATGCTGTCAGAGAAAATATCCGCCGGATAAAGGACGCTGCCCAGCGTGAGCTGTGAGGGGAATTTCGCGTCGGCAGAAGGAACTTTCGCATATTGAGCCGAGTAGTTCCTCATCAGTCCGGAGATATAGTCGATATGCTCGTCCAGTTCAAAGGAATCGTTTGCGTCGACCAGCTTTTTGATCAAGGGAGAGAATGCGATTCCGCGGTTTTTGATGCCTTCGTAGATCAGCATATATTTACTGAAGAACTTCGCGAACTCGTTCTTTCGGGCATGGCGAAGTATGCGAGCGGCAGCCCTTTATAGGAGAAGCCGTTATCATCCTGCCGGATGATCGCGGAAAGCTCAACGATAGACCGCAGATTTTTGCGGAACTCCTGGGATAAGGATTCTTCGGAATCGGGCGCGTAAGAGATGATCGTATAGATCCCGCATCTGCTGCCGTTTCTGATGATATTTCTCAATTCCGAGAGCGTTCTTTCGTCAAAGCCCTTCGGGAAATCGAACAGCAAAAGAAACTCGGCATTCACAAAATAATCCGTGTTCTCTTTGGCATAGTCAAAAATACTGGCGTATTGATTTGAGAGCTTGTTCTGCAAAATGTTCTCGATCTTCTCGTTCAGCATGCCGATCTCAAACGCGACGTCATCCCTGTTGATGAAGATTCTCTCGCCGAACAATTCCGGCAGTTTCTTTTTGGCGTCAAAGAACGGAGAGATGCTGTTGCCGCGGTTCTCCGGATCGACGACTTGATAGGTCATCCTCGCGACCGGACAAGACGACATCACGCCGAACATGACAGAATGGATAAAGCTCTGCACAGCGGACATGTTGCTGTTATCGGTATCGATCAGCCAAACGGGAGCGTCGGAGGTCGACATGATGATCGGCATGCGGATATTGCCGTCGACCAAAAGGGACGCACATTTGCTTTTGATGACAGAAGCCACGATCGGGGATTGCACAAAGAAATCCACGGGATAATCGATATAGATCATGTCGAGGACTTCGTCCTGCAGCTGGTTAGTGGAATTGACCTTGTACAGACCTGCCGCATAGTTTTGCATGATCGCGGAAAGATAGCTCACCAGTTCATCCGGCAGGATCTCATCCAGATCGCCGCAGATCTTGCCGGCGACCATATCAAGCGTAGCGTTATGTCTTGTTTCAAAATCCGCCGCCTCGCGCTTCTGGCGTTCTGTGACGGCGCCCTTTGTTGTGAAATACTCCTCTTTCAAAGCCGCAAGACGTTCTTTGGTCAAGGGAGGGAGCATCTCCTCGATCTCCCGGACAAAAGCGGCTACCGTATTTCTCAGAACGATCAAATCCTCATAGTCTTTCTTTCGTTTGGAAGAGAAAAGATAGTTCAGACCGTTGATCAATCCGGGCAGGATATCCTCAGAGTATTTTTTATACAGTACATTGAACTCCTGTTTGATCTTCTCGAGCGTAGCAAAGTAATCCGTTGCGCCGGCATACGCTTCGCTGGTAGTATTCGCCAGCAGCTCCAGCTTCTTTTTCTTTGTCTTGACATAGTACTTATCGACCGCTGAAAGCTGACGGTCTAATTGATCGATCTCGGCGAGTATGTTTCCGGCTTCGCGGATCGTTTGATCGGACTTGTTGCTGACGGCCGCGCACTTTGCCCTGTAATCCTTTTCCAATCCCGATAAAACGGCGCTGTGCGAGTTGAACATCATCCGCCTTTCTTTATCGTATTTAGCCTGAGTGGAATTGATCAGGGCTTCTGCTGAATCTGCGAAAGCATTGATATCCGAGATCAAAGCGATTATTTCATTTTGAGCGATAGCTTTCATGGGGATTTCCTTTCTGCAAAAACAATGTCCGGCATGTTAAGGCGATACCGCATCATTCAGGTGTGCGGATTGCACAGCAAGATTTTTCATCAGGGTGCGCAAATGATCGGTGTGCATACTGACGTAGGGATACCGATTTTCGGGCATACTGACGGAACAATAATCAAGCAAGGCGTACGCCGCGAATTGTGCGGTATTGCCTTAAGATAAGGGGATCATTCCTTTTCCTCTGATTCATATTTACACTGTCCGTCGCATTCATTTCTGAAACCGACGATCAGCGACGTCGTGACCTGTAACGGATAGCTGAATATCTCGACCATCTCGCCGCCGATCTTCGGGTCGTTCGTATTGCATACCAGCGTGTACTGTTTCAGATGATCGAGGAGTCGGGGCGTATAATCCTCGTTGGAGGAATTCAGGATGTCGATGATCAATTTGATGCCGATACAGGTGATGAAATTGATATCTACGGAAATACCCGGTTCAAATTTCACGCCCTCGATATTCTCTTGATTGGAATAAACGTGATGATTGGCTTCCACTCTTCCGGACATATTGCCTCCGTCGCCCAGAGCGCAGTGATAACAGGGCATCCCTTTACCGGGGATATGATAAAAGATCTCTCCGGCATAAGCTCTTTCCCAGAAACCGATCGATAAAAACGCCGCGTCGTAGTATACCGCGATCCTGTTGGAATAAACGTCGGCAGTCCTGTTGTCGGCGCAGCCGACAAAGATCGTTTCTTTCGGGACGCATTTTTCATCCAATATCGTTTTGGGGATGTTCTGGATAATGCCGCCGAATGTGACGACGTCCACATCGGGATTGATATTGAGCAGCTTCCGTTTCAGCGCATTGACCTTTAAATCGCCCACATCCTCGATACCGCACTGGTGGCGGCACAGATTATGATACTCTAACGTATCGGCGTCAACGAGGACAAAATGACCTACGCCGGCTCTTGCCAGTTCCATCGCGACCAGACTGCCCACAGAACCGCATCCAAGTATCACCGCGCACTTCTTCCCCATAACATCCGTTTCAAGGATGCCTTTATTCCTGGAAAAAATGTTTTGATAAAGACTGTATGATTCGGTTTTGATCTTTTTCGCCTTCCAATAAAAATCGACGCCTTCGTCCGTGATGACCCCGCAGAAGCCGTCGTCGACGGGAGCGGAGCCCGCCGGCAGGATATCGCCTAAAACATCGCCGCGGTATTGAAGCTCTTCGGGAAAAATATTGAAAATACCGGTATCTTCAAAATATTTGCCGCAGATCTTTCCTTCGGTCTTGCTTTTAAGCTGAGCCTCGGAAATAAACACCGTCAGCTCGATATCTTCTCCGAAAAAGTTTTTCGGTATCTTTATCTCCATGATCATTTCTCATCCTTTCTGAAGGGGATTATTTTTTTGACTGTTCCGAACAGACCTTTCTGTTTTTTCTCTTTATCGGGTTTGTCGGGCTGCGCTTGCTCGGCGTTTGCCTGCTCAGCCTTTTCCTGCTCGGCGTTCGCCTGCTCGGCGTTTGCCTGCTCAGCCTTTTCCTGAGCGGCTTTGATGCTTGCCTGCTGAAACAGACCGCTGTGATACTGATAGCATTTATCGCCGTACGAAAAGATGATCTGATCCTTCTCCTGTTGATACATAAAATAGATTCTGGTTGTTTTATCAACGGTTTCCTGTGAGATCACCAAAAACTGTTCTTTGATCACGGCTTCGACCCGGATTCCGACTGTGTCGACCATAAAAGTGAGATCGTCAATGATCCCCTCTGTCAGTTTCATCTGCAGTTCTTCCTCGGAGATATCGTTCTCGATCGTCGGATCCTCACATTCATTCCCCAGCTGCGGGAGAATAAACTCCATAAACGATTCCAGACTCACGGAAACGGTATACTCAGGCTCGGCGCTTCTTCTGCGGGAGGAACCGGACAGCCGTTTTTTCATCAGGTCATAAAAACGATCGGGCGTTTTATACTTCAGCAGTTCGTCGGGGATAAGATCGTCGCCGACCTCATAGGCGATTTTTCTGTACGCGCAGGGTCGTGCGACATGATACATCGTAAAGCGAAAAGTCGGATCGATATTGACCAGACCCGAAATAGCCCCTTCTTTGCGCATCGAAGCGTATTTCGCGTTTGTGCCGTCGTCGGTAGAGGAAAAATGATCAAAAGAACCCGGATGTCTGTGCCATAAGCCGATAAGCTCTAATTTTTCTTGATACAAATTAGCGATCTTATTGATCAGATGCTGTGTATAATTCTTATCGTATTCAAAATACGCGACTTCAAATACCGACTTGGGACCGGGATCGATTGCCTCGACGATGTACCACGAATCACCGACGACTTTTCCCAGAAACAAACCGCCGGTCTCGGTTTTTATTTTTTCGGTTGTTTCAGCTAATACAGAAGCAAAAGCTCTGTCTGAAAAAAACACTTTCATTCTTTCATCCTCCAGATCAATATTCCGGTTATCAATTGTTTCGTTTCCTGTCAAACGAATTGTCCCGGTGCAGGCAGCAGGGTATTTTCCCATCACAACCGGCCACCGGTCGTTTGCCTTCGGGCACTCAAAAAAATATCCGGACTCTCTTGTCGATTGCAAGAGAGTCCGGATGAGGCAGACAGAATCAATAATTGCCTTCCATAGCGACGTCGTCGCTGATTTCACCGTTCAACCACATCTCGCAAAGAATGATCCATTTGCATGCCCAGCTCAAAGCAGACGCGGCTGAAGTCGACTTCCTTTGTCCTGCTTTGAAATACTTCGGATCCGCTGTACAAATAAAGTATTCTTCATCACGGCCGAAATTGCAGCGATAGATATGAGGCAGACCTAAGCCAAATCCATGCGCTGCCGCGTTCTCATAAGAACCGTAAGCCTGCACCATCAAAGGCATCGTTCTCTGAGCGATGTCCTTCAATCTGGGGTTTAAGGGTAAAATCTGGATGGAGCCGCCGTACTCGCCTTCTTCCGCGTGCGGATGAGTGTTTTTATAGATCAACATCAGATCCCATACGGTTCCTCCGGGACCGGTAGGCTGCACCTTTCCGCGCCAGTATAATCGACCGGAACCATCCTGTAACTGGTTAATGGTAAAAGACGGAAAGAATTTCTGCATTGCCGCAACTTCCATCTGGTAGAGCTGAGGGTCGCTCTGATACCAATAATACGCCATGAATGATCCTCCTTATGCTAACTTGCCATCGGGAACCTGGATACCGGACATACCCTGATCGTCGGCGTCGTCTTTTGTTTCAACTTCACCTGTGGCGGTTACGACAACGGGTTCTCCTGTACGGAGCGCTTCAGCTAATGCTCTTCTTCTTTCTGCTACTGCATCGTTGTTATCCATTTGTGACCTCCTGTATTTGGTATAGATATGTTACGCGGCAAAATCTCTGATGATCTCGCCGTTTTCGTTGATGGTTGCCACCGCGTTTCTCATGTTAGCCTCGATCTGTTCATCAGACTGCGTCCTCGCCATCTGAGCGACAGAGTTATTGGCAAGCTGGCTGTTCTCCTGCAAGAGAGTTTCGATATCGACGCCCTTGTTCTGGCTGCGGACGAGCGTATATTCCATGTAGTCTTCCATTTGACGCAGGGCTTCGCTGTCGCTCTCGATAAAACCGGATGTTCGTTTCAGATAAACGATACACTCGATGATTTTTCGTATGGTTCTGTAGACTGAAAGGACTTCTTCGATCACGCCGCCGACAACGATGCCGACGATCAGGCTGATCAGATTGCAGCCTCCGCCGCTGATCGCGCCGCTGGCTCTGAGGATCCAATTCTTAAGAAACGTCCAGAAGCTGCCGCCGATCATGGCGAACAGGAAGAACAGCAGGATTGTAACGCCCGCGCCGCCGTTGGAAGATACGCCTATCATGATGCCGATGATGCCGCCGATGACCATACCGATGATCGCCGCGATAAATGTCGTCATGATCTTCGACTTGTTCTGTTTGAGGATCTGTACATTCTCCGCGACAAGCTCTCTTGTACAATCATAGCATAATGCGTTGCCTTCGTATTCACCGCTTGAAACGCCGTATGTATCATAACAGTCCCGACACATGTATTTTCCGCAGCGCGCACAGGAAGCGACAGCCGGATCGTCGGTATGATAATAGCATGTCGGTCCGTATGCCGAACGGCTCGGCGGAGAAAAAGCCTGCGCGGGCGGGGTAAAGGTCGGTATGCCGCCGTTACCGCTGCCGCCGCCGGGCGGAGTAAAGGTCGGTATGCCTTTGTTTGCGGAAGGCGGGTCGAATGTGGGAGCAGCGTTATTCTGCTGCTGTGCTGCGCCTGCGGGCTGACCGCAAGCAGTGCAGAAAGCAGCACCTTCTTCGAGCCTGTTTCCGCATTTTGTACAAAAAGCCATTGTTAGTCCTCCTCAAGTGAAATGAATTTATCAGAATTTGACTTTATTATAATTATCCAAAGACTGTGCCAGCTTTTCCAGTTTCGGAAGCGCGGCGTTCAGGGTATCGATCGGGGCGGCAGTCAGTCTTGCGATCTGCTGCATCAGCGAATTGAACTGCGCCGCCTGCGCGTCATCCCAGTTGGACGTTGCGGACATACCCGACTTGATCCCGTTGCTGATCCTCTCCAGATCACGGATCGTACCGGAGATATTCTTTTTCATTTCCCTGATCGTTTCAGGGGATGCTTTTACTGCCATGATCATTCCTCCTTCATCAGAGACCGACGTCTTCGTACTCGCCGACAGCCTTGAGCAGATCGTTGAGCTTACCCAGACATTCCTGCAATTCGTTGACCGGCTTTGTCAGGGCGCTGCAGCATTCGTCGACGATCCCGCCGAGAGCAGCGTATTTCTGATCCTTCCAACCGCCCGAACCCGCCTGCTGATAGCTCCTTTTCAGGTTTTTTGAAGCGGATTCCAGTTCGCGTATCGATGTATTGCAACATCCGATACCACCCTGGATCGCGGCTTTTTCTACCGAAACATTACCCATAGATATCCTCCTGTCAAATATAGCTTTACAGTGTTATAGCCAAGTATTCTTCTATGCTCGCGATGCATATGTCGACCGACGACAGATTGTTTTGCATCGTTTCGCCGGATCCGGCTTCAAATTTCTTCGTTGCCGCAACATAATCATTCATATCATTCTCAACTCTGCCGAACGCGATCTTCAATCTGTCGAGCTTGTTTTTCAAATTGGCGCAGCGGCTCTTCTCTTTCGACAGATCGGACTCCAGTTGGGATTTTTGTGATTTTGCCGCATCTAATTCCTGATAGGTTCTCGCGCGCTCCTGCTCCGAAGCGGAAAGCTCGCTTTCCAAATTGTTCTTCTGCGAATAGCATCGGTTCAATTGCGATTCACAGCTTGAGATCTGGTCTTGTATCTGGCTTCTCATGCTGTCGTCGTCGCAGTTTGACAATTGACCTCTCAAAGAGCCGATCTCCGATTTGAGGTTGTAGATCGCCGTTTCCGTTGATCGGATACTGCTCTCCAACTCGGGGATCCTTTGATTCAGCATATAGATCTTTTTTGAACAATTATCTATGATCTCTTCCATTGCCGCTATTTCCTTTGATAATTGCTCGATGATCGCTTCCGACTCCTCGACGTCCGCTTCAGCCTGATTGACAGAAGCCTTACAGGATGACAGGATATCAGAGGAACTGTTTTCGACCCTGCCGGAGATCCCGTTGATATCGGTCTGAAAAATACTTAATGCACCTTTTACGCTTTTGAGCGCTTCTACCGTTACGTCTACCTGCTTCATAATGTTCCCTTTTAATATGTTTCGGAAGCGATGCTGTCAAATTTGTCAAGCGACGTACATACGCGTTCGCCGGTGACCATCACCCGTTTTGCCTGATTCGCTACCTGACTGACGGATAAGCTCAACTGAGAAAACTTATCATCTTTCCATAGCGAAGACGCTTGTCCTACGCTGTCGCTGAGCTTCTTGACAGATAATTGAAACAACTGTAAATCTTTTTTTATCTTTGCGGAATTCATATGAAAAACGCCTCGTTTATCAGCGCGTATCTGTTTTACCGTAAAGCCGAAAGCATCTCGAAGCATCGGGACACAATCTCCGTCCTTCTCGGGACAAAAGGCGTACGGCAACAGCTGTTTCGCGATTATAATTCTCAATCAGAAAAATAGCAGATGACACATCTTTTCTTTCTGTTGACCCAAAAGTAATTATACAAACAGCAACTAATTATGTCAATTTCTGAGAGAAGATTTATGTAAAACGTCAAATATCGACCGGACTATTTGTTCATAATGACAAATTTATTATTCTAGTTTGCCATTATTACGATCAGATCGGTTTATTTTTGGGAGAAAATCAGCTGAAATACCTGTAAAGTTGAAACAAAGGCACAGTCCCTTTTTGCGGGATCGCCACGGTCGCATAGCTCCCTCGCAATGACAGCGGAGCTTTGCGGGATTGTCACTGCTCACCGCCCGCTGCTCATTGCTCACTTGCCGCCGGTCACGGAATCATTAGTCACATCCCTTCCGTTCTTTGCCGATCTCTTGTCATTTCCTATTGAAACCATTACCGTTTTATGTTATGATTCATCCAAAAGGGGGCGATCCACAGTGAAAAACGAAAAAAAGGGTTCCGGCTGTCTGGGTACCATCCTGCTTCTTGCCGCTATCTTTCTTGTCATATACTTCTTTATTTCCTCAGACACACAATCCTGCACCTCCGGGACTCCCAAGCCGACCCTGCCCCATTCATCCTCATCCCATCCGGCGTCAGAGCCGTCCGCGGAAAAAGCTTCTGCGGAACCGACCTCATCCGATACCGCCACCGCCGCGCAAGAGACTCCCCCGTCGTCCGACGACTGGGTCCTCGGCGACAAGCGCTTTACCAAAAACACCGCCAAGCACTCTTACGACGCGCTGACAAACAGCAGACAGCGCAGCATGTATGAGATATTTGAAGCCTCCTACGATCATATCTCAGACGACAAATTTGAAGACAGCTACAAAACAAAAGCCCTGGAGCTCAGCGAAAGCGTTTACTCCGATTCGGATCCGTCGTGCGACTATGACCTGAGCGTCGCGTACGACGCGTTCTACGCCGACTATCCGCAGGCTTTCTGGCTCAACGGCTACCTGACCCACAGAGACGCCGGAGCGACGAACTACACGCTTTGCATTTTATCAAGCTATTCGCCGAGCGTCGCCGAACGCATGAAAGATGAAATAAACTCCGATATCGGTCATTTTTACTCGACCATCCCGTCAGATACGGACGAATACTATCTCGAAAAATACGTCCATGATTATCTCGTGGACAATTGTCAATACAACGAGACCGTCAAAGCGGCTGAATCCAAAGACGCGGCGGACAAATACAAGAAAGATCATCCCGAGGTCAGTACGATCTACGGGACCCTTCATCAAGGCGACGCGATCTGCAACGGCTATGCTCAGGCTTTTCAGCTGCTGTGCAAATGCGTCGGGATCGACAGCGTATATATCGCCGGCGATTCAAACAGCAACGCGGGCGACTGGACCGATAATTCGGCACACGCATGGAACGCGGCGCTGCTGTCGGGCGACTGGTATGTCGTCGACGTCACCTGGGACGACACGGAAGAACCCGCCTGCCGATACAACTATCTCAATGTCACAGACAGTCAGATATCCAACGATCATATGCCGTATACGATGAAAGAAGAGAACGATTCGGAAGAGAGCAGCCACGGAAATGTGTTCCTCCCTGCATGCACCGATCTGACCTACAACTATTATGTGCATGACAAAGACAGTATCAAGATAAGCAGTATTGAGGACGACCAGATCGGCAAAGCGATGGTAACGTCGCTGGAAGCCGGCAGCGATTTGATCACCCTGTATCTGGATCCGGATTCGATCGATTTCAGCGAAGCGAAAATGCTTCTGTTCGATAACGGGAACGACAATTATATGAACCGCTATCTCCAGTATGTTTCGGATCATTCAAAATACAGCTTTACGCGCTATTCCTATTGGCCGTTTGAATCCCGTCACGCGATCGTGATGACGCTGAACAATTAAAACTTCGCGGCGATAGGCACGCGCTGTTATCCGGCTGCCATCACCGGATCGGCAATGCGATAACTATTGTATCTCGATAAAAAAGATGATATAATTATCTTTATAAATCTGTAAGGATTCCAAAAGGAGCAAACCATGAAAAAAAGCAGATATCAAAAATCACCGATCGAACGCGTCGAGGCAGCGCCGGAACGCGGTCTGTCCGCTCAGCAGGTTGAAGAGAGGACACAAAAAGGCTATGTCAACATCGCGACCGATCCCAACAAGAAGACGACGGGAAAGATCATTGCGGGAAATCTTTTTACTTTCTTTAATATCGTACTGTTTTCCATCGCAGCGATCTTTATCGCTTTCATCATCTACCTGACGTCCATCGGACGTTCCGATATCGTCAATCAGTATTTCGGATTCTCGAAATTCGTCTTTCTGATCCCCGCGATCATGAACGTCGCCATGGGCTCGTATCAGGAGATCTCGAGCCTGAAGGTCATCGAAAAGCTGCGCATCGTCACGGGCACCAAGAGCAGGGTCGTCCGTGACGGAGAGGTCAGGACGATCGAATCCGAAGAGATCGTGACGGACGACGTCGTCGCATTGTCGGCAGGCGATCAGGCGACCGCCGATCTCATCGTTCTGACCGGAGAGGTCGATGTGGACGAGTCCATGCTGACCGGTGAATCCGATCTCATCAAGAAGCGCGCGGGAGATACCATTCTCTCCGGCTCTACCGTGGTCGTCGGCTCCGCAAGATGCCGCGCCGACAAGATCGGCGACGATACCTATTCGGCGGAACTGACAAGAAAGGTCAAGAGCACCTCGGGCCACAAATCCGAGCTGATGACTTCCATCATGAAGATCATCAAGGTGCTGACCGTCTGCCTGCTGTTTGCCGTCGCGACGGCTACCGTTACCCTTTGCGTCAAGATCACCGCTACCGGCGGCGACGCCTCCGTTTGGAACGGCTTACAGCTCTCGCTGAGCGACCCTGTCACGTGGTCGCTGATCGTGCTCACAGACGGTATGTTCGGCATCGGAATGATCCCCTCGGGTCTGGTGCTGACCACCTCCGTCGCGCTGATGGTCTCTATCGCGGGACTGACGAAGAAACAGACGCTGATTCAGGAGCTGTACTCCCTCGAGAACCTGTCGCGCGTCGACGTGATCTGTCTGGACAAGACCGGTACCCTGACCGACGGAACCATGACCGTCAGCGAAGTCCGGGCATTGATCGATATGGAAGAAGTCACGCGGCATATGCGCGTGCTGATCGGCTCCGCGGGTGAGCGAAACGCGACGTCGGAAGCGATCTATCAGCATTTCGGCGCAGAAGAAAACCCCTCCATCCGCGAAACGATCCCCTTCTCGAGCGCCAATAAATACTCCGGTCTCGTATACAACGACGGCAAAAAGCTGCTGATGGGCGCGCCCGAGTATCTGCTCGACAACACCGACGAGCGTCTGTCTTACGTCACCGAACAGGCAAAAAAAGGCAACCGCGTCATCGCCGTCACGCTCGACGGCGAGCTGATCGCGTTTATCTCTATCGAAGATCATATCCGTGAGACCGCCGGCGATACCTTGAGATTCTTCCGTGAAAACGGCGTTACCGTCAAGGTCATTTCAGGCGACAATCCCCTGACCGTCAGTATGATCGCGCAGAAGTGCGGCATCGCCCACGCCGACCGCTACATCTCCCTCGCGGGCGTTCCGCTCGAAGATATTCCCTCGATCGCGGAAGACTACACGGTATTCGCCCGTGTTTCGCCCGAGCAGAAGGAAGCGCTGGTGATGGCGCTGCAGGCGAAAAAGCATAAGGTCGCCATGACCGGCGACGGCGTCAACGACATCCTTGCGTTAAGGCGTTCGGATTCTTCCATCACCTTTGCCAAGGCGACCGAAGCCGCCAAGTCCTGCTCCGACGTCGTACTGCTCGACAACGACTTCAGCCACCTCAAGGACGTCGTCGGCGAAGGCAGACGCGTCATCGGCAACATCCAGAAGACCTCTGTTCTCTACCTGATGAAATCCATCGCGGTATTCATCCTCGCTTTCGCGCTGATCCCCTTCTCAAAAGGACAAATGTGGTTCTCCATCGAGAACATGTACATGCTGGAAGCTGCCGTGATCGGCACGGGCGGTTTTCTGCTCTCTCTGGAGCCGAGGCGTACGCCCGTACAAGGCTCGTTCTTCAAATTCATCGTTTCACAGTCGATCTGCGCGGGAGCGCTGGGCGCCGTCGCGGTACTGCTGCCGATCCTGCTCAACGCCATCCCCAAAGCGCTCGGCTATACAGCCGTGATCGCGGACAATAACGTAAGATCGATGATGACGGTCATGTTATCCATCGCGGGAATCATCGTCATCCTGTCGATGTGTATCCCGTTCAATAAATACCGCGCGCTGGCGCTGACTGCCGTCACCGCTGTCGCCGCGTCGCTGGGGCTGATGCTGCCGTCCGCGTATATCGGCGGCGCTACCATCGGGCCTGCCATGCTTGCCTTTGATAAAGCGGCGGGTCAGACCGTCTTTGACTGTCAGCTGGCGCAGGAATTCTTCCACCCGCTGAGATCCGTACAGGTACAGTCGCTGGTCTCCGACGTCAACAACTTCATCGTCCTGCGTATGTTCCTGTATATCGCGATCCCGCTCTTTATCCTGCTGCATTTCGCGGCGGAGAATTACGCTCGCAAGGAATATAAAGATCTCAGAAAAGGCCGTTCCTTCCGTATCGGCAGAAGGCTGATCCTCGCCTCGGGTATCGTTCTGGTGCTTCATGCGATCCTGACCCTCGTCGAAATCATCACCGGAACCGGTTCCATCATCAACGAAAGCGAGATCACCGACCCGACCTCCGCCGTCGTCATCAATATCATCTTCGCGCTGGCGCATTTGGTGATCGGCGCGATCGGCTACCGACTGTGGATGAATCCGACCAGAAAGATGATCAACGTCACCTTTATCTCGGGATTGATCCTGGCGGCGCTGACGCTGTCGTCGATCACGTCGTCCGGCGTCGATATCACCTCGAGCGCTACGCTTGTGGTCATCGATAACATCGTCCTGATCGCCATCGTATGCGCTTACCTCGTCGGATGCGGCATCATCATCGACAATTACAAGCTCGGCTTGCTGCAGCCGAGAAGAGGATAACTCCCCTGATTGTTCTTTTACTGCAAGCATCAGAGCTTTACTCCTGTTATAACCGGTCACTGACCGCTCATATATGAAGCGACCCCCGCTGTCACCGGACAGCGGGGGTGTTTTGATCATATCGATTTTTTTCGGTCGGTCACGTCACAAAGATTAATTAAATAAGATATCAAAAAACTCGTCGTAGGTTTTGATCTCGTAATCACAAAGGTCGCTGTGTGAGGGTTCGGCGCCGCCCAGATAATGGCAGGTCGTCAATCCGGCATTCCTGCCGCCGCGCATATCGGAGGTCAGGCTGTCGCCGACCATGATCACACGGCTTGTGTCCGTGATGTTCAGATCCCGGAAGATGTAGTCGAAATACGCCTTTTCGGGCTTGCTGACGCCGATCTGCTCGGAAATGTAGATCCCGTCGACATAGGGCTTGAACGCCGCGCGGTCAAAGCGGCCTGTCTGCGGAACGGTCAGTCCGTTGGTCGC
This sequence comes from Ruminococcus sp., assembly GCA_017405065.1. Taxonomy (GTDB): domain Bacteria; phylum Bacillota; class Clostridia; order Oscillospirales; family Acutalibacteraceae; genus Ruminococcoides. Next base: position 23,286 of record JAFRBD010000045.1, on the reverse strand, counting down.
CATGTAGATCCTGCAATACTCATGGAGCTTTTTGATAAAATCCAGCGCGCCGTCGAGCAGGAACGCCTGACGCGATAAATGATCCTCATAGGTCGCGTTGACAGCGGCGTAATCCGCAGAAGGCGCGCCGATCTGCTCAAACAGCTTTTGAAAGCGATAGGATTTGAGCTTCTCGCGGTCAAGCTCGCCGCGCTCGAGCATCTTCCAGCAGCTGAGATTGACGGCGCTGTACAGACGGACGACCTCGTCGGTCGGCTCCACGCCGAATTGCTTCAGCGTCAGGCTGACGGCTGTCTTTTCAGCGAGCTTGAAATCATAGACCGTTTCATCCGCGTCCAGGAGAACGATATCGTAATTCTTATGCAAAGTCCTCTCCCCCTTTGACGGTGATGGCGGTGCGGGTGATTTCGGCATACAGCTCGACGCCGAGGCTGTCGGCAAACGCGCCGATCAACAGGTTCGGATTGATGTTCAAGGTTGAGCCGGCAGGGAGGGTCAGATCGAAACCGACCTTTTCGCCGCCGCGCATCTCAAACGCGAGGATGTAGGGCTTGAGATCGACGTCCTTCATGCCCTTTTTGGTCTTTTTCTGTACGATGATCTCAGGCAGTGCAAGAAATGCTTTCAGCTTTTCCGATAATTCTTCTGAGGAAATTTCGCTTTCATTCATCGCCTCAAGGATCACGGCATATTTTGCCGCTTCGATATCCGCGGGCTTGTACACCGACTCGGCACAGCGGAGCACGCGGATCCCGTCGGGCAGGCAGGCGTTCAGGCGCCCGGGAATCGCGGACAGATCCTCGTTATCATCAAGCAAGCGAAAATCCATGCTCTCGCATTCGGACGCGAAGCCCAGCGACAGCGGCAGAGCAAAGGTGATGTAGGCGTGCTGATTGAAGCCCTCGGTACGCCAGACATTCAGCCCGCTTTTGCCGATGGCGCGGAGCATGACGCGGTTGGTATCCAGATGAGAAATGTATTTACAGGAGCCGAACTTGCGGTAAAAGACCCTAACGCTTTTCATAACAGACGCCTCCTTTGTATTTCGCGCAGCCGCAGCCGAGACACTTTTCGCGGCAGTTGGGCGAAGCCTCGGAACGGTAGGCGCGCTCGCACTCGCGCTGTAAGAATTCCTTTGTCACGCCGTAGTCGAGATGATCCCACGGCAGGATCTCGTCAAAGGAACGGCGGCGGTTGGCGTAAAAGGCGGGATCGATCCCGCAGGCTTCAAATGCCTCCAGCCAGCTTTGCAGCGAGAAGCAGTCGTTCCAGCCGTCAAAGCGGATCCCTTTTTTGTGCGCTTCGAGCATCACGGCGTTCAGCCTTCTGTCGCCGCGCGCGAATACCGCTTCTAAGAACGAGGTATCGGTATCGTGATAATTGTAGGTCATCTTGCTCAGCGATATCTTGTTGTCCACGATCGACTTCTTGATATGCTGCTGTTTTTCACGCAGGACGTCCGCCTCATCCTGCGGCTCCCACTGGAAGGGAGTAAAGGGCTTGGGCACGAAGGAGGACGCGGAAAGCGTCACGCGCGGCGCCTTTCCCTTGGGACGGTTCGGCGTGCTGTAGAAGGTATCGAGTACCTTCTTGCCGAGGTTCGCGATATCCGCTACGTCGTCCATCGTCTCGGTCGGCAGACCGATCATAAAGTACAGCTTGACGGTCGTGTAGCCGCCCTCGAACGCAACGCGGCAGGTATTCATCAGCTCGTCCTCAAAGACGTTTTTATTGATCGCGTTGCGCAGGCGCTGGCTGCCCGCCTCGGGAGCAAAGGTCAAGCCGCTTTTGCGCACCGTCTTGATCTCGTTGAGGATATCGTCGGAGAAGCCGTCCACGCGCAGGGAGGGCAGCGACAGGCTGACGTTCTCGGGCTTCGCCCAGGAGTTCAGCTCTCTTAACAGCGGCACCACCTGCGTGTAGTCGCTGGAGCTCAGCGACGACAAGGATACCTCGTCGTAACCCGTGTTGCGGCACAGGGCGTGCGTCTGCTCGCTGATGCACTTAACGCTCTTTTCGCGCACGGGACGGTAGAGGAATCCCGCCTGACAGAAACGGCAGCCGCGGATGCAGCCGCGGAAGATCTCTTCCACCGCGCGGTCGTGGACGATCTCGATATTCGGGACGACAAAGTTATCGGGATAGTAGCTTGCGTCCATATCCATCATCACGCGCTTTTCGATCACTGCGGGAGCGCCGCCGCGCGGCGTCACGGATGCGATCGTTCCGTCGTCGTGATAGGTCACGTCATACAGCGAGGGAACATATACGCCCTTGATCTGCGAGGCAAGACGCAGGAATTCCTCCCTGCTCTTTCCGTCTTTTTTGCACTCTCTGAAAAGCTCGATGACTTCGAGATCGACCTCTTCCCCGTCGCCGAGGAAAAAGATGTCGACAAAGTCGGTGATCGGCTCGGGATTGCAGGCGCAGGGTCCGCCTGCGACAACGATATGCTTCAAGCCATGCCTGTCCTTCGAGAGCAGCGGGACGCCGCCCAAGTCGAGCATATTCAGGATATTGCTGTAGCTAAGCTCATACTGCAGGGTAAAGCCGATAAAATCAAAATCATACAGCGGATCGCCCGACTCGAGCGCCCACAGCGGGATATCATGCGCGCGCATCTGCTCTTCCATATCGATCCACGGCGCAAACACGCGCTCACACCAGATATACGGTTTTTCGTTGAAGAGGCTGTACAGGATCTTGATGCCCAGATGCGACATGCCGATCTCATAAATATCCGGAAAGCAGAAGGCGAATCGTACGTCGACCTCACGCTTGTCCTTTTTGACCTCTCCCAGCTCCCCGCCGACGTAGCGGCCGGGTTTTTGCACCTTCAGGAGCAGTTTTTCGACTTTCTCAGGAACCATAGCGTTCTCCTATTTTTTCAAAAGTAATACGGCTAACAGGTAAAGGGATATCAACAATAAGGTGTAGTTGTACCCGCTTCGGAACAATATATAAATGCCCGCCGTCATCAGCGGCAGAAAGATGATAAATGATGTGACATGCAAAACGATATCGCAGGCGCGCGGCGTCAGCTTCCGTGACAGCGCTATCCCGAGCAGATGTCCGCCGTCCAGACTCATCACGGGCAGCAGATTGAAGACGCCGAGCGCGAAATGCGGCAAGCCCGTTTTCAGACTGAACGGACAGATCGCCGCCGCACAGACGAGATTGATCGCGGGACCCGCCAGCGTGATCATTACGTCGGAGCGCAATGTCGGCGGTTCATCCGCTTCGATCAGTACATCGAACAATCGGAGCTTGACCCGACGCACCTTAACTCCGTACAAAACCATCATGAAAATATGTCCCGACTCATGCAGCAGCGCGGCAAGAAAGCAGCCGATCACTCGGTTCTCACGGTCGAGGAGAAGGACGGCGGTCATCGCCGCCACCGCCTCGTAGCCGATGACAAGGTCAATCTTGAGAAGGCGCAGTTTCATCCGGCGTTGTCTGAACTTCGACGATATTATCCGCGAACATCTTTCCAATATCCGCCTGACGGAACAGTTCCTGCGATACCACCGGCTTTTGCAGCTCCTCACGGTAATAGTCCATGAAGCTGTAGTAGCCCTCGCTGTCCATCGCCTTGAGCAAAAAGAGGATCAGCGCCGCCAGCAGGCACAACACAAGCTGTATCGTGATCAGCAGCGGTTTTGATTCACGCGGTTTCGGGATAGGCTCGACCGTATTGACAGGTTCTTCATCGACCGGCGTTTCCGCGTTCACGACGGGAGCCGTCTCGCGCCAGCCTTCCTCATAAATGATCTCGTTACGTTTGATATCGCTCATCGATTCACCCCATACATAGTATGAGGCGCAGAATCGAACTATTACAGCTTACTGAATTCCTTTTTACGCAGGAGGATAAAGAAAACGATACCTACGATCAGGCAGAACACTTCCGCGATCGGAAACGCGTACCACATGGTCACCATATCGATCTTGGAGAGCAGGAAAGCGGCGGGAAGCAGAACGACCAGCTGTCTGAGCACGGACATCGTCATACTGTAAAAGCCCCTGCCGACCGCCTGAAAGAGCGTGGAGAACATGATGCCCACCGCCGCCATCATAAACGAAAGGCTGATGATGCGCAGCATCGGAACGCCGACCTCGGCGAGCAGCGCATTTGCAGCGGCGGCGTTATCCGATTCAAAGAGCGACAGCAGGAATTCGGGCGCCAGCTGGAACAGCAGGGTGCCCCCCGCCATGATGATCGCGGCGATAATGACGCCCATACGGAACGCCGCGTACATACGCTTTTTGTTGCGGGCGCCGAAGTTGTAGCCGATGATCGGCGAAACGCCCTGACTCAGACCGAAAACCGGCATGAAGATAAAGCTCTGCAGCTTGAAATAGATGCCGAAGGCGTTGATATACGCCGCGGTATATTCGACAGCGATATTTGCGATCGAGATGATCGCGTTGATGCCCGATACCATCACCGAGCCCAGACTCTGCATAATGATGGCGGGAAAGCTCACCGCGTAGATGTTTTTCAGCACCATCTTCTGCATGCGGAAGCCCTTGAAGGTGATCTTGACGTCATGCTTCTTCACAAAGAGGATGATCAGGATGAAGATCATGGAACAGATCTGACCGAACACGGTCGCGATCGCCGCGCCGAGGACGCCCATCCGCGGGAAAAAGCCGACGCCGAAGATCAGCAGCGGGTCGAAGATGATATTGACCACCGCGCCGAGCGTCTGGGTCAGCATCGGGACGATCATGTTGCCCGTCGACTGCAAAATCTTCTCGCACATGCAGGAGATCATCATGCCGATGGAAACGCACATGACGATCGTCAGATAGCCGCCGCCGTCTTTGATGACTTCGGGATTCGACGTAAACAAAGAGATAAACGGACGCGCGACCGTCAGACCGAGCGCCAAAAACACCAGCCAGTCGATCACCGCCAGTACCAGACCGGTCGTCGCGGCGGTATTCGCGTCCCGATAATTCTTCGCGCCCAGCCGACGCGCGATCAGCGAGTTGACGCCGACCGCCGTGCCGACGGCGAACGAGATCAGCACCATCTGCAGCGGATACGCCAGCGACACCGCCTGCAGCGCGTCAGGCGAATAGCGTGCGACAAAGATGCTGTCCACTACATTGTACAGTGCCTGTATCATCATGGAGAACATGGCGGGCAGCGACATCCCCATCAACAGCGGGAACATCGGCTTGACGCCCATTTTATTCGGAGTCAGTTCACTCACGGTCTATCCTTCCTTCTTTTTCATACGTTTCTTTTTACTTTTTTCTTTTATCGAAATAAATAATAATACGATCAGTGTTCCGAACGCGATACCGCAGGTATCGATCAGCATATCGCTCACCTGACAGGATCGCCCCTCGGGGATCAGCTGGATCAGCTCGTCGCAGACAGCGACCGCCGCACCGATCGGCAGCGCCGTCAAAACCGTTTTTCTCCGGTTCTGACGGTACAGAAATACCGTTGAACTCAACAGCAACCCCAGCGCGGAATACTCGGAAAAATGCGCCAGTTTACGGATGAACTTTTCCGTTACGGCAAACGGCAGATGCATCGAAGAGAGAATGCCGTTCACCCATTCCGTCAGCGGAGAACTCTGTTCGGTCGATTCCACGGCAGAAAGCGATGAATTGTAAAAGATCGCCGCGATCGCCGCGACGGTCAGCGCGGTCAGGATCACCCTCGCCGTCAACAGTTTTTTGTCTTTCATATGACACCTTTTTTGTCAGAATTATTCCACCCATATGAGCTATGACGCAGCAAGACGCAGGGTATTTCACCCATCGATACCGGTCACCGGTCACTTGCCGCTGACCACTAACAATCCAGTATTATTCTAATCAATTCGGCATAAGTTGTCAAACGGATTCATATAAGTTTTAAGTATAATCTAAATAAGTGTTGAAATGGGTTGGTTTTTCAGTTATAATGCTAAGAGTATTAAGTAATGTTATCTTGTAAGGAGCAGCAATATGTTGAAATATTATCTCTTGACCGTAGGGTTCGCGATGATCCCGATCTTTGAACTCAGAGGCGCGATCCCGGCTGCGGTGTGGGGCTATCACCTTCATCCCGCCGTCGCCTATGTCCTTGCCGTCATCGGCAATATGATCCCCGTGCCGTTCATTTATCTTTTTGCCCGCAAGATACTCGAATGGGGCAAGGACAAAAAATACATCGGCAAATTCTTTACCTTCTGCCTGAAAAAAGGCGAGAAGGGCGGCGAGAAGCTGAAAGCCAAAAGCGGTAAAGGACTCTTTATCGCGCTGATGTTCTTTGTCGGTATCCCGCTGCCCGTCACCGGCGCGTGGACGGGTACACTGGCGGCGTCCATCCTCGATATGGGCTTCAAAAAGACCATGCTCGCCGTATTCTGCGGCGTACTGATCGCGGGCGTGATCGTTTCGCTGGTCGTCCTGCTGCCGCAGACCTTCGGCTTTCTGGCTAACATCTTCACCACCAGCGTTCCTCAAGTGTAATGAAGAAGCAGAATGTATACGCGGCGATCATCGGCGGAGGCGCTTCAGGCATGATGTGCGCGATCCGCGCCGCCGAACGTCATCCGGATCAGAAAATCGTCATCCTCGAGAAAGCAGACCGCGTCGGCAAAAAGCTGCTCGTCACCGGCAACGGCAGATGCAACCTCAGCCATATCGGCGCGAACGCCGACAGCTATCACGGCGAGGGCAGCGGAGAGCTAATTAATATTCTTTTTGAGAAATACAGTGCAGACGTCGTTCTGCGCTTTTTCCGCACGCTCGGACTGCTGACGCATACCGACAGCGAAGACAGGGTCTATCCCCTTTCCAATCAGGCAAGCTCCGTGCTGGACGTTCTGCGCCGCCGCATGGCGCAGCTTCATATTGAGGAAACATGCAATGCAGATATCCAAAGCATCCAGAAGACCGCCGAGGGCTATGAGATCGCCGCGGCGGATATTCGCATTTATACCAAAAAACTGATTATCGCAGCCGGCGGCAAAGCCGACTACGCGGGTCGCGAAAGCGGCAGCCGCGAGCTGCTTCGTTCGCTCGGACTGAGCATGAGCCGTCTGAGCCCCTCCCTCTCCCCTGTCGCGGTAAAAAACGATCTGCTCCGTTCGCTGAAAGGTGTCCGCGCCGACGCGCGGGTGAGCCTTGTCAGAAACGGCAGAACGATCAAGACCGAGCGCGGCGAGGTACAGTTCGCCGAAAACGCCCTGTCGGGCATCTGCGTCTTCAACCTGTCGCGCGAGGCGAATCTCGGCGGCTGTGAGATCTGCGTCGATCTGCTGCCGGACTTCACGGCGGAACAGGTACTGCGTGAGATCGCAGCGCGTATACAAAGCGATCCCGACGCTCCCGCCGGCGAGCTCTTCATCGGTATGTTCCATAAAAATCTCGGTCTCGCCCTCTTGAAAGCGAGCGGGATACGCCCGTCGACTCTCTGCAAAAATATTTCTGAAAAAGAAATAAAATCGCTGTGCCGCCATATTACCGACTGGCGCTTTGTCTGTGAAGAAAGCCGCGATTTCAAAAAAGCGCAGGTCACTGCGGGCGGCGTCCGCCTGAACGAGATCGATCCGCATACCTTTGAAAGCAAGCGTCACAAGGGGCTGTACATCATCGGCGAGGCGCTGGATATCGACGGCGACTGCGGCGGCTATAACCTGCAGTTCGCTTTCGCGAGCGGCATGTGCGCGGGTGACAGCCTATGATCCGCATCAACAATATCAAATTGCCCTTGGAATACAGCGACGAGGATATCATCAAAGCCTGCTCCAAGGAGCTGTGCATATCCCCGAAAGCTATTACAAAAGCGGCGCTTTACAGGCGCTCCATCGACGCGCGGCACAAGGATAACATCCACTATACCACGAGCGTGGACGTATGGCTCAGCGGCAGTGAACAGGCAGCGCTGAATAAGGCAAAAAGCAAGAACGCAGCGATCACCGAAGCATACCGCTACACGCCCCTGACTCCGAAGAATAAGGACAAGCGTCCGCTGATCGTCGGCACGGGTCCCGCGGGGCTTTTCTGCGCGCTGACCTTAGCGCAGAGCGGTATACGACCTATCGTGATCGAGCGCGGCTCACGCGTCGAGGAACGTGTGAAAGCCATCGACCGGTTATGGGATCATTCCGAGCTGAACACCGAATGCAACGTGCAGTTCGGAGAAGGCGGAGCGGGGACTTTCTCGGACGGCAAGCTCAACACCGGCACCAAGGACGGCAGAGCGCGCAAGGTGCTGATGGAATTCGTATCACACGGCGCGCCCGAAGAGATCCTGTACAACGCCATGCCGCATATCGGCACAGACAAGCTCCGCGATACCGTCAAAAGCATCCGCGAGGAATTGCTCTCCCTCGGCGCGGACATATTTTTTGACACCAAGCTGACCGATATTCAAACGCGCGACGGCATGATCACCGCCGCCGAGGTCGAGCATAACGGCAATAAGCAGCTGATCGAATGTAACGAGATCGTGCTCGCGATCGGTCACAGCGCGCGCGACACCTTCGAGCTTCTACACGGCATGGGCGTCCATACGGAACCGAAACCGTTTTCCGTCGGGGTGCGGATCGAGCATCTGCGGGAAAACATCGACCGCTCTCAGTACGGCGCTGCATACCAAAAGCTGCCCGCCGCCTACTATAAGCAAAACGTCCGTCTCAAAGACGGACGCGGGGTCTACACCTTCTGTATGTGTCCCGGCGGCGTTGTCGTCGCGGCGCAGAGCGAAACAAACAGCGTCGTCACCAACGGCATGAGCGAATTCGCCCGCGATAAGATCAACTCCAACGCGGCGCTTTTGGTATCCGTTGAGCCCGACGATATCCGGGGAGAACACCCGCTCAAAGGCATGTACTGGCAGCGCGAGCTGGAGAGCAGGGCGTTCATCACGGGAGGCGGCGATTACCGCGCGCCCGTCGTCAGGGTCGGCGACTTCCTCAACGGCGAACAATCCGACCGTTTCGGCGAAGTCACGCCGAGTTATCTTCCGGGCACGAGCTTTGCGAGGATGGAAGATATCCTGCCGCCGTTCGTGACGGATTCCCTGCGCGAGGCGATCCCGATGATCGACCGCAGACTGCATGGTTTCAGCCATTCCGACGCGGTGCTGACCGCCGTGGAAAGCCGCTCCTCCTCCCCCATCCGCATCACGCGCGGCGAGAGCATGCAGAGCGTCAGTCTGAAGGGGCTGTACCCCTGCGGCGAGGGCGCGGGCTACGCGGGCGGCATCATCTCCGCCGCGGTAGACGGCATCAAGGTCGCGGAAAAGATCATATTGGCATGACAAAAGGCTCCCTAATGGGAGCCTTTGATTATGTTTGGAAAACTGATATATCTTTACTATGATAGATGGAATAAATCAGACATTCTTTCACGGGAATACCAAGGCATTCCTCCATCGCGCCCTTATATAAAAGAAGCTGTGAAGCGTAGCGCTCTTTAAGCATATCGGGATCCTTTACGCGGTCTGTCTTATAGTCGACGATCACGAGTTTTCCGTCCTCGACAAAGGCAAGATCCACCGCGCCCTGCAGGATCACCGTTTCATCGCTCAGCGCTTCTTCGATAGCGGGATCGACGAGCTTCGCCGGTATTCTGACATTGAAGCGGTACTCCTTATAGACCGCATCGGCATGCAGACAGCGCGTCACCAGCTCGCTGTCGATAAAGCGCTTCGCCTTGTCCATATCGATGCTGTCAGCCTGCGCCTGCGTCAGATATCCTTCATCCGTCAGTCGCCTGAGCTGGGCTTCGATATCCTCTCTTGCCGCGGCAAAATCGGCATACTGCATGAAAGCGTGCAGGGCGGTACCCTTTTCTGCGGAGGTGAGCTTTTCGCCCTGTAAAAAGGCGGGTCGGTCGAGGTGGCGGTCATAGGCTTTCTCTGTCAGGCGATGCGCCAGCGCCGACGCGGCTACCTTCACGGGCAGACCGCCCAGCCCTTCATACGAATAGCGGAAATCAGCGTGCTTTTGCAATTCCACTATGACGGCGCCGTCGGCTTGTACCGCATGCGTATTCTCAGCGCTGAGTTCCTTTTCTTCATCGTCGAAAGGCGTATCGATCACTCGGCATGTCATGCGAAAATCCGCCTGTGATTCGCAGTCGACAGACACGCCGGCATATTCTCTGAACACCTCGCCGTCCGGATGGAGCAGAGCGCACATCACCAGCCAGTCGGACAGCGTGTTCACGGAACGCACCGCGAAAGGCGAGATCTCCCGCTGACCGGCGAGCTTTTTGGCAGCGCCCGCGATAGCGGACGCAACGGAGCGCGAGGGGGTCGCGAGCATGATCAGCTTCTGCTTTGCGCGCGTCATCGCGACGTACAGGACGCGCAGCTCCTCGCTCATCTCACTGCGGCGCTTCTCCATCGCCAGCGCACTGCGCGGCATGGTGTTGAAGCTGGCGGACAGAACGGGGTCGAACAGCTTTTGGGCATAGCCGAAGCGCGAATGGAGCAATACCGCCTTGGTCGCGTCGGAAACGAATTTCCGCGCCGTATTCGCCAAAAAGACGATCGGGAACTCCAGTCCCTTCGACGAATGGACCGTCATCATCTCAACGCCGAAATCGCCTCCGCTCTCGCCTACGGCGCCGGGAAGGTCGGAGCCGTCCTCCATCAGACGGTCAAGATAGGTCACAAAGGATGATAAGCCGCGCCGCGTATTTTGTTCAAAGCTGCGGGCGTAGTCGAGCAGCAGCCGCAGGTTGTTCATCGCATAGCCCGAGCTGTCGGACGCGGAAATGATCGACACAAAGGATGACCGCTCATAGATCACCGTGATCAGTTGATACAGCGGCGTTATTGCAGACAGCCCTCTGTAGTAGTCCAGCTCGCGTAAAAACGCACGGCTCTTGGCGCTGCCCTTTTGAGCGTCCAGCGTGATCGCCGCGTACAGCGAGCTTTTGCGCTCACCGATCCTGATACGCGCGAGATCGTCCTCGTCAAATGCGAACACAGGGCTCATCACGACGCTCAGCAGCTCGATATCCAAGGCGGGATTGTTGATCACGCGCAGAAAGTTCGTCATCAGCATGATCTCCCGCGCGCCGAGGAAGCCCGCGCTGCTTTCGCTGTGGGTATGCAGACCGTAGAGCTCGAACACCTCGCGGTACAACGCGCCGTAGCCCGACAGGCTGCGCATCAATACCGCAAAATCGCTGTAAGTCGCCGGACGGTAACCGTCGCCGTCATTGACGGGATAGCCTTCGGCGACCATCTGATGGATGCGCCCGGCAATATGGCGCGCCTCGGCGATCGCCGCGTCCTCCTCGCCCACGCCTTCTTTATCAATGAGATCCATTTCTACGGCAGGCTCAGATTGCGGCGCGTATTCCGCGCCCGCGACCAGCCGTTCTTCTTCGTTATATGCGATGTCGCCGACAGCGGGAGACATCAGCTTGGAGAAAAAGAAATTGACGGCGGCGAGGATGGATGCGTCGCTTCTGAAATTCTTTTCCAGAATTATTTTAGCCGGATAATCCGGATGATCTCTGTTATATATAGCAGCGTTGTTTTTTCTTTTCAGGAATAATTCCGGCATCGCCTGACGAAAGCCGTAGATGCTCTGCTTTACGTCGCCGACCACGAACAGATTTTCTTCACGACGGGAAACGGTCTTGAAGATGGCGTCCTGCACCTCGTTTGCGTCCTGATACTCGTCCACCATGATATAGTCGAAGCGGGAGCCGATCTCCCGTGCGGCGACAGTAGGCTGTTCCGTCTCGGGATCCAGAATCAGCGACAGCACCCAGTGCTCGATATCGGCGTAATCCGCTACGCCGTGCTCCTTTTTCAGCATGGCGTAATGTTCTTCAAACAAGGTCACCGCGCCGAAGATCTGCCCGGCGTAATCCTTGAGCCGCTCAATATCGTACAGGCACATATCTTCTTCCTGCGCGTAGAGTTTTTGGAGTGTCTTGACAGTGTCTTTGAAAATATCGCGCGCAGAAGCCGCGATCATCTTATATGGGTTATCCGCGTAGCCGCGCGGGGTGGTCAATCTGCCCGCGTCAAAGGACAGCAGTATATTACGAACGTCGTTCCAGCCCTGATGAACCGCCGCGTGCAGTAAACGCTCATAAAAAACGCGGTATGTATCAAATAAGGGGAACAGCTTTTCATTCAGCTTTTCATCCATAGAGATCGCATCGACCGCGCGTTCATACAGCAGGCGCAGATAATCCGCCGCTTCACGCGTATACTCCGCGATGATCCTCCCCCACACCGAGTCCGCAACGTCCCTGAAATCGGTGTAGTAGGACAGCTTTTCTTTCAGCCAGCGGTCGGGGAACGGATGGGAGCGCAAAAAATCATACAGCTGATAGATATTGTCCTCGAGGCGGCTGTCGTCGCGCGCCGAAGCAAAGGTCTCCACCAGACGGTAGAACTTCGGATCCCTGCGCTCATACAGAACATCGAGCGTCAGACGCATCGCGTCAGACCGCAGAACGCTCAGCTCGCCAGCGTCCGCGATACGGATGCTGCGGTCGATATCCAGCAGATAGAAATATTCCCTGCACAGCGACATGCAGAACGAATCCACCGTGGAGATATGCGCTTTGGACAACAGCGACTGCTGGCGCAGGAGGAAGGCGTCGGAAGGATCGCGGCGGATACAGTCGGTCAGCGCTTCTTTCAATCTGGTTTTCAGCTCTGCGGCGGCTTTGCGGGTATAGGTAACGACTAAGATGCGGTCGGCGTCAACGCCGTTTTCGGGTTCGGTGATCAGGCGGATCACCCGCTCGACCAGCACGGCGGTCTTGCCGGAGCCTGCGGCGGCGGAAACGATCACGGAGCCGCCGCGCGCGGTGATCGCATCGAGCTGATGCTCTGTCCACTTACGTTTCATCGGTATCCTCCTCCCGTTTGAGTTCCTCGAGCGCCTCTTCGGGCGTTCTGTCCTGTGCCTCGCGGCAGGGATCGTCCTCTTCTCTCAGACAAACCGCTTGGTAGGCGCAAAAGGCGCAGCCGTCATACTTCTTGCTCTTGAGCGGACGGGCGGCGACGTCGCCGTCATAGAGCGACTGCGCCATCTGCGCCGTCAAGGTATCGATACGGCGGAAGATCGCGCCGAGCTCCTCGAGGGTCGCAAGACTCCCTGCCGAAGCGGTCACGGTACCGTCTTTGAGCTTTGCGGGAATGTATTTTCCCTCGCCGTCGCGCTCCATGTGTGCGACGACTTCGGCGTCGTCGAGGATCACGCCCTTCATCATATATTTCTTCAGCACCTCGGCGCGGATCTTCGCCTGAGGCGTATCGGGATCGGCAGATACCGTCGGCGATACCGCCGGCATATACAGTACGCCCGCAGGCGTGATCTCACCGTACCGCTCGCCGCCGTTCTCACGAATGGCATACAGATAAATGAACATTTGTAAGTTCAAGCCGTACACAAGGTCGTTGAGGTTGAATTCCTTGACGCCTGTTTTATAGTCAATCACACGGATGTAGCTTTTGCCGTCCGCGTCACAGCGGTCGACGCGGTCGACGCTGCCGCGCACCGTCAGGCGCAGACCGTCTTTGAGCTCCACCGAATAATCGGGGATATCCGTACCGACGCCCAGCTCAAAATCAACGGGAGTGAAATCGCTCTGACTGAGCTCCTGTACCATATGGCAAACCAGCTTGGTCGCGGTCGATTTGATGCGGTACAGAAGATAGAGAAAGCGGTCACTCTTGCCTTCTGTTCCGCCAAAGTGCTTTTCGATATAGTCGTCGAGAATATCCGAAACGATCCCCTCGATCTCGCTCTCGTCCATCCGGGTATACTCCTCGCGGCTGTAGGAGCCGAAGAAGACCTCGAAGATATGATGCATGAGCGTGCCGTATTCCAGCGCGTCCACCGTCGCCTTGCGGCGCTCGCGGATATGCAGCCCGTACTCGCAGAACCAGCGGAACGGACATTTATGATAAACGTCGATCTTAGTTGAAGATAAACGCATCTCCCTGCCGTACAGCTCTTTGGTCAGAGCGGTATCCCTGATTCTTCTTGCGCGTCGGCTGAGGGCGTTCTCGATCGAATTCAGAATATCCCGATACTCTTCATCCTCTTTGAAATAGGCTTTCAGCGCCGCGATCCCGGGGCTTTTGCTGTGATAGCGGGCGATCCAATAATCGAACGCGGCGCGCTTGGAGCGCAGATGTTCGGTCAAGGGCGTGGTATCATAATTCACAAAATCCAAGCACGGCAGGCTCAGCTGCGCATCGCCGATCATTTCCGACGGGGTCAGCTGCTCGCCGCGCATATCAGCAGCGGGAAAGCTGAGATACAGCCGCTCTGAGGCAGCGGTCAGCGCGGAATAGGCGTAGTAGCGCTCGGTCGCGATCAGCTCCTCGATCGAATCGGACAGCGGGAGCCGCATTTCTTTCAGGCGAACGCGCTCGTCGTCGGTGAACACCCCCGCTTCGACCGGCGTATGCGGGAACTCGCCCTCGAGCACGCCGATCAGAAAGACAGCTTTCTTATCGGAGATCAGCGAGCGATCGGCGGTCGAGATATCCACCTCGTCTGCGCCGCGCGGGATCGTGCTGACCTGCGACGCGGCAAAACCGGTATACAACAGCTCTGCAAAACGCTTGGACGAGAGGCGGTAATCTCCGATCACCGCGACCGTCTTGTCAAGGATCTCACACAGCACGTTCCACATGCGTACCAGATCCGCGCCGCGCTCCTCCTCCCCCTGCGCTTCAAAGCGATCGCACAGCCTGCTGATATTATCGTCGACCTGCAGGTCGTACATCAGCTTCATCAGCGCCTTGGCGATCGTCCTGCCGTCGGTATCCCTGATCGCTTTCGCAAACCTTTTGAGTTTGCCGATGATATCGGCGCGCAGCGCTTCGATACGCTGCAGCTGCTTTTCCTGAGCGGGGCTCATCTCGTCGGTGAAGCCGTCGGGACAGTCGGTAAAGGGATCGTAAAAGCGTCGTCCGCCGATATCCCAGACAAACAGATAGTTCTCAAACTCCGCGATCTCTTCCACGCTGCAGGAGCACAGTCCCGTCTTGAGCAGCAGAAGCACATCCTCGCGCTGAAAACCGCGGTTGACGATATCGAACGCGGCAGTCACCAGACGCACGATCGGCATGGCGTCGATGTTCTGCGGTTCATCCATAAAATAACGGATCCCGTATTTATCCAGACAGACATCGAGGATACCGGCGTAAGGATCCGACGAACGCGCGATCACCGCGATATCGCGGAATCGGTAACCGTTCTCGATCAGCGAACGGATCGTCCGCGCGACAAAATCACATTCATCGTAGATCTGTGCGGCACGGTACACCGTCACCGCGCCGCTTTCATCGGCAAACGGTTCTTTATGTAAACGATAAGCGTTCTCCTCCAGCGCGATCAGCGCGTCGCTGTGAAAACGGTACGGCGTCATCATCTCGACAGGCGGCGCGATCTCGATATCGTGCCCGCGCGCGATACGCGTCAGCCTCCTGCGTGTACGGCGGGGAACGAAAAACAGGCTTTCGCTGTCCTCGCGGCAGTCGTCGGTCAGCGCGACGACCATCTCCCTGCACATCGTCATGATCGGTTCGATCACGTCGTATTCCTGCGCCGTAAAGCCGTAAAACGCGTCGAGCGCGACGGTATAGCCCGCAAACAGCCGATGATCGGTCAGCAGCTCGCTAACCTTCGACAGCGAGTCCAGCGGATCCATGTAGCTGCGCTCCATCACAGCGCTGTACGCGTCGTAAACCAAGGCGGTATCCTCGAGCTTGCCGCGCAGGGTCGCGTCCTCAGTCGCCTCAGCCGCCTTACGGAGGTCGTCGGATCCGATCGCGCATTTTTTGTACTCCTTCACGGCTAAGAGCATCAGCTCGCGCAGATCCGAGGCATTGGAGCGCTTATCGAATACGGTCAATTGATCCGATACCTGTTCGAGCGCAAGGCTCATCATCAGATGGCGCACACCGTCGTCCGCGAAGGTCGCAAAGCGGTTGCCCGTCATATCGAATACATAGTCGCACAGGCGCGAAAATCCCAGCACCAGAATATTGCGCGACAGCGCGGGACCGAGCAGGTCGAGGAACCTCGCCTCCGTCTCGAAGGAGATCTGATCGGGCACCAGAAACAGGAGCTTTTCTTCTCCGTCCTTTGCCAACTGCGCAAAATATCGGCGCAGATATTCACTTTTTCCGTAGCCGGAACGGCCAAATACAAAACGCAGCATATTTCCTCCGTATGCAGTGAAAGTGTGCAGTTGTCGGCATCTTTCCTTATTGTAAATATATCATAAACCATCACATGTACTCTTTTCAGCACATCATCGAAACCACGAGCGGAAGCTCTCCCAGTACTCAACGATCTTGAAGCGAAAGTCGTACTTATCCGATGTGACGACCTTGTATTCGCCGTCATCGAGCGACTCCTTCATCTCGCTTTCACTCGCCGCGCCGACACACAGCGAGGGATACATCACACACCACCAGTTCTGACCGCCGCCGCTGCCGATGGTCAGGCGCAGGGCGTCGTACCGGCCTGCCGGCATCGTGAAATCGTCATAGATACGGGTATTGAAATACATCTCGCTCACCTCGGCATGCACGGGATAGCAAAAGCCGTGACGGCGGATCTCTTCACGCGCCAGCGCTTCGATCTCAGGAAGATGCTCTCTTGTCACTTCAAGCGCCTCTTCCTTTCCGTCGCATCCGTCATAGTAATCGGAGCAGCCCTCCACGACCCTGTCGCGCACGCTGAGCTTGAGGCTCTGGTCGGCGGCGGAATCGGAATTCGCCAGGATATGTACGCGCAGCACATCATCCGTTAATTCTTCACAGGAATCAAAAAACGGGAGGGAGAGGATCATGCCCGCCAGCATGACCGAAAGTACCAGAAGATGAATATATTTCTTCAAAAGAATTACCTGCCTTTAATGGTCTTGTTATCATCTTTGGCAGGTAATGTTTGGTTTATTCAGATAATTCTTTTAATGAATAATTTCTTCCACACGGCAGCCCTCTTTCAAAGGCTCCGTCAGAAAAACTATATTATATTTCTCTTTCAGAATATTAACGCATTTCTCCGCTTTTTTCTTATCGAGAAATATCGCGTAGACCGCCGAACCGGAGCCGCTCATAGAAGCGCCCAGCGCCTTACAAGACAGCATCTGCTTTTTGATCTCATTGATCTCGGGCAGCTCCATCACCTGTTCGAACTCGTTGTACAGACAGGTCGCCACACCGCGGATATCACGGCTGTACAGCCGTTTGATCAGCTCGTCGGTGTAGAGGAAGCCCTTTGGCTGCCGCGCGTCGCAAGCGGCATAAGCCGCCGCCGTGGACACACAGACCGCCGGCTTGCAGATCACGATATAACAGGAGGGCAGGGCGCGCAGTTTTTTCAGCGTCGTGCCGGTACCGGTCGCGAGCATCGTACCGCCCAACAGACAAAACGGAACGTCGGAGCCGAAGCGGGCGCCGATCTCCGCCATCTCCTCCGGCTTCAGATGTGTCGCAAACAACTGATTCAGCGCCAGCACGACCGCCGCGCCGTCGGAAGAACCGCCCGCCAATCCCGCCTGCGTGGGGATCACTTTATCGATCGTGATCTTCAGCGGCTTCGGCTGAACATTCGTTGTCTGAAAGAACGCCTTTGCCGCCTTACACACGATATTGCTGTCGTCGGTCGGCACATCGGGGTATGCGGGACAGGATACTTCGATCCCCTCGCCGTCTGCCGTTTCGACGGTAACGGTATCGTAGAGCGAGACCGTCTGCATCACCATCGCGACGTCGTGATAGCCGTCGGGTCGTTTGCCGACGATATCGAGCGTGAGGTTGATTTTTGCGG
Organism: Ruminococcus sp.; assembly: GCA_017405065.1. GTDB lineage: Bacteria > Bacillota > Clostridia > Oscillospirales > Acutalibacteraceae > Ruminococcoides. Next base: position 5,488 of record JAFRBD010000045.1, on the reverse strand, counting down.
GGGCTTTAACCGTTGCTTTCATCTTGCAATTCCTTCAAAAACTCTTTGATCAGCTCCATCGCGCGCGTCAGATGCTTGATGGAATACGAATAACTCAGGCGCACATAGCCCTCGCCGCATTCGCCGAACGCGGAACCGGGCACCAGAGCGACATGCTTGCTTTGCAGCAGACGGGTGCAGAATTCCTCGCTGCTCAGTCCCGTCGACCGGATACAGGGAAAGCAATAGAAAGCGCCCTCGGGATTGAAGCAGGTCAGCCCCATTTGATTCAGCGAACCGACCACAAAGCGGCGGCGCATGTCATACTCGCTCTTCATCATTTCGATATCCTCGTCGCCGTTGCGGAGCGCCTCGATCGCGGCGTACTGTGCCGTTGTCGGCGCGGACATGATGCAGAACTGATGCAGCTTGACCATCATCGCGCAGATCTCCTTGGGAGCGAGCGCGTAGCCGAGCCGCCAGCCGGTCATCGCATAGGATTTGGAAAAGCCGTTGATGACCACGGTACGTTCCCACATACCGTCAATGGACGCGATAGACACGTGACGCTTGCCCTCATAGGTCAGCTCGGAATAGATCTCGTCGGAAAGCACCATCAGGTCGTGCTTTTTGATGACGCCGGCGATCGCCTCCAGATCCGCGCGCTCCATGATGCCGCCGGTCGGATTGTTCGGATACGGCAGGATCAGCAGCTTGGTCTTATCGGTGATCTTTTCCTCGATCTCTTCGGGCGTCAGGCGAAAGGCGTTCTCCGCCTTTGTCCGGATGATAACGGGAGTCGCGCCCGCCATGATCGTCAGCGGCTCGTAGCAGACGAAGGACGGCTGAGGGATCAGCACCTCGTCCCCGTTTGATACCAGACAGCGGATCGCATTGTCGATCGCCTCGCTGCCGCCGACCGTCACGACACATTCCGTCTTAGGGTCGTATGTAACATTGTATTTTCTTTTATAGAATTTTGTGATCTCCGCACACAGCTCTTTAAAGCCGCGGTTCGGCGTATACCAGGTCTTTCCCTCTTCAAGTGAAGCGATACCCGCCTGACGCACGTGCCACGGCGTTCGGAAATCGGGTTCGCCGACCGACAGGGAGATCACATGATCCATTTCATTGACGATATCGAAGAATCGGCGGATACCGGAGGGTTTTACCGATTGGATCGACGGCGTCAGTTTCTTGGAATAATCCATCAAAAAATCATTTCCCTTCCGTCTTCTTTCTTATCGACCAGCGGCACGCCGTCTTCTTTATAGCGCTTGAGGATAAAGTGCGTCGAGGTAGACAGGATACCGTGCATCGCAGCCAGACGCTTGGCGACAAAGGAGGATACATCCTGGATCGTCCTGCCGTTAACGGTCAGTAACAGATCGTAAGCGCCCGCCATCAGATAGACGGATTCCACCTCGTCATATGCCAGGATCTTTTCCGCGATATCGTCAAAGCCTTTTTGCATCTGAGGGGTCACCTTGAGCTCGATCATCGCCATCACGCCCGCGTCGGGAACATCGTCCCAGTTGACGACCGCCTGATAGCCGCGAATCACACCGCTGTCCTCATATTCCCTGATGCGCGCCTTGATCGCGTCCTCCGGCTCGCCGAGCATCATCGAAAGCTCTGCCGTCGTGTAAGAAGAATTCTCGCCTAATAACCGTAATAACTTGTCCATATGATTGATCCTTTCTATCTGTCTAAGTTTACTTTCATCAAAGATTACTGACCGCTGATCGCTTGATTGCGGGAGGAGCAAGCCCCTCCCCTGCAATTTTATGTCATCTGTAAAGCGGGGATGCTGCCGACGTTCAGGCTGTCGATGCAGATCGCCGTCGCCAGACAGAAGATCTCTCTGTCGGTTTGCTGCAGATCGAGCTGGGTACATCCCCGGGAAAAATCCTTGCCCACCGCGCATACAGGAGCTGTGTCCGCGTCAAGGATGTCGTAAGAGCCCATGAACACATCGCCCCGCACGAAAAAGCTGATACCGCGAAAACGCACCGACGCCCTGCCGCTGCCCACGGCGACATTCAGCCGCATGCTCTCGTTCCCTGAGCTGATGCTGAAGATCGACAACGCAGAAAAGCCCAGCATCCGGATCTTGCATACCGTTTCGCCGTCGGGTGTTTTGAGGCGGATGCTCTCGCCGGAGGGATTGCGTTTTCCCGTCACGGTATAGCGAAGCTTTCCGTTTTCATCTGCTACCTGATACCGCGCGTCAATCGACGAGGTATCACGCTGAATATAGAATTTCACTGTACATCACCACGGATATTATCGGATATAACCGCTGTTTCATACATTTTTCAATAGGGTATCTCGTCAATCGCCCATTATAAAAGTCCTCTGCGGAAGGTTTTGCCGAATAAAACAAAGGTTCCGAGTTCACTGTCGGGCTCGTATTTCACGAGGAAGCAGGATGTATAGCCTAAGATCAGCCAGAAGAAGATGACCATGAAATTCACGTTATACAGCAAGCCGACCTCGATAAACGAATAGATCGCATAGGCGCACAAGAACGAATACATGCACGGCAGGACGCTTTCCTTCAGGCTGTCGTCACGGAATACATGCATCGTGATATGCTTGAAGAAGCGCAGTCCGAAGATACAGAAAAGCACAAAGCCGATAATGCCCGAACAGACCAGGATCGTGATGTATCCGTTATGAAAATCCGTCATGATCGGCGCCAGCGCACCGTAGCTTTTCGAGAACTTGATGCCGTCCTCAAACATGCGGTTGCCGTACTCATAGATATTGCCCTTGCCGATACCGAATATCGGATTCTCCATGAACATCCTCGCCGCCTGTTTCCAGAGCTTGAAGCGTCCCGAATCGAGGTTCTTGTTCTCATGCTCAAAGGTCACGACCGCCTCATCATGTACGATCTGATCGGTCAGGCTGTCTGACGAAACGATCGTTGATTCGGAGGTCGCTTTCATGATCTGAACAAAACCCGCCTGCGTGATGTTGCGGACAAAAAACACCGACGCGACGATCACCGCCCCCGCCAACAGACACGCCGCCGACTTGGTGATGATCTGCAAGACGCTGAACCTCGACTCCGAACCGAACATCTTGTATATCACAAAGAAGATCGCGTATCCTATCATCAGGACCATCGCGCCGTTACTGTCGCACAAAAGCAGCGAGATCGCGTTGACCGCGACGCAGGAGCCGATCCAGATACGGCTGACGCGCTCGCGCCCCGATATCGCGATAAAGTCCTTTTTCAGCAGCATATGACTGCAGAAAATCGCGACAACGGCGATAAAGCCGAGCTGGTTCGGATTGACGAACATGCCGTCAAAGCGGTTCTCAAAAATAATGAACTTGAACCACAGTACCTCAAAGCTGATCTCCGCCATCAAAAACGCCAGTCCCAGTATCCCGAGCACCGTCGAGCAATAGACGATAAACCGGCAGACGGAATACAGCTCGCGGCGGAAGTTGAGTTCCTTTTCGGTGTGTACCGAGTAAAACACAAAGAAGCACATCGCCACATGGAGCACCATGATCAGATTGTACGCGTTATATAATAACGAGCTTGCCAGATGCGTGACCACCGTCAGCAGCGAGGTCAAGACAAACGCCAGCAGCCACAACCCATAGCGGGTCTTGAACACCGTACGGTTCCTGCGCTCGTTATATATCATGAGAAAAACGCCCCAGAAGAACAGGAATATCAGCACCAGATACGCCGGTATCAGCACAAAGGAAATATTACTGCAAAAGAGGCAAACCACATAACTGCGCCGGAACAGCGAGGTATCCAGAACAGCCTTTTTGAACTTACTCATAATCACCCTCGATAAAGGTTGATGATACAATTTGATTCATGCAGATGAAAACAATATCAAATAACAGTATTATTGATCATGTTTGATACAACAGAGAAAGCGGCGCGCCGCTTTGCGGGATTGCCGCGGGCTAAAGCCCTCGCAATGACGCGGCTTTATGAAACGACGTTTTTCACTGTCGCAAACATCAAACAGATATCTCTGCGGAAGCCGAAACGGCTGATATATTCGAGATTGTATTCCATCTTTTTCGGAAGGATCTCCTCCACATAAATGCGATCTACTTCCCCGGGATCGCTGACGTCGCCGATCATCGCATCCTCGTCCTTGAATTTGATGGAAGCGAGCGAGGTGACGCCCGCCGGCATCAGCAGCGTCGCCATCATCTCGGGTGTGTAATGCTCCACATACTTGACGACCTCGGGACGGGTGCCGACAAAGCTCATCTTGCCGGACAGCACATGAAACGCCTGCGGCAGCTCGTCAAGGCGGAACTTCCTCAGCGTTTTGCCGATACCTGTCACACGGTTATCGTTAGCCGAAGTCACCAGCGCGCCCTTTTGATCCGCGCCGACGGTCATCGTGCGGAATTTCCAGATACGAAAGCGTTTTCCGTAGGTGGTCACACGCTCCTGCTTATACAGCACGGGACCTTTGGAAGTAGCCTTGATGATCACCGCGATCACCACCATCGGAAGCAGCAGAATGACGATCATGATCAGCGACAGAACGATATCCGTCACGCGCTTCAAAAACAAGCTCAGACGTTTTTTGTCCAGAATGTCATAGTATTGTTTAACCTCCGTACATTGAAACTTCTGAGGTAAACGGTCATACGGTAAGAGCAACATACTTCCTCCGTTACGATATAGCGGGCGCTGCCCGCAACCGATCGATACGGGAGGAGCAAGCCCCTCCCCAACAAGGTGTACAATCATTACTATGCGGAGAAACCGGAAACATATTCTTTGCACCGAGATCATCCGCCGAAATACAAGGTCTGCAATCTAAATTATTATACTATATTTCGGCAGTTTTTTCAATATATTCTCGCAAAATACCGCATAATAAAACAAGTAGAAAATCTGCGTCTTTTTCTGTCGAAAATTCCTATGTTTTTCTGTGTGAAATCTTACGAAAATCTCTTGACTTCACGCCTTTGACATAGTAAAATTGAAGCATAGAAACAAGAAGCTTGAGGAAGAAATATGGATAACGAATATAAGCCCGATCTGATCACCCTGATCGACGAAGACAACGTCGAACACAACTTTGAGATCCTCGATATCATCGAGAATGAAAAAGGCGTTTTTTACGCCCTGTATCCCATCTTTGATTCAGCCGAAGAGACCGTTGAGGACAGCGGCGAATATTACATCATGGAAGTCATCGAGGAGGACGGCGAGGAGCAGCTCGCCGAGGTCGAGGACAACGCTCTGCTGGATGAGTTAAGCGCAGTTTTTGAGAAGCATTTTGATGAGCTTTTCGACGACGTCGACGACGAGGAATGATCCCTCCCCTGACAACCTAATAACCAAGTCAATATCCTACCTGATCCGCGTATCGATCGCAAATAACCCTACAACCCTTAAATCGGGAGCTTAGCTCCTTCGGCGGTGTGCAGACCTCCCATCCGTATGGACGAAGGGAGCCTAAAGCCGCAGGGCGGGCACCCACCTGTCATCGTGTAGGCAGGT
>JAFRBD010000044.1 GCA_017405065.1 Ruminococcus sp. | reverse complement strand
GGGACCAATGCCTTCGAAGGCGGAATGAGCGCTACTCAGTTTATTTCCTCCCTGCTGCCGAGCAGTATTTTTGAGCCCTTTGAAACCTACCTGCCCTTCCCGATCATTATCCTCGCGCTGCTTACCACATACGCTTTCTGTTCGGTCGGAGAGTATTTTGACGTCATGCAAAAAGGGGTCAACGTCTGTTTGACATTCTTTTCCAAAATGCTGAACGTCGTGATGTTTACTCTGCCGTTCTTCTGCTTTCTGGCGATTCTCTCATCGCTCTTAACGGACGGCTTTATCAATCTTCTCGTTATAGTTGAATTTGTCGGCGTCGTATTTCTTAGCCTGATCGTGATGGCGGCGTTTTATCTGATACGGCTTTTGATCGGCGGCGTCAGGATCATTCCGTTCGTCAAAAAGTTTCCTCCGCTGCTCTGGGAAAACTACAAGATCAATTCAGCCATTGACGCGCTCCCTTTCAACATCAGATACTGTTCGCGCGTATATGGATTTAACAGAAAACGTATCTCGGCAAAACTGCCGATCCTTGCTCAGACCAATCAGGACGGCAACTGCTTTTTGATCATGCTGATCTCCATGATTTTTATCCATATGCTGGGAATTGATGTTTCCCTGCTGCAAATCATCGGGATCACGGTCCTCGTTTTGTTCCTGTCCATCGGCGCGCCGAACCAGCCGGGGTCGATCCTGATCGGTATGCTGATCATCACATTCTACCTGCAGGCAAAAGAGCTGATCCTGGTCGCGATCTATGCCGAAGTATTTTTCGGCGCTCTCCAGAACGCGATCAACGTGGTCGGCGATATCGTAACGGTAGCGATAGAGGAGCAAAAATCAATGCGGTCAACAGCATAGAGATATATGCTTGCCCGGAAAGGAAGTGCGATCTGATCATGGAAAGAACCATACAAGACAAGTTTGAACTGACTGCGGCGGAGATAGACCGTTACGTCGGAGAGACGGAAGAAGTCCTGGCAAAGGAAAAGATCGATCCGAAGGACGCGCTGCGCCTGCGTTTTATGCTGGAAGAGACGATCCTCAAATACCGTGACGCGCTCTCGGAAAAAGCGGTGGCGTCGCTGCGCTTTTCCCGTTTCTTCGGAACCTTCCGCGTATCGCTGAAGGTCAAGGGCGAGCGCTACGATCCCTTTAAGGAGAGCGACGACTCCGCAGCGTCCGTCATGGGCTCGCTGCTGGCAAATTCCGGCGGGCTGAACCGCGCGTGGAAATATCGCGGCGGCGCGAATCTCGTCACCTTCACATCGCCGAGAAAACGGCGTGTCAGTCAGCTCGTCGCTATTCTCCTCGGCATCGTGATCGGCGTGATTTTCGGGCTGCTGTTCACAGCGATCGCACCCGATACCGCTCCTGTCATAGCCGAGCGGATCATTACGCCGATCACCAACGCGTTTACGGGACTTCTCTGCGTGATGGCGACGCTGTTGTGTTTTGGCGCCATCGTCCTCGGTATCGTGCGGCTCGGGGATATCTCGACGTTCAGCAACATCGGAAAACGGATGATCCGCAGCTTCCTGCTGGTGGCGTTCGTTCTTACCCTGCTGAACACGGCGTGGATGGTGCCGGGTATGACCTTCGGTATGTCTTCCCGGGTATCGATCGACTTCTATGATTTTTTCGATATCCTGATCGACTTTGTGCCGAATAATATTCTCGCGCCGATTCTGGAGTTCAATTCCGTACATATCATCATTATCGGCGTGATGTTCGGTATCACCATGCTGAAAATGGGACAGAAGGCGGACCGCCTGACCGAAATTTTTGACGAGGTCAACATCGTCGCCATCCTCTCTAATACCTCTCTCAATTATTTCATTCCCATCTATGTCGGACTGATGGTCTCAGGACTGATTATGTCCGGTCAGCTGGCGGTGATTTCGGGCTTCTGGAAGCTTTTGCTGATTGTTGTTGCGGGCGAAGCCGTGACCCTCATCGCGTATACGCTGGTCGTCTGTATCCGGCTGAAGGTAAACGTGCGAACCTACATCCACAAACTGCTGCCCCCGTTTATGATATCCCTATCCAGCGCCAACGTCGGCGCGGCGTTCGTCACTACCATCGACACACTGATCGGCCCTCTTGGGGTAGACGCGGACTATGCGCCGCTTGCCTATAATCTCGGCAGCATCCTGTTCCGTCCCGGATACTGCATCGTATTCACGGCGTGCAGCCTGTTTACGGCGGATCTGTACGGGATCAAAGTAACATGGGCATGGCTGCTCGCGGCATTCCTGTTGTCCTTCATCCTCTCGGTGGCAACACCGCCGGTGATCGGCGGCACGACCGTCTGCTTCTCGATCCTGTTCTCACAGCTCGGCATCAAGGCGGAGGCGCTGGCTGTGATCATTTCCGTGAACGCCGTATTCGAGTTTCTGACGGTAGCCGTCAACAATTACTGCCTGCAAAGTCAGATCGTCCTGCTCGGGCATAAATTCGGCAAACTGGACTGCGATCGGCTCAGAGCTGCAAAGGCAAAGTAACAATCTTCCACGCGATGATGAAGTATGTCGGTAAAGGTAATAATTCCGGATCATAAAGGATACTTATCTCACTTGACCGCGGCTTTATTTGCTGTATTGCAGCTTGGTTGGCGCTATTGTCAAGAATTTGTTCCTATCTGTCAGGTTCATACCCGTTCCCATCATTTCGAAAAACGGCGTCAATATTTGAGCTGCCAAACAAGGAATAGAGAACCCGTTTTTATTATCAAATCGGAGCTATTATAACAACAGTATAACAGTATAGATATAATCGATTAATCCTGTTATGCAAACGTTCTATACACAGGCATACTGCGGCGGCTCGGGCTTGAATCCCGACGAAGTAGATTGTTAGCATAACAAATATCCAATACCCAATATCGAAAACCGCCCGATCGCGTTATGCTTTCGGGCGGTCGACTTTTAATTTGTCAATGTATTCAAAATTCAGTCTGCCATTTGGATGCGATCATGCTGAGACGGGTTCACCGATTGCATAAGGAACTTCGATTCCTGCGAGATATCGTTGGATACAGGTGACGTCGATGATTGTCACATCACCGTCACCGTCAACATCGGCGGCTTTTTCATTAATGGCATAGGGAAGTTCAATACCTG
>JAFRBD010000003.1 GCA_017405065.1 Ruminococcus sp. | reverse complement strand
TCAGCCCGGCGATACCATCATGGGCATGAATCTTTCCGAGGGCGGTCACCTGACTCACGGCTCGCCCGTCAACATCAGCGGCAAGTACTTCAATGTCGTCAGCTACGGCGTTGATCCCGTGACCCACCGCATCGATTATGATAAGGTGCTCGAGATCGCGAAGGAGTGCAAGCCGAAGATGATCGTCTGCGGCGCTTCCGCCTATCCCAGAGAGATCGATTTTGCCAAGTTCAGAGAGATCGCCGATGCTGTCGGCGCTTATCTGATGGTCGATATGGCTCATATCGCAGGTCTTGTAGCGGGCGGCGTTCATCCCAGTCCGGTTCCTTATGCTCACTTTGTCACCACCACCACCCATAAGACCCTCCGCGGACCCCGCGGCGGCATGATCCTCTGTAACGAAGAGTACGCCAAGGCGATCGATAAGGCATGCTTCCCCGGTATGCAGGGCGGTCCTTTGATGCACATCATCGCCGCCAAGGCGGTATGCTTCAAAGAGGCGATGCAGCCTGAGTTCAAGGTGTATGCCGAGCAGGTCGTCAAGAACTGCAAGGCGCTCGCCGACGGTCTTGTCAAGCGCGGTCACAAGCTCGTATCCGGCGGCACCGACAACCATGTCATGCTGATGGATCTGCGCGAGGACGGCGTGACCGGCAAGGAGCTGGAGCATAACCTCGACGAGGTGCATATCACCGTCAACAAGAACACCATCCCCGGCGAGCCGCTTTCTCCGTTCGTCACCTCCGGTATCCGTATCGGTACCGCCGCCGTGACGACCCGCGGTCTGGTCGAAGAGGATATGGACGTGATCGCCGAGTGCATCAGCCTTGTGATCAAGGACTTTGAGGGCAATAAGGACGCCGTCAACGCCAAGGTCGCGGCGCTGTGCGAGAAGTACCCACTGTACGAATAATCTATAATTGTCATTCCGAGGAGCGCAGCGACGTGGGAATCCCCTTGTCATAGAAGCTGTGCTCCTCTTTGTTCAAACTGCTGCGAACCTTTGTGGGATTGCCACGCCCTAAAGGGCTCGCAATGACGCGATAGGAGGAAGAATCATGAACACTCCCCTTGCAGATCGATTAAGACCCGAAAGCCTCGACGATATCGTCGGTCAGAAGGAGCTTCTTGCTCCCGGGCGACCGCTGAGAAGGATCATCGAAAGCGGCAACATCCCCAATTTAATATTCTACGGTCCCTCGGGGGTAGGCAAAACGACCCTCGCCACCTATATCGCGCGCATCACGAACCGCAGCTTCAAAAAGCTCAACGGCACCACTGCGTCTACCGCCGATATCAAAGAGATCGTATCCTCACTGAATACCTTTGAAGGCTTGAACGGCGTTTTGCTGTATCTCGACGAGATCCAGTATCTCAACAAAAAGCAGCAGCAGACCCTTCTCGAGTTCATTGAGAACGGCTCGATCACCCTGATCGCCTCCACGACCGAAAATCCGTATTTCTACATCTACAACGCGATCCTTTCCCGCTCGACGGTCTTCGAATTCCGTCCTGTAGAGCCGGAAGAAATACTGAAAGCGGTCGACCGCGCCATCCGTATCCTGTCTGAGGAAAAAGGCAGGGAGATCATCTTTTCGGATGAGGCAAAGGCGCATATCTGCTCATCCTGCGGCGGCGACGTTCGCAAGTCGCTCAACGCCGTCGAGTTATGCGTGATCGCAGGGGAGGGGGAAGAAGTCATCACCGTCGATGAGGCGCTCGCGAAGTCCCTGACGCAGCGCTCCGGAGCGCGTTATGACCGCGACGGCGACTCTCATTACGACGTCATTTCCGCGTACCAGAAAAGCATGCGCGGCTCCGACGTCGACGCGGCGCTGTTTTATCTGGCGCGACTGGTAGAGTCGGGCGATCTGATCTCCGCCTGCCGCAGACTGGTCGTCTGCGCGTGCGAGGACGTGGGGCTGGCTTATCCGCAGATCATTCCGATCGTCAAATCCTGCGTGGATATCGCGATGCAGGTCGGCTTCCCCGAGGCGCGGATCCCTCTCGCCGACGCGGTGATCATGGTCTGTCTGGCGCCGAAGTCCAACTCCGGCGTCAACGCGATCTCCGCCGCGCAGGAGGACGTCAGAGCGGGCCTCGGACAGGTGGTTCCCCGTCAACTGCAAAACGTGCATTTTGACGGCGAGGAGCGCGCTGAAAAGGGTCAGCATTACCTCTATCCCCACAGCTATCCGAACCACTGGATCCCTCAGCAGTACCTGCCCGACGATATCGCCGATCATACCTATTACGAGTGCGGCGACAACAAGACCGAGCAGGCGTATAAGGCGTATTGGGACAGGATCAAAGGGCACTGATTTTTATTGCGGGATACGGATGGAAAAAGTATTTTTCGTGCGATCATAACGGATAAAAATTACGCAGTGAAATCTTTATTCACTGCGTTAATTTTTTTTACAGCACATTGGTGTATGATCTCCAATTTATCAACAAAAAAATTGTGCATTATTAAGCGACTCATTATTCCTTTTCGGAAAATTAAAATTGACTTTATTTAGTATAATAATTATAACTAGGATTATCTTAGATTAACATGAAAAGGAGGGAACTATCATGAGATCAACGGGTAAACAGACAAAGCGCGCGGTTTCGCTTTTGCTTTGTCTCGCGCTGCTTGTCACGATGCTGACGTTTGCTTTGACCGTTCGTGCGGAAGAAGCCGACAAGCTTGCCGACACGGGCGCGGATGTAATTTCTTATGATGGCTCAAACAACAACGACGATCGGCCGCCGATCAAAGAGCTTGCGGATACCGGCGCCGCAGGCGGTTATGTCTACTGCAAAAACACGGCAGGCTGGAGCGCTGTCTACGCGTATATGTGGAACAGCGACAGCGATAAAAATGCCAACTGGCCGGGCGAAAAAATGACCAATGTCGGTGATAATATCTGGCGTTATCAGTACTCCAAATCTTACGCCAAGATCATTTTCAACATCGGCAGCAATCAAACGCAGACAAAGGATATGGACTTCCCCGGCTCGGGCTATATCTATGACAATTCCACAGAAAATTGGAGCGTGCATGAGAACACACCGACTGTTGCCGAGCCTACTCAGGGCAATAACACGCCCACCACGCCTCAGCCGACACAGGGCGGAGGCACTTCGGGCAAGACCTATGTCTACTGTGAGAACGAAGCCGGCTGGGCAAAGGTCACCGCTTATATGTGGGGCGGTTCTCCGAAGGTCGAAAACGGAGGATGGCCCGGCGTTGAAATGACCAATATCGGCGGCAACACCTGGCGCTATGAGGTCACCAACAGCAAGTTCACTTCGATCATTTTCAGTAACAACGGTGCTTCTCAGACCGCTGATCTTACCTTCCCGGGCAAAGATTACAGCTGGAACAACAAGACTAATGAATGGTCCATCCATGACACTTCTCCGCTGCAGATCTCTTCCTTTGTAACCGATCTGGCGTCTCCGCAGTATGCCGGCACAGGGATCACCCTGAGCGCCGAAGCGGAGGGTCAGGGAACCGTTTACTACAAGTTCTCTGTTTCGAACGGCTCTTCCACCACGGTTCTGTCCGATTTCAGCACGGCGAACAAGGCACAGTGGATCCCTCAGTCGACCGGTACCTATACCATCACCTACGACTTCAAGGATACCGCCGGCAACACCAATCAGCGCACCAAGAGCTATATCATCGATGACGGCAGCACGGTTGTTGCTCCTTTCATCAAGACCGTTACCCCGAACGGCGGCGACATTCAGAACGGTTCGAATGTGAACATTAACGTAACGGCCGGCGGCGGCAACACCGGCACCAATCTTCTCTTCTACAAGTATACCGTGAAGAATCCGTCCGGCAATATCGTTAATGTTCCGTACTACACGCGCAACACGAGCTATACCTTCAGACCGACCGAGCTTGGCTTGCATACGCTTACGATCAACGTACAGGGCTCGGATAACAAGACGATCGATCGCTCTTATATTTTCAGCAGCGTCGGTACCGTCGTTCCGACCGATCCGCCCGCAACCGAGCCTCCTGTTAAGCCGACCGATGCTCCTCCCGCTCCGACTCAGCCCAAGCCGACCGATGCTCCGCCCGCTCCGACCGAGCCTGTCGGTGAAGTACTCTACGGCGACGCGGATGACGACGGCGACGTCACGGTTCTCGACGCAACCTTCATACAGCGTTCCGAAGCGAATGTCTATCTGCCCACTCCGCTGAACGAGCGCAACGCCGACGTCGACGGCGATGACGATGTATCGATCATTGACGCAACGCTGATCCAGCGTTTTGTGGCGGGAATCATCAAAGTATTCCCCGCAGAATCTTAAAAGGAGGTAACAGAACATGAAGAAACTTTCTCGTTTACTGGCTCTGCTGCTGAGCCTTGCGATGATCATCTCCGCTGCTGTTATCTCTGTGCAGGCGGTTGATGAAGACTTAGCCGATGAGGGCGCCGACGTCGATATCGAGGCTCTTGCAGCCGATGTTGATGCGGCAGGAACTGCTGCCGACAGCATCATCATCCATGTCGACAGCCCCGACAAGGTTCCCTATATCTATTACTGGAATGCGCTTCCCACCAACAAGGAAACTACCTATCCCGGTGTGAAGATGTCTCTGGATCCGACCCAGACCGGCTCTACATGGTACACCTATTCTTTTAATAATACGACAAAAATCAACTTCCTGCTGACTGACGGTACTCAGAATCTGTCCGGTCAGCTCAGCAAGGAGCTCACCCGTTCGAGCGGCGAGTGGTGGTACAGAAACGGACGTTTCAGCAAGAAGAACCCATATGAAGAGGACGATTACAAGGCTGTCGATATGCGTCAGGATACCATCTACTTCGTCATCACGACCCGCTTCTTTGACGGTGATACCGGCAACAATGTTCATTGCTGGGAGGACAAAAAGGCGAACAACCCCGATTCCGACCCCGCATGGCGCGGCGACTTCAAGGGTCTTGCCGATAAGCTCGACTATATCAAAGCGCTGGGCTTCTCCGCTGTCTGGATCACGCCTGTAGCCGAGAATGCCTCCGGTTATGATTACCACGGCTACCATGCGATGAATTTCGGTAAAGTCGATCCGCGTTATGAAAGCTCTGATTTTACCTATGAGGATCTTATTGCTGCCGCTCACGATAGGGGCATGAAGATCGTACAGGACGTCGTATGGAATCACACCAGTAACTTCGGTGAAGAGTATCTTGAAAAGATGTTCGAGAAGGAATACACCAATATTTCCGATCTCGGCTCTACCGATTGTATGAAGGTTGTCAAAGGCAGCAACCTTGAAAAAGCATATCCCGACTATGATTCTTTGAACCCTGACGCGCAGTTCCAGGCGAGACTGAACGTCATGAAGGCGCATCAGGGAAGCACGTACGGCAACACCAAGGAACACTACCATCGTGAGAAGAATATGGGATGGGGCAGCTGGTTGGAGCAGCAGGGCTCCATCGCCGGCGACTGTGTTGACGTCAACACAGAGAATCCCGAGGTTGCCGAGTATATCACCAACACCTATCAGGATTATATCGATTTAGGCGTGGACGCTTTCCGTCTGGATACCGAAAAGCATCTGAACCGCTGGACGCTGAACAGCGCGTATTTCCCCAAGTTTGCGCAGTATAAGCAGAGCAAAAACTTCTTTATCTTCGGCGAGGTCTGCACCAGATGGAACGAGTTCATGAACGAGGGCGGTCCGTCCAACTCCTGCTTCTTCTATACATGGAAAGAGACCCAGAGCCCTTGGACTTCCAACTGGAGCAACAATCCTGCCGATTGGAGCCAGAACAACGAAAACTCCAAAGAGCATTTTAACGTGTACGGCGATAAGGACGTCAGCAAACTGCCGAAAAGCGACAATGTGTATCTCCAAGGCTTGAATTACCATACGCCCGATTACAGCAAGGCTAACGGCACCGGCGTCATCGACTTTACCATGCACTGGAACTTCGATACTGCCCAGGGCGGTTGGGGCGCTGCTTTATCTGAGGACCCGTACTTCAACGATTCCTCATGGAACGTAACCTATGTCGATTCTCATGACTACAGTCCCCAGAGCTGCCAGGACTTCAGATACACCGGCGGTACTCAGGCTTGGGCGGAGAACCTCAACCTGATGTTCACCTTCCGCGGCATCCCCTGCTTGTTCTACGGCTCTGAGGTCGAGTTCCAGAAGGGTTGCAAGATCGACGACGGTCCCAACATGGCTCTGGCTGATACCGGCCGCGCCTACTTCGGCGATAGGATCGAGGGTACGGTCAACACCACCGGCTTCTCTCAGTACAACAACGCGACCGGCGCGATGGCGACTACGCTGAACAGCACGCTTTCCAAGCACCTGCAAAAGCTCAACGCGATCCGCCGTGCGGTTCCCGCTCTGCAGATGGGTCAGTACACCACTAACGGCAACTATGTTTCCGGCGGTATGTCGTTTATCAGACGCTATACCGGCAACTACAACGGCAAGAACGTTGACTCCCTCGCCTGCGTATCCGTTACCGACGGCGCAACCTTCAAGAACATCCCCAACGGCACTTATATTGACGCTGTTTCCGGCGATCAGAAGTCCGTTACCAACGGCACTCTGAGCGTTCCTTCTACCGGCAAGGGCAACATGCGTGTTTACGTTCTGAAGAACACCAATTCCAACGTCAACGGCGCGATCGGCCCCGGCGGTCAGACTTACCTCAAGTAATCATTTAAAGCTGTTATCGTAAAGCTCAAGAGAGCTGCCGCGATCTCAACCGAATCCTTCATCTTTCGGCTCCCCTCCTTGTGAGGGGAGCTATTTTACTGTTGATTTTGCCGTATGACTGTGCTATAATACTACAGAATAGGGAATTTTGCCTTGTAATGAGGTTGAGATTGCCGCGGGCTTTGCCCTCGCAATGACAATTTCTTTTGAAAGGAATATGAAGAAATGAAAGCAAATATCTATCGCTCCGTTTCCTGCGGAGATTTACGAGAGGAACATATCGGACAGGAGGTACGCCTTGCGGGTTGGGTGGAGAATATCCGCGACCACGGCGGCGTAATGTTCCTTGATATCCGCGACCAGTACGGCGTGACGCAGGTCGTCGTCCATGACGACGCGCTGCTCGAGGGCGTGAACCGCGAATGTACCGTGACGATCTCCGGCAAGGTCGTCAAGCGCGACGAGGACACCATCAATAAGAAGATCGCGACAGGTACGGTCGAGGTCGTTGCCGAGACGCTGACGATCCTCGGTAAGTGCAAGAATAACCTGCCTTTTGAGGTCGTGACTTCCACCTCTACCAACGAGGACGCCCGTCTGAGATACCGCTTCCTCGATCTGCGCAATCCGAAGGTGCATGATAAGATCATCCTGCGTTCTCAGGTGATCTCCTTCCTGCGCAGTAAGATGAGCGAAATGGGTTTCTTGGAGATCGCCACCCCGATCCTCGGCGTATCCTCTCCCGAGGGCGCGCGCGATTATCTGATCCCCTCGCGTAAGCATAAGGGCAAGTTCTACGCCCTTCCGCAGGCGCCTCAGATCTTCAAGCAGCTGCTGATGGTCTCCGGTTTTGATAAGTATTTCCAGATCGCGCCCTGTTTCCGTGATGAGGACGCGCGTGCCGACCGTTCTCCCGGCGAGTTCTATCAGCTTGACTTTGAGATGGCGTTCGCGACACAGGAGGACGTCTTTGAAGTAGCGGAGGAAGTGCTTTACGAAACTTTCAAGAAATATTCCGATAAAGAAATATCGAAGCCTCCGTTCCGGCGGATCTCGTTTGCGGAATCAATGCTGAAATACGGCACCGATAAGCCCGACCTGCGCAATCCGCTCGAGATCGTCGAGATCTCCGATATGTTTGAACAGACCGATTTCAAGCCCTTCCTCAAGAAGTGCGTCCGTTC
Source organism: Ruminococcus sp. (assembly GCA_017405065.1). Taxonomy (GTDB): domain Bacteria; phylum Bacillota; class Clostridia; order Oscillospirales; family Acutalibacteraceae; genus Ruminococcoides. The sequence continues at coordinate 62,863 of JAFRBD010000003.1, read as the reverse complement.
TCTGAACGTGCCCGGCGCGGCTTCCTGCTCCAAAAGCTGGTTCAAGAAGATGGAGGAGTTTGCGCTGTCCATCGGCATGAAGGGTCTGGGCTACGTCAAGGTGACCGATGATATGATGTTCGACGGTCCGATCGATAAGTTCCTCAAACCCGGCGACAGGGAAGAGCTGATCAAACGCAACGGCTCTATGGCGGGCGACGTGATCTATTTTATCGCCGATACTGCCGCTGACGCGCCCAAGCTCGCGGGTCAGATCCGCACCGAGGTCGCGACCCGTCTCGATCTGATCGACAAGAGCCGCTTCGACTTCTGCTTTATCGTCGATTTTCCGATGTTTGAGCAGGATGAGGAAACGGGTCAGATCATCTTTACCCACAACCCCTTCAGTATGCCGCAGGGCGGTATGCAGGCGCTGCTGGAAAAGGATCCCTGCGATATCCTCGCCTACCAGTACGACATCGTCTGCAACGGCGTGGAGCTTTCCTCCGGCGCTGTCCGCAACCACGATATCGATATCATGAAGAAGGCGTTTGCGATCGCCGGCTACAGCGAGGATGATCTTAAAGCAAAATTCCGCTCCCTGTACACCGCCTTCCAGTACGGCGCTCCGCCTCATGCGGGCATGGCTCCGGGCGTCGACCGTATGCTCATGCTGCTGACCGGGGAAGAGAACATCCGTGAAGTCATCGCATTCCCGATGAATTCCAACGCGCAGGATATCATGATGGGCTCACCGGGCGAGGTCAGCGAGCAGCAGCTCAGAGAAGTGCATATCAAGTTGAGATAATAAACAGCCTTCCCCTTGAGGGGAAGGTGGACAAATTGCCGACCGAGGCAATTTGGGCGGAAGAGGTGGAACACTTTCCGTTATAGCAATACACGGGATGAGGCGGAAACGCTTTCACCTCATCCGTCACCTTACGGTGACACCTTCCCCTCAAGGGGAAGGCTTATAGAAAGGAACACATTATGGTAACACGAGAAGATATCGAAAATATCGCCCTGCTTTCAAAGCTGTTTGTCGACGAAAAGGATCTCGACAGTCTGACAGAAGAAATGCAGAAGATCGTCGCTTTTGCCGATACGATCAACAGCGTAGAAGTCAGCACCGGCGAGTTCGATAATATCAATAACCTGCAGAACGCTTTCCGTGCGGACGAGGTGAAAGAATCCTACCCCGTCGGGGAGATCCTCCAAAACGCCCCCGAACAGGCGGAGGATCACTTCCTCGTCAGAAAGAGAGCGTAAGATGGGACAGATCAAACGCATCCATGAGATGCTCGTCAACAAAGAAATCACCTGTGTCGAGCTGACAAAGCAGTTCCTCGACGCGATCGAAAATTCTAATAAAGAACTAAACGCTTATATCACCGTGACCCCCGAGGTCGCTTTGGCTCAGGCTGAGGCAGTGGACAAGAAGATTGCCGCGGGCGAGGAGATCGGCATGCTCGAGGGCGTTCCGATGACCCTCAAGGATAATATCTCCACCAAGGGGATCGCCACCACCTGCGCCTCCAAGATCCTCACCGGCTACAAGCCGATCTATGACGCGACCGTCTATGAGCTGCTCCGAAAAGAGGGCGTTGTCATGCTTGGCAAGACCAATATGGACGAGTTCGCGATGGGCTCTTCCTGTGAGACCTCCTACTACGGCGGCGCGAAGAATCCCCACAGCCTCGATCATGTCGCGGGCGGTTCCTCGGGCGGCGTCGCGTCCGCTGTCGGCGGCAATCTTGCCGTCTATGGACTCGGCTCCGATACCGGCGGCTCCATCCGTCAGCCCGCTTCCTTCTGCGGCATCGTCGGACTGAAGCCTACCTACGGCGCGGTATCGCGTTACGGCTTGATCGCTTACGCTTCCTCCTTCGACCAGATCGGGCCCATCACCCATGACGTGGAGGATGCGGCGATCGTCTTTGACGCGATCGCGCAATATGATGAAAGAGATTCTACCTCACAGGGCAGCGAGCCTGCGCTCCCGACCCTGTATGATGATATCAAGGGCAAGAAGATCGGCATCGCCAACCAGTACCTCGACGGCGTCCGCGAGGACGTCAGGCAGGCTGTCTTAGACGCGGCAAAAGCCTATGAGGACATGGGCGCCGAGATCGTTTATTTCGATTTCCCCGAGCTGCAATTCGCCCTGCCCTGCTACTATATTCTCGCGATGGCGGAGGCTTCCTCCAACCTCGGACGCTACGACGGTATCCGTTACGGCTTCAAGGCGGAGCATTATAACGGCACGCACGATATGATCTGCCGTACCAGATCTGAGGGCTTCGGCAAAGAGGTGCAGCGCCGTATCCTGATGGGCACCTATGTCCTGTCAGCCGGTTACTACGACGCCTATTATAAGAAGGCGGTCAACCTGCGCGGCGCGATCGTCGCGGCGTTCGACCGCGCCTTTGAGAGCTGTGACGCGATCTTAGCGCCGACCGCTCCCGTTACCGCGTTCAAAAACGGTTATCTCTTCGGCGAAGAGACCGACCAGATCGAACAGTACCTTTCCGATATCTGCACCGTACCGGTCAACACGGCGGGACTGCCCGGTGTGTCGATCCCCTGCGGCGTGGATGCTGAAGGACTGCCTATCGGCATGCAGCTGATCGGCAGGAAGTTCGATGAAAAAACCATCCTCAACCTCGCCTACCAATACGAGCAGGCTGAAAACAAGACGATCGAAACGAAGTGGGGTGTCAAGCTGTGAAATACGAATTAGTCGCGGGCTTTGAGACCCACGTAGAATTACAGACCAAAACCAAGATCTTCTGCTCCTGCACCACCAAATTCGGCGGCGACCCCAATACCCACTGCTGTCCCGTTTGCATCGGCTTGCCCGGTACGCTCCCCAAGCTCAACGAGCGCGTGGTGGAATACGCGATCATGGCGGGTCTCGCGACCAATTGTGAGATCGCCGAGATCGCCAAGATGGACAGAAAGAACTATTGCTATCCCGATCTGCCGAAGGCGTATCAGATCAGCCAGTACGACAAGCCGCTGTGCGAGCATGGTTATATTCAGCTCTCCAACGGCAGAAAAATCCGCATCCTGCGCATCCATATCGAGGAGGACGCGGGCAAGCTGATCCACAACCACGGCGATACCTACGTCGACTATAACCGCGGCGGCGTTCCGCTGATCGAGATCGTTACCGAACCCGATTTCCGCTCTATCGACGAAGCCAAGGAGTATGTCGAAAAGCTCCAGCAGACCATGCGCTATATCGGCATCTCCGACTGCCGCATGCAGGAGGGTTCCATGCGCTGCGACGTGAATATCTCCGTCCGTCCCGAGGGCAGCGAGAAGCTCGGCACCCGTACCGAGATCAAGAACATGAACTCCATCACCAATATCGCAAAGGCGATGGAATATGAATACGAGCGTCAGGTCGACCTGATCGAAAGCGGCGGCGAAGTGGTACAGGAGACCCTGCGCTATGACGATGCGACCGGCACGACGTCTTCTATGAGAAGCAAGGAGGACGCGCACGACTACCGTTATTTCCGCGAGCCCGATCTCGTGACGATCAACACACCGAAAGAGAAGATAGAAGAGCTTCGCTCCCGTCTGCCGGAGCTGCCCGATCAGAAGTACGCGCGCTATACCGAAGAGTACGGTATTCCCGAAAAGGACGCCGCTCAGCTGACCAAGTATCGCAGTATCTCCGAATTCTTTGACAAGGCATGCGAGGGGCTGAAATCCCCCAAGACAGCGTCCAACTTCATCATCGGTCAGATCTTCCGCCGTCTGGAAACAGAAGCGGATAAAGAAGCGCTGGATATCAAGATCACACCCGAACAGCTCAACGAACTGTGCAGACTGCTTGAAAGCGGCAAGCTCAAGAACAATCTTGCCAAATCGGCGCTGGAAAAGATGCTCGATACCGGAAAGCCCGTGACCGACTTTGTCAGCGAAGCGGATATGGCGGGGCTTGACGACGCGACGCTCACAGAAATGTGTATGAAAGCCATACAAGCGATGCCGGCGGCTGTTGCCGATTTCAAAAACGGGAAAGAAAAAGCGCTGATGGCGGTACTCGGCAATGTCATGAAGCAGAGCCGCGGACGCGCCGACGCGCCGACTGTTCTCGCAAAGCTGAAAGAATTGATCGGTTAATTGTTCTTTGTATTGCAAAGCCCCGAACAAGCGCGTTCGGGGCTGTATCATCATACTGATTATACGTATTATTTGTATCAAAAGGGGGAAACCAAATGAGTATCAGTACGATCATTTTAACGGCTTTGGCGTTGATTCCCGCTGCGGGATTGATGTTTTATGTCTATAAGATGGACCGTGTTGAAAAAGAACCGGCAGGTCTTCTGGTCGGACTGTTTTTTCTCGGCGTAGGATCTGTTGTTCCCGCGATTATACTGGAATTACTGCTTCATTCATGTCTGAACGCGGTCTTCTTCGGCGTTTTTTCTGCCGGCGATCCTTACTTTTATTCCGAAGTCACGAAGTTTTTCTACAATCTGATTTACGCTTTTGTTGTTGTCGCTTTGGTGGAAGAAGGCTGCAAATTCTTCTTTATGTTCATCCTGACCCATAAGAACAAGAACTTCAACTGCCTGTTTGACGGCGTTGTCTATTCCGTATTCGTATCTTTGGGATTCGCCGCCGCTGAGAATATCATTTATGTGTTCCAGAACGGCGTCGGAAACGCGCTTATGCGCATGGTGACCGCGGTTCCCGCCCATTGTTTCTTCGGCGTTATTATGGGCTATTTCTACAGTAAGTGGTTCCTTACGCATCAAGCGGGACAACTTGAGCGGCACTTGCGTCAGAACGGGATCATTCCTGCGGGCGCACCGGGCTTTCCGTCCGGCGGTTTGCTGGCTCTTAGTCTCTTTGCGCCTGTGATCGGTCACGGCTTCTATGATTTCTGCGCGTTTATGGATAGCTGGGTCTATATCGTCCTCTTCGTCCTCTTCCTCGGACTTTTGTATTTTATCTGCTTCCGCAATGTGTCAAAGCTGTCCAAAAAGGATTCACGAAACAGCTATCTGAGTATGGATATGGTGCTGAAAAAGTATCCCCAGGCGACCGCTTACGTCAGTACGATACCTGAATACGCGCAGTATTTCTATTATCCTCAGCCTGTTTCGTACGCACAGCCCGTGCAGCCTGTTCAGCCTTTTGCACAGCCGGTACAGCCAACCCAGCCTTTTACACAGCCGACGCAGGGAACTCAGCCTCCCTTTGCACAGCCCGTGCAGCCTGTTCAGCCCTATGCACAGCCTGCGCAGCCAACTCAACCTTTTGCACAGCCGACGCGGGGAACTCAGCCTCCCTTTGCACAGCCCGTGCAAACCGGTCAACCTCCCTATGCGCAGCCCGTTCAGAATCATCAGCCTTACGTGCAGCGCGTACAGAATCCAAATCAGGTCGATCCATCAAACAACGGAACAAATTGAATACGGCATCAAAAGACCGCCTGCGGAATTCCGCAGGCGGTTGTTTGTGATATGCTTATTGCAGTTTTGCGTAGGTTTTCGTCACGAATCTCTCCGCGTCCACGATAAAGCGCGTATGTCTGCCTTTGCCGATCAGGTCGACGTTATCGTAGATCTCGACCTCGAAGTCGAGCTTTCTGCCGTCGACGGCGACCAGCCTGCTTTTGCACAGGATGGACGCGCCCAACGGCGAGGCGGCGAGGTGTTCGATATCGACCTTGACGCCGACGGAGGTCATGCCCTCGTCGAGCAGATCCTCGACAGATTCGGCACAGCAGCCCTCACACAGGGCGATCATCGCGGGAGTGGCAAAGACCCGCAGCGTACCGCTGCCCATCGCGAGCGCGGTGTTTTCCATCATGACGGCGACGGATTTTTCGTTGGTGATCCCGGGGGAAGGTTGGGGCATTTTTTCAAGCTCCTTTCCGATCAAAAGCGTGAGATAATAGAGTTAGGAATTAGGAGTTAGGAATTAGGAGTTAGGAATTAGGAGTTAGGAATTGACGGAGGGCTTCGCCCTCACCTGATTCATATAAATCTAAAAATCCGCAAGGATTTTCCCATAACCGTTATCCATTATCCGTTATCCGTTAACCATTATTCGTATTCCACCACGTTGACCCAGCGCTCGAGGAACTCCTGCTCCTCCTCCTTGCCCTTGACGCTCTGGGTACAGGCGACAATGGGCATCCAGCGCTGGACGTACTGCTTCGCGGTATCGGTCTTTTTGCAGAAAAGATCGAGATACTTTTCCGCGATTTCATTCATGCCCTTCAGGCAGAACAGCATATAGGTGCGCGCTGCGTCGGCGGCGGCGTTGCCCTGTGTCACGTGCGACCAGTCGAGGATATAATAGTCGCCGCCGGGAGTGATGATGATATTGGACGGGGTGAAATCACCGTGACAGATCTTCTTGTGATCCTTCATGCTGTCAAGGCGGGTGTGCAGCTCATAACGGGTGGTCGCGTCAAAGCGGCTCTGGCTGATCTTGCGGTTGAATTTATCCTTGATCTTGTTCAGCAGGGGAGCCTCTTTGCTGAAGATCTCTTTCTGAATATCGACGAACCGATCGAGATACTCGTCGAGCTTGTCGGGGTTTTCCGCCATCAGTCGGGCGAGCGTTTTGCCGGGCACATATTCGGTGCGGATCGCCCATTTGCCGTCGATGATACTGACTTCAAGGAGCTTCGGAACATTCAGCCCCGTTTCCTCGATGCGCGCCTGATTCAGCGCTTCGTTCAGGATCTCGGACTTGCTGAAATCGCTGTCGAATACCTTGAGGACGGTGTCGCCGTCCTTGTAGATGACCTTGTTGCTTCTCTGCGCTAAAATCTCATAATTCAGGTTGCTCATGGTGAACCTCCTTAAATGTCTTTATGCTCGCCGTAGTAGGCGTTGAGATACATCTGCTTGATCTCCGCGATCAGCGGGTAGCGCGGGTTTGCGCCGGTGCATTGATCGTCGAACGCCTGCTCGCTCATCTCGTCGAGAGTGGCGAGGAACTTTTCTTCATCCGGTACATAGTCGCGGATGGTCGGCATAATGCCGATCTCCGTCTTGAGAGCGGTGATCTTGTCCAGCAAGCCGTTCAGCTTCTCGCTGTCGTCCGCGCCTTGTACGCCTAAGGCTTCTGCGACCTCTGCGTATCTGCGCAGGGTATGCGGATGATCGTACTGCGAGAAGGTGCCCATCTTGGTGGGTGCTTCTTTGGCGTTGAACATCAGCACCTCGTTCATCATCAGGGCGTTCGCTACGCCGTGGGGGATGTGATGGAACGCGCCGAGCTTGTGCGCCATAGAGTGCATCACGCCGAGGAAGGCGTTTGCAAACGCCATGCCAGCCATGGTAGCGGCGTTCGCCATCTTCTCTCTGGCTTCTTTATTCGGAACGCCGGTCACGGCGCTCTCATACGCCTTGGGCAGGTATTCGAACAGGACTTTCAGCGCCTGCAGCGCTAAACCGTCGGTGTAGTCGGTCGCCATGATGGAGGCATATGCCTCGAGTGCGTGCGATACCGCGTCGATACCGGAGGCAGAGGTCAGACCCTTGGGCGCGTTCATCATCATGTCCGCGTCCACGATCGCCATGTCGGGCAGCAGCTCATAATCCGCCAGCGGATACTTGATGCCGCTTTCCTCATCGGTGATGACCGCAAACGGCGTTACCTCGCTGCCGGTGCCCGCGGAGGTGGGGATGGCGATGAAATACGCCTTGTCGCCCATGTGCGGGAAGGTGTAGACGCGCTTGCGAATATCCATGAAGCGCATCGCCATGTCCTCAAAGTCGACCTCGGGATGCTCGTACAGCACCCACATGATCTTTGCTGCGTCCATCGGAGATCCGCCGCCGACCGCGATGATGACGTCGGGCTTGAAGCTCTCCATCATCTTTGCGCCCATCTTTGCGCAGCCCAGCGTCGGATCGGGAGCGACCTCGCTGAAGGTGGTGTGCATAATGCCCATCTCGTCGAGCTTCTGCTCGATCGGCTTGGTGTAGCCGTTTGCATACAGGAAGCTGTCGGTGACGATAAAGGCTTTCTTTTTATTCATGATGCTGCCGAGCTCGTCGAGAGCGACGCTCAGACAGCCTTGTTTCATATAGACCTTCTCAGGCGCTCTGAACCAAAGCATATTGTTCCTCCTCTTGGCTACGGTTTTGATGTTCAGCAGGTGCTTGACGCCGACATTTTCGTGGATCGAGTTGCCGCCCCATGAACCGCATCCCAGGGTCAGCGAGGGAGCGAGACGGAAGTTGTAAATGTCGCCGATGCCGCCGTGCGAGGAGGGGGTGTTGACCACGATGCGGCAGGTTTTCATACGCTCCATAAATTCGTCCAGCACATCCTTGCGGGTCAGCTCGTTGATATAGATGGAGGAGGTGTGACCGTAGCCGCCGTCCGCGATCAGCTGTTCGGCGTTGCTGAACGCCTCTTCGATCGTGTCATATTTGTACATCGCCAGAACGGGGGAGAGCTTTTCGTGAGCGAATTCCTCGCTCAGGTCGACGCTCTGTACCTCGCCGATCAGAACCTTGGCGCTTTCGGGAACGTCTACGCCGCTGAGCTTGGCGATCTTGTAGGCACTCTGACCGACGATCTTTGCGTTTAAGGAGCCGTTGATGATAATGGTTTTGCGGACCTTGTCCAGCTCGTCGGGCTTGAGGAAGTAGCATCCGCGGTATTTGAATTCGTTCCTGACCTTGTCGTAGATGGAGGACGGCACATGCACGCTCTGCTCAGAGGCGCAGATCATACCGTTATCAAAGGTCTTAGAGTGGATGATGGAGTTGACGGCAAGCACGATATCCGCGCTTTCGTCGATGATGGCGGGCGTATTGCCGGCGCCTACGCCGAGCGCCGGTTTACCGGAGCTGTACGCCGCCTTGACCATGCCGGGGCCGCCGGTCGCGAGGATGATGTCGGCTTCCTTCATCAGGGTGTTGGTCATGTCGAGCGAGGGCACGTCGATCCACGCGATGATGTCCTCGGGAGCGCCCGCCTTTACGGCGGCGTCAAGGACGATCTTCGCCGCGTCGATGGTACTTTTCTTGGCGCGCGGGTGGGGCGAGATGATGATGCCGTTGCGTGTTTTTAGGGAGATCAGGCATTTGAAGATCGCGGTCGAGGTCGGATTGGTGGTCGGGATGACCGCCGCGACGACGCCGATGGGCTCCGCGATCCGCACGATTCCCGCCGCTTTGTCTTCTTCCACAACGCCGCAGGTCACGGTGTCCTTATAGGCATTGTAGATGTATTCCGCGGCATAGTTGTTCTTGATGACCTTGTCCTCTACGATGCCCATGCCGGTCTCGGCGACCGCGTCCTTAGCAAGCGTCAATCTCGCCTTGTTCGCCGCTAAAGCCGCCGCCTTGAAGATCGCGTCGACCTGCTCCTGCGTAAAGGTACTGAACTGCTCCTGCGCTTTGCGCACGTCGCCGATCTTGCGTTCCAGCGCTTCTACGCTGTCTACCAAATACTTTTCATTATCCATAGGAATTCCTCCTTTTTTCAATTGTCATTACCATAATCAAGCCTCCCTTTCCTAAGGGAGGTGCCCGAAGGGCGGAGGGTTGCCATGGCAATCATTACATTAAGTATAGCATATGCCATAGTGGGTTTCAATTTGCATAAGCAACAAAGAAAAGATAGGATTTTTGATGTTTATAGACATATTGTTATTTTTTTAACAAAGTTTTCGGGTATAAAAGAAAGGCACCGCTGAAAAGCGGTGCAGAACAGACGGGTCGAATCTTTTTATTCCTCGCCGTCATCATCGTCTTTATGCTTATGGTTGCTTCGGATGACCAGCACCACGCCGACCAGCGTGATGACCACGCAGGCGATCGCGATATAGCTCGACACCTGACCGAAAACTCTTTCGGACAGCAAAAGGGAAATACCCATCAGCAGGATGCTGACAGCCAATAAACCAATCAAAATAACCAGTATGGTAAAATATTTCTTTTCCATCAGTTGCTCCAATCATCGACGGCGTCGGATATGTTTGCGAAATCTTCAAGAGTGAGTCTCTCGGCACGGGAGGTTTCATCCACTCGCGCTGCTTTCAGTATATCACGAACAGCGTTCTTGTCAAGAGAAAGCGACGAAGAAAGTGAATTCAGCACGGTTTTTCTGCGCTGTGAGAAAGTGCCCTTGATCACCTTGAAAAAGGTTTCTTCCTTCTTCGGATGTACGGCGGGCTCGCGCAGTTTCAGCTGAATGACCGCGGACTCGACTTTCGGCGCGGGCATAAAGGAGCCGGACGATACCTTGAACAGCAGCTCCGGATCGCAGTAATAGCGAACCGCGACGGTGATCGCGGAGCTGTCGCGCGTACCGGGTTCGGCGCACAGCCGCACCGCCGCTTCCTTTTGTACCATGACGGTGATCGAGCGGATCGGCAGCCTGTCCTCGAGCAGCTTCATGATTACGGGGGAGGTGATGTAGTAAGGCAGGTTGGCGCATACCACGACCTCCATCCCCTCGAATTCTTCGGCGATCAGTTGATGCAGATCCAACTCCAGCACATCGGCGTTGATCACTTTCAGATTGTCAAATCCGCCGAGCGTTTCATCGAGGACGGGCAGGAGCCGCTGATCCAGTTCCACTGCGACGACCTTTTCCGCTCGCAGCAGCAGTTCCTTTGTCAGTACGCCGATCCCGGGGCCGATCTCCAGCACGCCGCAGGGCGTATCCTGATTTTTTTCTCCGACGGCAGCCTCTGCCATCCTCGGACACACGGACGGATTGATCAGGAAGTTCTGTCCCAGCGCCTTGGAAAAGGTAAAGCCGTGTCGTTCCATCACATCCTTGATCGTGCTTATATCTGTAAGTCTTTCCATGCGAGGGTACGCAGTCCTTTCGGATATTTGTTCTTCAGATGGCCGTTTGTCGCCTTGCCCAGTCCCAGCGTGACGCCGTTGACCGTCACGACGCCCCAGCCGTTGATCCAATTGTCGATCTCCAGCTCCTCGCCGCTGATATAGCGCGCGCAGAGATTGTCGTCGCATTCCGTCAGCAGTCTGCGCTTGAATTCATAGGGAGTGAGCGAGGTCGCAAGGTTGTGGTGCGGCTCGATACGGTTCTTTTTGAAATCGCCGAGCTTCACGCCGGCGCGCAGGATGTTCATGCCCTCCATATCGGGCAGCAGCTCCGTATCAGGCAGATTAAGGATGCGTTCGTCGATCACGTGATAATGGCGGAAGCTGACGTTGCGCAGGATATCGGCAACGAATCTTTCGATCTCCGTGCGTTCTTCGCGGGACGGTTCGATATAGCGGAACATCCTGCCTTTGTATGCCCTGCCCTTCGTCTTGCGGAACTTGGCGACAAAATGTCCCTCGCCGCCGTGGAAGGGATAAATGCGCAAAGCATATTTCATCGTCGGCGTACCGAATTTACAGCCCGTTTCGATCAGCTCGAACTCCGGATGCTCTTTCAGAAAGTGTGTGACGACCCCTTCGTTCTCGTCGGGGGAGAAGGTGCAGGTGGAGTAGACCATCTCGCCTTCCGGCTTGACAGCGAGAGCGGCGCAGTCCATGATCGCCTTCTGCCTTTCGGCGCAGGAAAGGCTGTGCTCGACCGACCATTCGTAGATCGCTTCCTTATCCTTGCGGAACATGCCCTCGCCTGAGCATGGCGCGTCAACCAGCACCTTGTCAAAGAAGCCCTCGAGCCTCGTACACAGCGCCTCGGGCGTCATGTTGGAGACCACGGCGTTTTTGATGCCCATGCGCTCGATGTTGGACAGCAGGATATGCGCGCGCGGACGGACGATCTCGTTCGCCCACAGCAGACCGGTACCGCTCAGGGCGGCGGCGATCTGGGTGCTTTTACCGCCCGGAGCAGCGCACAGATCGAGCACCTTGTCGCCGGGGCTGACATGCAGCGCCGTCACCGCGGACATCGCCGAAGGCTCCTGTACGTAGAAGGCGCCCGCGTGGTGGAGCGGATGCTTTCCCAGCTTTTCAACGTCTACGTAATAGCCCGTTTCGGCAAAGGGCACCTGCTCTCCCGCAAAGGGCAGCAGCGGCAGCAGTTCTTCGGGAAGGATCTTCAGCGTGTTGACGCGGATCGCCTTGTAGGCGGGCTTGTCCACCGTATCCAGAAAGCGGTCGTAATCGCTGCCCAGAACGGTTTTCATCCGCGCGAAATAGTCGTTCATTTTCATCCGGCTTCGCCTCCGTTTACCGTTTACCGGTTACCGGTTACTGGTTACTAACAACTAAAAACTAATAACAAATAACTGACCGCTGATCAGTAGCCTAATTCTTCTCCTACGATGATGACCTTCATCCTGTCTTTCTGACGCTGACGCGCGGATATGACATAGTTACAGCAGATGCGCTGTTCGCTTCGGCAGCCGTCGCACATATACGACGCGTCTGCGCCCGTCGCAAGACATTCGCCTTCCTTGGCGCAGTAGGTATCACAGTTCAGCCGCTTGGTGTTCTTCGGCGCGGCGACGGTTTTCAGGCGTGTGACAGCCTCGTCCAGATCCTTGACGATCTTGTTGTATCCGCAGATAAAAATGACCTGCTTGGGTCCGAAGAGGATCGCCGATACACGGTTGCTGTTGCCGTCAACATTGAACAGCAGACCGTTCTCGGTGACGGCGTTGGCGCTGGCGAGATAGGTGTCGGCAAAGTACGCTTTGCGGTAGATCTCCTGTATCTCCTCCGGGCTTTTTGCCTTGGAACGGGCGACATAGTTATAGTCGCCGCTGTCGAGCAGTTCGATCACGCCGCATTCGCCCAGCGTGACGGAACCGCCGTGGGTAACGGTCTCGCCCTCTTTCATCAGGGTCTTCAGGAGCGGTACGACCTCTTCCTTGGTTTCGACATAATATGTCGCCATGTTGTGCGCCTGCAGGCGCTCCATCGTCTTGTTGATTCTTTTCATCATATTTTCTTCCATCATAATACCTCCATTGATACACGTACAGCCGTGCATTATACTTCATTATAACACACGGCTGCTCACATATGCAACTATAAATCGACAAAAAGCACGTTTAAAAATTCCGCGATGCTCTGCGCTAAGTTCCTGCCGATCGCGCCGATGTTCTCCTGTATCCATTCCGCATCGGCGAGATTGTCGTGGTAGGCGGTCTCGATCAGCACGGCGGGGGCTTTGGTGCGCCTTAGCTCCGCAAGAGCGGATGAAGCGACGGTCTTGACCCGATCGGGCAGGGGATAGATATCGCGGTAATTCTCGGCGATGATCTCCGCGGCGCGTTTTCCCTTGCTGCTGGTTGGGTAATAATATACGTCCGTTCCGCGCACCTTTCCGCTGTTCTGTTCTCCGGCGGCGTTACTGTGGATCGCCAGATGCAGGTCGTAGTTTCCCGCGTTAGACTGCGCGATCGCCTGACTGAGCGTCTGGCTCGGAGAATTGCGGGCGTAGCTGATCCCCGAAGCGCGCAGATACGGCTCGATCGCGTCGGCGACAAGGTTCATATAGTACTCCTCGTTGCCTCCGTTGACGTAGGGATTCCATTCCTGCAAGGACGGACTCAAAAATACTGACGGCATAAATATCAACTCCACTTCAAATTGTCATTGCGAGGTTCAAGCCTCCCTTTTCTAAGGGTGCTCCGAACAGGGGCGGAGGTTTTTTGGAAGCCGATAAGCATCTCAGCCCGCCGGAAGAGTTTTACTCCTCTTTGTGGGATTGCCACGGGGCTTTGCCCCTCGCAATGACATCGCATAAAATAATATGCCGCAAAAGCTGTTATTATTCCGATACAGAAATTTATTTTATCTGCCGTATGGTATGATTTGGACAACCGATTTTATCATTACTATTACAAAAAGGAGGAAATAATTATGACAAAATGGGTTTGCCCCGTATGTGGTTACGTTTATGAGGGAGATACGCCTCCCGAGAGATGCCCCCAGTGCAAGATCCCCGGTGAGAAGTTCAACAAAATGAGCGACGACGCCGGTTTTGCCTGCGAGCATGTTGTCGGTATCGCAAAGGATGTTGCCGAGGATATCAAGGCTGATCTGCGCTCCAATTTCGAGGGCGAGTGCTCTGAGGTCGGTATGTATCTGGCAATGGCAAGAGTCGCCGACAGAGAGGGTTATCCCGAGATCTCCGCCGCGTTCACCAAGTATGCTTTTGAAGAGGCGGAGCATGCGGCGAAATTCGCCGAGCTGCTGGGCGAAGTCCTGACCGACTCCACCAAGAAGAACCTCGAGCTGCGCGCCGAGGCTGAGACAGGCGCCTGCGCCGGCAAGCTCGATCTCGCCAAGCGCGCGAAGGCTGCCGACCTTGACGCCATCCACGACACCGTCCACGAGATGGCGAAGGATGAGGCAAGACACGGCGCAGGCTTCAAGGGTCTCTTGAAGAGATATTTCGGCTGATTGTTTTCAGTCATTGCGAGGCTCGTAAGAGCCGCGGCAATCCCACAAAGCGGAGCAGTACCTTTCTCACACAGAACGGTATTTCCGGCAAGGGGTTCCCGTGTTGGGCTTTGTCCTCCTCGGAATGACAGAAATAACAAAAACCGCATATCATCTAAACTTTCAGAGGGAAGGGAGAAATCCTTTCCCTCTTTCTTTATGCGCTTTATCGGATCATATTTGTATTTAAAAAAGCGGAACAGACGCGCGCCTGTCCCGCTTTGCTGTGAGCAAACCTATTCTGATTTTGTAAACTCTCTGACAAGGTCTCCGTAAGCCGATCCTCTGTTTGCGATGTTTTCGGACAGCTCGATAACGGTCAGCGTGTCGTCCTTCACGGTGTAAATCACATAATCGCTTCCGTCGGTATCCGAGTCGAAGAAGAGCTTATCGCCCTTGACGGCGTAGGCGCCGGAAAGCGTTTCGCTGAACCTGTTCTCCAAGTCGAACGCCGCCATCACCTGATCGGTAAGATCGTCAAACGTCCCGAGCGGGGATAAGCCGTACTGTCCGTAGAAATCCGTGTAGGCGGCTGTGATCTCGCTGCCGACGTTCGTTCGGATGGTATCGATCGCCGCGTTCACGCTGTCCCGATCGAACCCGATCCGATAGGTATCGTCTTCGCTGAATGTAAGCGTCATATCCACACAGATGTTTTCATACGCCGCGCTGATTCTTTCAAAGATGGTTTTCTGAAAGCCGGTTTCCGCCTGTGCGGCAGCATCTGTGATAATGGCGTCCAGCGTCGGCTTCACTTCATATTCGGATACCCATTTGCCGACGGGCTTTTTATCGGAGGAGCAGGCGGTGTGACAGAACGCCGCGGCGAGTATCAGGATCAGTGCAATCAGTCGTGTGAATCTTTTTTTCATCTCAATCATTCCCGTTTAGCTGTTATGAGTCTATCATAACACAACCGCTGTTAGTAATCAATAAGCAGATCGCCGCGCTGTTCTGTTTTGCTGCCGTCATATTATCGCTTCGTTTCACATATGCTGTATCAGCAAGTTATAAGGAGCGAAAAAATGGAATATCATCTGACAAAGAAAAACATCAAAGCAGCGCGCTGTGCGCTGGATACGGCGGCGGAGCAGGCGGTGGATATCGATCTGACGCTGCCCGATTACTGCCCCGACGTCGAGCGGATCCTGTCCTGTACGCTCGATCCCCGGATCTACATGAGCAACGTCAGCGGCGACCGTCTGAGCGTAGAGGGAGGCTCCACGGTGCGGATCCTGTACCTCGACGGCGACCGCGGCTGTATGCGCTCCTACGAGCACACCCAGCCGTTTTCCGAGAGCCTGCCGCTCAAGGGCGACGTCGCCGACTGCGCCGTATCCGTAGAAGCCAAGCCCGAGTATATGAACTGCCGCGCAATGAGTCCGCGTAAACTCAGCCTGCACGGGGCGTTCTCGCTGTGCGCGGTGGTAGAAGAATCCTGCGACGCACCCTATTATTCTTACGAGGAAGACGACGATCTGCAGGTCAGAAGCGAAGAGATCTCCGCGTCTTCGCTGTGCGGGCTGTGTACGGAGTCCTTTTCCGTGCAGGAGGACGTCTCCGTGAATGCCAAGAGCGGCGTCAGCTCACTGCTGACCCATCGGCTTTCCGCGCGGATCACGGAGCTGAAAACCATCCATAACAAGATCATGTTCAATGCCGATCTGAAGCTCGAGCTGATGTATCTGTGCGGCGTGGATCAGCCTCAGACGGAGTGTATGTCCTACAATATACCGATCTCCCGCGTGGCGGACTGTGAGGGCGCCGCCGAAAACGCCGTGATCGACGGCGAGCTGAGCGTGATGAGCGCCGATGTGCGCCTTTCCGACGATGCGGCTGACGGATCACAGCTATTGCTGCTCGACGCGAAGCTGTGCTTTACCGCGCGGTGTTATGAAGAACGGGAGATCGCGGTGCTGTCCGACGCTTTTTCCGTTGACAGAGAGGTGCAGGCGCGCGAGGAGCCGTTTTCCTGCCGATCGGGCGTTATCTGCCGTACCTATACCGACGTCGGTAAAACCAATGTCGGCGTGGAGGATGAGATCGGCAAAGTGATCGACGTCCACTGCGAAAAGGTGAATACTTCTGTTATCAGCAGCGGCGGAAATACCGTGCTGAACACCAAGCTGTGCGTCGCGATCCTTTACGAGAACAGCGAGGGTGAGATACGCTGTGTCGAGCGCGACGCGGAGTTTTCGTATCAGCCCGATACCGGGGGCTGTGAAGAAATCATGCGATACAAAACCGCCGTCGACAGCCTGAGCTACCGTCTGACCGACAGCCGTCATCTGGAACTGCGGGCGGAGCTTTCTTACCGTCTTACCCTATGCTCGCGCAAAACCTGTACGGTACTGACGGATATTTCGTCGGACGACGATGCTCCCGCCGGAGAGAAAAACAGTGCGCTGATCCTCTATTTTACCGAAAGCAGCGACAGCGTATGGGATATCTCCAAGCGCTTTTGTTCCCGCGTGCAGGATGTGATCGACGAAAACGATTTGCAGGGCGACGGTATTGAGGGCGGTATGATGCTGGTGATACCGACGGCATAACAACAAATAATCAGGAATGAGGAATTAGGAATGAGGAATTGCCGAACAGGAAGGCTTCCGATCCTGTCATATCATTCCTTGCTATCGCATAAATAAATAGTATCAACAGTATCGGAGGAAAGCATGGAACCAAAAAGCATTTATAAAGATATAGAGAGCCGTACCGGCGGAAATATCTATATCGGCGTCGTCGGGCCGGTACGTACGGGGAAATCCACCTTTATCAAGCGGTTTATGGATACGCTGGTGCTGCCGCATATCACCGACGAAAACCTGCGCGAGCGCACGACAGATGAACTGCCGCAGAGCGCCGCCGGACGTACCGTCATGACAACGGAGCCGAAGTTCGTCCCCGAAAACGCCGTTCCTGTTACGCTTGAAGACAATGCACGCCTGAGCGTACGGATGATCGACTGTGTCGGCTATGTCGTCGAGAGCGCAATGGGCTATGTTGAAGAAGACGGAGAGCGTATGGTGCATACGCCCTGGAGCGAAACGGAAATGCCCTTCCGCAAGGCGGCGGAGCTGGGCACCAAAAAGGTCATCACCGACCACAGCACGGTAGGCGTCATGGTCACCACCGACGGTTCGATCGGCGATATCGACCGCGAGGATTACATCGACGCCGAACAGCGCGTCGCCGCGGAGCTGACTGCGGCGGGAAAGCCGTTCATCATCCTGCTCAACACCACCGCTCCCGAGAGCGCGTCTGCGTCCGCCTTAGCGGCGTCGCTGAGCCGCAGCTACGGAGCGCCTGCCGTCGCGGTAGACTGCGCCGTGATGGATGAAAACACGGTCAAGGGGATTCTGGCGGCGCTGCTGTTCGAATTCCCGATCCGCGAGATACACGTTGACCTCCCCGGATGGCTCAGGGGGCTTGAACGCGACAACTGGCTGCGCGGTGCGGTCTTCTCCGCGATCCGCGACAGCGCAAAGGACGTCGGCAGGATCCGCGAGGTGCAGGATATGGCGCCCGCGCTCGAAGAGAACGAATACATCGAATCCGCTCAGCTCAGTGAAATGGATCTCGGCGTCGGCAGAGCGGATCTTTCGGTCAGGCTCAAGCCCGAGCTTTTCTACCGCATCCTGACAGAAAAAAGCGGTATCGATATCACCGACGAGCGCGAGCTGATGGAATGTATCTGCGAGCTGGCGCGCGCCAAGAGCAGCTACGACCGCATCGGCAAGGCGTATGAGGACGTCCTCGAAAAGGGCTACGGTATCGTGATGCCGACGATGGAGGAGTTAAGCCTCGAGGAGCCCGAGATCGTACGCCAGAGCGGCAAGTACGGTATCCGTCTGAAAGCTTCTGCGCCGTCCATCCACATGATGCGCGTGCGCACCAACGCCGAGGTCACGCCGATCGTCGGCTCGGAGCAGCAGAGCGAGGAGCTGGTGAGCTACCTGCTCAAGGAGTTCGAGGAGAGCCCCGCAAAAATATGGGACAGCAATATCTTCGGCAAGTCCGTCAGCGACCTCGTCAACGAAGGGCTGCACAACAAGCTCTACCGCATGCCCGAGAAGGCGCGCCTCAAGATAGGGGAGACGGTGGAGAAGATCATCAACGACGGCTGCAACGGGCTGATCTGCATTATACTTTAGGATAACGGTTAATGGCGAAGGGAGGGCTGCGCCCTCACCCGGATTTGTAAGTGTCATTGCGAAGCCCGCAGCCGTCCTCTTATGAGGACGGTGCCCTGAAAGGGCAGGCTGTGGCAATCCCCCTGACGTAAATACCGTTTGATGTGAGAGGAATGGACTGCTCCTCTTTGTGGGATTACCACGGTCACGAACACGCGTGTCCGCTCCCTCGCAATGACAGCGAAAGAAATAACGCTCCCGGCATTTCGAAGTGTCGGGGGCGTTATTGTAATATCCTGTTATATCAATCCAAAAGCCGTCAGGCTTTTTCTTCACTGTTAATCGTTAACCGTTTACCAAACTGTTCTCTGTTCTCAAAAAAGTGGTTGAAAACCTTTTGCGCATGGTGTATACTATAGATTAGAGTAATATGCACAGACAGGAGGCTTACCATGGGCGATAATATCACTTTGTCGATCACCATTCTGCTGACGGGCTTTGCTGTTGTATTCTCGGTATTGCTGATCCTCATCGGCATCATCAAGATCTACGGTACCGTCATCTACAATATCCAGAACAAAAAACAAACAAAAAAGGCGTCGCGCAACGCCGATCTGCCGAAAGCGGAGCGTGAACCGGAAGAGCCGGTCGCGGTCATCGAGGCGGAGCCCGGGACGGATGACGACGCGCTGATCGCCGTTATTTCCGCCGCGGTCTATTCGATGTATTCTTCCTCCGACGTCC
The DNA here is from genome assembly GCA_017405065.1 of Ruminococcus sp. GTDB lineage: Bacteria > Bacillota > Clostridia > Oscillospirales > Acutalibacteraceae > Ruminococcoides. The sequence goes on along the minus strand of JAFRBD010000003.1, from coordinate 43,626 downwards.
GTATCAAAAGTATCCGTAAAGCGGGCACACGCGGCAGCGCGTGGCGCAGCGCGGGACTTGCGGACAATGTCAGACCGTTTTAAGGGGGGATCGTCATGATTTGGAATGGCTTTTTAGAAGCTCTCAAGGGCTTGTGGATGGATTCCGGCTTTACACAGCTGGCGTGGCAGAACTATGTGATGATCGTCGTAGCATGCCTCTTGCTGTATCTCGCGATCAAAAAACAGTATGAACCGCTCCTGCTCCTGCCGATCGCCTTCGGTATGCTGCTGGTCAACCTCTATCCCGCGATCATGGGCGCCCCGTCCACCGAGCTGATCGAATGTTCGGCGTATGAGGCGACGCATCAGGGACAGGTCATCAATTACGCTGTCACCACCATGAACGGCGTATCGTATTATAATGTGCCCACCTACGGCGGCTTGCTGTACTATCTCTATCAGGGCGTCAAGCTCGGCATCTACCCGCCCCTGATCTTCCTCGGCATCGGCTGTATGACCGACTTCGGTCCCCTGATCGCCAACCCGAAGAGCTTTATCCTCGGCGCGGCGGCGCAGATCGGTATCTTCATCACCTTTATCGGCGCGATCTTTTTGGGATTCACGCCCGCCCAGTCCGGCGCGATCGGCATCATCGGCGGCGCGGACGGACCTACCGCGATCTATGTCACCTCCAAGCTTGCTCCCGAATTACTGGGCCCGATCGCGGTCGCGGCGTATTCCTATATGGCGCTGGTGCCGATCATCCAGCCGCCGATCATGAAGCTGCTGACCACAAAAAAGGAGCGCTCTGTCGTGATGGGACAGCTCCGTCCCGTTTCAAAGCTCGAGAAGATCATCTTCCCGATCATCGTCGTCATTATCTGCGCGATCGTCCTGCCCTCTGCGGCGCCGCTGATCGGTATGCTGATGCTCGGCAATCTGTTCAAGGAGAGCGGCGTTGTGGAGCGTATCAATAAGACTGCTCAGAACGAGCTGATGAATATTATCCCCATCTTCCTCGGCGTGACCGTCGGCGCTACCGCGACCGGTACCGTCTTTTTGCAGTGGAAGACCCTCGGCATCGTAGGCTTGGGTCTGTTGGCGTTCTGCATGGGCACAGCGTGCGGCGTGCTGTTCGGCAAGATCATGTATAAGGTCACCGGCGGCAAGGTCAATCCGCTGATCGGTTCCGCAGGCGTATCCGCCGTCCCGATGGCGGCGCGCGTCGCCAACAAGGTCGGTCAGCAGGAGAATCCCGGCAATTTCCTTTTGATGCACGCCATGGGCCCGAACGTCGCGGGCGTGATCGGCTCTGCCGTAGCGGCGGGCGTTCTGCTCAGCGTATTAGGTTAATTTTTCAGCCTCTCCGATCGTTGTCGGGGAGGCTGTTTTAGCGGTTAGTGGTCAGCGATCAGTGATCAGTCGACTTAAGAGAAAACTGTCATTGCGAGCCCTCATGGGCGCGGCAATCCCACAAACAGGGACTGTACGTTTCTCTCGTATTGAACGATATTAACGACAGGGGGATTGCCGCGGGATAAATCCCTCGTGATGACACTGAACCGTTTATTCGCTTCAATTGACGACACTGCCCTGCGGGGGACAAGTTCGGCAACAAATGTTTCACGTAAAACATTTGTTCTATAATTGAGGTGAGGAAAAAGTCTTGCTCAGAATGTTGCTATGCGTTATACTATATTTGTGATTTGAATATAACAGGAGGTACGGTTATGACCAATATCGAAAAGCTCAAAGAGATCATCGACGGCGCAAAACGCATCGTCTTTTTCGGCGGCGCGGGAGTATCGACCGAAAGCGGCATCCCCGATTTCCGTTCGGCTGACGGTCTTTATCACCAAAAGTACGATTACCCGCCCGAGGAGATCCTCAGCCACACGTTCTTTATGCGCAAGCCCGAGGAGTTTTACCGCTTCTACCGCGACAAGATGCTGTGCCTGACCGCAAAGCCCAACAAGGCGCATCTCAAGCTCGCACAGTGGGAACAGGAGGGCAGGCTGCGCTCCGTCGTGACCCAGAATATCGACGGTCTGCATCAGGCGGCGGGCAGTAAGCGGGTGCATGAGCTGCACGGCTCCGTCCTGCGCAACCACTGCATGAAGTGCGGCAAGTTCTACGGCGTGGAAAAGATCGCCGGGAGCGACGGCGTGCCGACCTGCGACTGCGGCGGTATCATCAAGCCCGACGTCGTATTATACGAAGAACCGCTGCCCGAGGATACGGTCATGCAGGCGCTCGACGATATCCGCAGGGCTGACGTTCTGATCGTGGCGGGTACCTCGCTGACAGTCTATCCCGCCGCGTCCTATGTTCGTTATTTCGGCGGCGATCACATGATCCTGATCAACCGCGACGCGACGCCCTATGACCATATGGCTGACCTTGTGATCCACGACAAGGTAGGCGAGGTCTTGTCGCAAACATAGTTAAGATGTTATTGCGAGCCCTTTAGGGCGTGGCAATCCCACAAAAGGGATGTATCAATATGCTTTTGCTATGTCGGCTTATTCAATACAGCATTATGAATGTTAACGCGAAAACAGCGCCTCCGTATTCGGAAGCGCTGTTTTTCTGTGTATATCAAATTGATTATGATTCCGGTCTTTGTACCTTGATGGTGATTTTGTCGCCCTCTTTGTGGTCGGCGAGGACGTCGTAAATGTCCTGGAATGAGGTGATCTCCTGACCGTCCAGCTCAGTGATGATATCGCCGCTTTTGATTTTGGAGCCGGCGACGGAGCCGCTCTCATCGATCTCGCTGATGAGAACGCCCGCAGGAGTGCTGTAGTAGTAGATCTCCTCGGCGCTGACCTCGGTACCGGTGATGCCGATGCGGACGCGTCCCTTGACATAGCCGTAGTGCATCAGGTCGCCGACGATCTCTTCTACGGTGGCGGAGGGGATGGAGAAGGTCATGTTCTCATAATAATCTGCAATGGTCTTGGCGGTGGTGATGCCGATGACCTGACCGTAGATATTGCACAGAGGGCCGCCGGAATTGCCGGGGCTGATGGCAGCGTCGCTCTGGATATAATGAACGTATTTGTTGATGGAAAGCTCTCTGTCGACCGCAGAAACGATGCCCTTGGTCAGGGAGTTCTGGAACTTCTCACCGCCGGGGGAGCCGACCGCGATAACGTCCTGACCGATCTCGATCAGCTCGGAGTCGCCGAAGGTGACAGCCTTGAGATCCTTGGCGTCGATCTTCAGCACCGCAAGATCCGTCCATGTATCATAACCGACGACTTTAGCGGGATATTTGTCGCCGCTGTTTAGCACGATATTGATAGCGTAGGCGCGGCTGTTGCCGATGACATGCGCGTTGGTGATCAGATAGCCGTCCGCGGAAATGATGGTACCGGTGCCCTGCGAGACGATATCCCTCTCGCTATCGGTGATCTCATCCTGATAGCATACGACGGTCACGACGCTGTCGCTGACGGTCTCATAGGCGTACTGCGTGGTGTATTTTTCATCGTCCTTGTCCTTGGGGAGCGGCTCGAGGGTGATGTTTTTTGCGCTCTCATCCGGGGTGCCGACGGAATTTTCGTTATCGTCGGTACGCTTCTGGGTATCGCCGTTATCTGCTTTCAGCGTGATCTCGTCCTCGACCTCGTTATATTCTCCGGTACTGTTGCCGCCGAAGAACGGATTGCTGTTATCGAAGTCGGAATCAGATCTTTTGCCGCCGTCGATGGAATAGTTGCTGTCACCGGAATTATCGGGTTTAGGCGGTTCTTTGCCTTTTGCGGTTCCCGCGATGTAGACGACAAAGCCGATGACCATTGCCGCGAGCAGCGCGCAAAGAATGATGATGAATACCTTGGTTCCCGTCGGTGTCGCGGGCTTCGGCTCTGCCGGAGCGGGCTGAGGACGACGGCTGTATTCCTGCGCGTAGGGGTTGGGAGAGAGAGGAGGGGTATTTTGTGCCGCCTGTTGTACAGGGACCGGCTGCTGAGCGGAAGACTGCGGATAGACCGGCTGCTGAACCGGCTGCTGAACCGGCTGCTGAACCGGCTGCTGAACCGGCTGCTGAATCGGTTGCTGAATCGGCTGCTGAACAGGTTGCTGAACAGGCTGCCCGATCGGCTGAGCGTATTGACGCTGCGGATAAACGGGTGCGGAATACGGTACAGGCTGCTGCATCGGCTGCTGAGCATAGGCGACAGGACGCTGAACCGGCTGCTGAGCGTAAGCAGCGGGACGCTGCATCGGCTGAGTGTAAGCGGCAGGCTGCGGATAGACCGGAGCGGTATATTGTACCGGTTGACCCATAGGCTGTATCGGCTGAGCAGGCTGCTGAACCGGCTGCTGTACGGGAATCGCTTGGGCTGCGCGAAGCGGCTGAGAGGGCGCAGTCTGCGGGCTTTGCGCGGGAGCAGGGGAGGCTGCGCTCTGCTGAGGTTTTTCGGTTTCGGGCTTCGGAGATTCCAGCGATTCGTACTCGTCCTCGGGATGATGCATGTTATCAGGATGCTTGTTTTCCATTTTCAAATACCTTTCCTTTCTGCAAATCGATGACCGGTTGGTGCAGATCACTCTTCCGTTTCATTGCTTGCTGTAGTTTCAACATATTTATTCTTGCTCTCGTCGTTTGACGGAGAGGCGTAAGTAACGGTGCGCGGCAGACGGATCGTAAAGGTGGTGAACTCGTTCACACGGGATTCGACGTATATATCGCCGCCGTGCAGGCGCATGATCGTCTTGGCGATGAACAGCCCCAGCCCCATGCCTTTTTTGTCGATGCTGCGGCTTTTGTCCGTTTTATAGAATCGGTCGAAGATATAGCGGATATCCTCGGGCGGGATACCGGGACCGGTGTTGGTGATGCTGACGGAGATATCGTAGCGGGTCTCTTCCACGCCGAAGTGGATGGTGCCGCCTTCGTCGGTGAACTTGACCGCGTTTTCGACAAGATTATAGATGACCTGATACATCAGATCGGGGTCGGCGTTGACCGTGATGCTGCGAAAATCCTCGAGACCGGTGATGTGGAGCTTTCGCTCGACGATCTTCTGCTCGTAGCTCGCGAGGATGGTGATGATCAGCGAGAACAGATCGAACTTCTGCCGATTGACCTTCAGCTCGCCGCGGTCGATGCGCGACAGGCTCAGCATCGAGGTGACCAGTCGTGACAGGCGCTTGACCTCGGTGGAGACGATCTTCATATAGTGATCGTGCCGTTCGGGCGGGATGGTGCCGTCCAGCATGCCGTCGATGAAGCCCGCGATCGTGGTCATCGGCGTTTTCAGCTCGTGCGACACGTTGGAGATAAACGAGCGGCGCATGTTTTCACTGGCGGCGAGGTTGTCCGCCATATAGTTGAACGCGGTCGCCAATTCGCCGATCTCATCGTCGGAGGTGACCTTGACGCGTACGGAAAAGTCGCCGACGGCGAATTTTTTTGCCGCGTTGGACATCTGCTTGAGCGGCTTCGACATGCTGTACGACATCGAGGCGACAAAGATGATAATGATGATCAGCATGATCACCGCCGCCGTCAGGAAGATCTGCAAGAACGTGACCGGCAGACCGGAGACAAAGGTCGCGGGGGTGGAGGCGTAGCAGAACGCGACGATCACATCGCCGTCGTCGGTCTGTGTCGTGATCGGGACGCCCGCCGTGTATCGGGCTTTCGGGAAATAGCCGTCCAGCGTGCCGGATTCAAAGAATTCACCCGTCGCCGTAGCGGCAAGCACATAAGACGGCAGCTGATCGGACGCGAAGGTGTCATAATCCTCTGAGGAGCAGTAGGCGCATTTGCCGGTGTTGTCGACGACCATGATATCGGCGTCGATGATCTCCGACATATTGACGACCGTCAGACCGACGGGGGAGTCCTTGTCGATGATCAGCATGTGAGCGGCGGGCAGATAGGTAGACGACGACTCGATGACGTCCGCCACACGCTTGGCGTTGTCGATGAGCGACGCTTTTTTCTCCGCCTCCCAGTAGCGGTTGACGAAGATGTACATCGTGATGCTCAGCGCGATAAAGCTCGTCAGCAGGATGACGATGCCGAAGATGAGATACTTTTTGAACAGGGAGCGCCGCACGTGAAAATACGGCGCTTTGCCCTTGTTATTCGGTTTTGTTGTTTTTTGAGTCTGATCAGCCCTTGGTTTCAAACTTGTAGCCAACTCCCCAGACGGTGCGCAGTTCCCACTTGTCGGAAACGCCGTCGATTTTCTCTCTGATACGCTTGACGTGTACGTCTACGGTACGGCTGTCGCCGTAGTATTCAAAGCCCCAGACCTGATCGAGCAGCTGGTCGCGGGTAAAGACCTTGTTGGGGTTGGAGGCGAGGTGGTACAGCAGCTCAAGCTCCTTGGGGGGCGTGTCGATCTGCTTGCCGTCGACGATCAGCTCGTAGTTGGTCAGGTTGATGACGAGCTTGTCCCAGCGGACTTCCTTGACGGCGTCCTCGTCGGAGCTGCCCGTGCGGCGCAGGACGGCGCGGATGCGCGCGACGACCTCTTTTGCCTCAAAGGGCTTGACCACATAATCGTCAGCGCCCAGCTCCAAGCCGAGGATCTTGTCGAATACCTCGCCCTTGGCGGTGAGCATGATGATGGGCACGTCGCTTGTCTTACGGATCTCGCGGCACACCTGCCAGCCGTCCATCTTGGGCAGCATGATGTCCAGCAGGATCAGGTTGGGCTGTTCGCGGTTGAAGAGTTCGACCGCCTGTTCGCCGTCGTTGGCGATGACGGTGGAGTAGCCTTCCTTTTCGATGTACAGGCGTAAAAGCTCGCAGATGTTGGTATCGTCGTCGACGATCATGATTTTACGGTTGTTCATAAGATCACCTCGTGGTTTCTGTATGATAGATTTTCAGCCTCCCTTTGGGGAAGGGAGCTGTCGCCCTTTGGCGACTGAGGAATTGTATCGTTGTTTGCACGTGATGATTCACGCGAGTAACCTTTTTCTTTTACATTATAGTACATTTCTTTGCGAAAAAGTGAACATTTTATAAACTTATTGAGGAAAGCGGGTGAAAGAACCCGATTCTGCTGCGCGGCTTCACGGCTTTTGAGCGGAACCGCTTGCGTGCTGCTGTATTTTGGCATGCTTGATGGATTTGACCGGAATTCTATTTTTTTTGCAATAAAACCAAGCATTGGAAAAGCGTGGACAAAAAACGGTGAGTCTTTTGCAGTACTTGAATACATTGTCTGAGATTAGCGTTACACGGTTTGGGATAACGACCGAAGTCAGGCTTGTACACCTCCAGAATACGCCCCCTCCGATTTCAGTTACGCTGTTCGGGATGATGACCGAAGTCAGGCTTGTACAGCCTAAGAATGCCTCGCTTCCGATTTCCGTTACACTGTCCGGGATGACGACCGACGTCAGGCTTGTACAGCTAAGGAATGCCATATCTCCGATTTTTGTTACGCTGTTCGGTATGAGGACATGAGTACCTCTGCCGTGATACTTAACCAATACGCCGTTTCTGATTTCAAAATGTATCGACATCTTTCCCTCCGGAGTTTCGAATGTGATTGACCGCTTTATTATCGAACAAGAGGCTGCTCGCGCAGCCTCCGGTTTATGTTGCTATTTCGTCATCAGCTTGTATACTTCAAGGAAGGTGTCGATGACGTATTGCGCTTCTTCATCCGTCAGGACGGAGTTCATCGGCAGGGTCAGCTGATTCTTGTGCATATTATAGGCGTAGGGATAGTCGATGATATCGAAGCCCTTCTGCTTGTACGCCGTCATCATCGGCAGCGGCTTGAAGTGGACGTTGCAGTTGACGCCGCGCTGTTTCATCTCGTCATAGAACTGATTGCGGAACTTGGCGTCCTTGCCCAAAAAGCGGACGAAGTACAGGTGACCGCTGGAGCGGTGATCGGAGGAGCGATGGTCGAGAACCTGGATATCCAGCTCCTTGAACGCCTCGTTGTAGCGGTGGATCAGCTGATGGCGGCGGCTGAGGATGGTTTCGTACCTTCTCAGCTGCGCGAGACCGATCGCCGCAAGCACGTCGGGCATGTTACACTTATACTGGGTGTTCACCACGTCGTACTCCCACGAGGTGCCCTTGTCCTTGGTAAAGGCGTCCTTGGTCTGACCGTGCAGGGTCATCAGCATATAATTCTTATAAAGAAGATTGCTGTCGACGCCGGGGATCTCGCGCCATGTGGCGGCGCCGCCCTCGGCGGTGGTCATGTTCTTGACGGCGTGGAAGCTGAAGTTGGTGAAATCGGCGATGGAGCCGCACATTTTGCCGTGCCACTGGGCGCCGAAGGCGTGAGCGGCGTCAGCCATGACGATGATGCGTCCCAGCGCGAGCTGTACCGGATTCTCCGACGCCTTGAAGATCGGGCGCTTTTTCTCCACGATCTCAAAGATGCGGTCGTAATCGCATACGATGCCGGCGAGGTCGACGGGGATGATGACCTTGGTCTTGGGGGTGATGGCTTCTTCGACTTTGTCGTAATCCATCTCGTAGGAGCCCTGCTTGCAGTCGATCATCACGGGCGTCGCGCCGACGTGATAGATGATGGACGCGGATGCGGTGTAGGTGTAGGCGGGGACGATGACCTCGTCGCCGGGGCCTACGCCGAGGATGCGCAGGGTCATCTCCGCGCATGCCGTCTGGCTGGACAGGCACACCGCCTTTTTGGTGTTGCACATCTTGGCGATCTCCTGCTCAAAGAGCTTGGTCTTGGGTCCGGTGGTGATCCAGCCGGAGCGCAGGGTGTCTACGACCTCCGCGATCTCTTCCTCAGAGATGTCGGGAGGGGAAAAGGGTATATTCATCATAAGTCATTTCTCCTGTATACGGCAATCATATATTTGCCCTATTTATACAGATTACATTATACACCTTGATTCGACAGTTGTAAAGAGTAATTCGGAATTAGGAATGAGGAATTAGGAATTGATGGCGGACTCTGTCCGCACCTGATCGATATAAACGATAGCATAACAGTCCAATACAGAAATTACGCTCCACTTCTAAAAAATGAGCGTTTCATTTTTCGTTATTCTAATCCAAAACACGAAGTGTTTCCCGCAATTCCTCATTCCTATTTCCTAATTCCTCATTCGTTTCATTCTTTCATACTTCTGCTTTGTCGCTTCACCCCCGCGCATATGACGTTCCTCTTTGTTGACGTCCAGCAGCTCGCGTACTTCCTTGTACAATCCCGCGTTCAGCTTTGGGAGAACGGAGGTCACATCTTTATGTACGGTGGACTTGCTGATCCCGAAAACCGCCGCTGTATCGCGTACGGTAGAGCGATGCTCTATCATATATTCACCCAGCCTGACGGCGCGTTCTTCCGGTTTTTCTTTCATCGGATGCCTCCTTGGATAAATATTACCGCTTCATATATATGGCGGGATGTTTCCGATTATGCTCATGCACCCGCAAAGGAAAAGGGATTTCACCCGCAATGGGGAAGGGGATTGACTTTGTGTCGGCTTCATTATATAATTATCTTGATTTAGTATGTATCGCCGTAACGGCTATTTGCTGTGGAAATGGGTTTTGATTATGAAGAACGGTAAATTCAATTTCAGAAAAGTCTGGCTGATGATAGCGGATGCGCTTATTATTGCCCTGACCGCGCTGGTCAGCAATATGCTGCTCTCATGGTACGGTATCTCCGCCAAACAAAACACGATGGGCGTCGCTTTGCAGCCGATCCGATTGGTAGGCATGATCGCCATGAGCGTGCTGTTTTGTTTTTTCTTCCTGTATGTGTTCGGCGCTTACGGTAAGGTGTGGCGTGAGATCAGGGGAAAGGATATCGGATTATGCTCTGTGGCGGTGTTATTGGGACTGGGAACAGCGTATGTTTTCGCCTATTTTATGAGCAAGCCGCCGACTGTCGAGTTTATGGTGCTCAACACGGTATTGGGCGTAGGAGGCATCGCTCTGTTTCGCCTGATCCTGAGAAATACGGTTATTACGCTGATACGTGCCGGTGAAGAGTCGAGGAACGAAGAACTCGACCGTACGCTGATCGTCGGCGCGGGACAGGCGGCGCGCATGATCATTCAGGAGATCAACAACGCCCGCAACGATCCGAACAATCCCGCCAACACGATTTTTCCCGTGTGTCTTGTCGACGATGATCCGTCAAAGTATCATACGAAGGTCATGGGTATCGAGGTGGTCGGACAGACCAAGGATATCCCGCTGATCTGCCGCCAATATAATATTGAGCTGGTGATCTTCGCGATCCCCTCCTGCACCGAGGAGGAACGCAAGCGCATCATGAGCCGCTGCTCCGAATCGGGCTGCCGCATCAAGACGGTACCGTATCTGAGCCAGTTGTTTGAGGACGATGATTCGCACCAGATCCTGACGCAGGTCAAGGATATCAAGATCGAAGACCTGCTCGGACGTCCTCCGATCACCTTCAACAAAAAGAAGATCCGCGACTTTATCTACGGCAAGGTATGTATGGTCACCGGCGGCGGCGGATCCATCGGCTCCGAGCTGGTACGCCAGATCGCCAAATACCATCCCGAACAGATCATCATCGTGGATATCTACGAGAACAACGCCTATGATATCCAGCAGGAGCTGTATATCGAATACGGCGATGAGCTGAATCTCGTTACGCTGATCGCCTCTGTGCGCGATTATGACAAAATGGATAAGATCTTTGACGAGTACCGTCCGCAGGTGGTCTTTCACGCGGCGGCGCATAAGCACGTTCCGCTGATGGAGGTCTCTCCGACCGAGGCGGTGAAGAATAATATCTTCGGTACGCTCAATATGGTCAACCTTGCCGACAAATACGAGGTGGAGAAGTTCGTCATGATCTCTACCGACAAGGCGGTCAATCCCACCAACGTCATGGGCGCCACCAAGCGCTGCTGTGAGATGATCGTTCAGCTGAAAAGTCAGCAGGGCGGCAAGACGGAGTACGTCACCACCCGATTCGGCAACGTGCTTGGCTCCAACGGCTCCGTGATCCCGCTGTTCCGCCGTCAGATCGAGGCGGGCAGACCCGTGACCGTTACCCATCCCGATATCATCCGCTATTTCATGACCATCCCCGAGGCGGTATCGCTGGTGCTGGAAGCATGCGCGATCGCCAAGGGCGGCGAGATATTTGTTCTGGACATGGGTGATCCGGTGAAGATCACGACCCTTGCCGAGAACCTGATCCGCATGTACGGCAAGATCCCTTACCGCGATGTGGAGATCAAGTTTACGGGACTCAGACCCAGCGAAAAGCTCTATGAGGAGCTGCTGATGGATGAAGAGGGTCTGCAAAAAACCGATAATAAGAAGATCTTTATCGGCAACCAGATCGACATCGACGCCGACGAGCTGAACCGGGAGCTGGACGAGCTGCATGAGATCGTTGAGACCAACGACAATGACGAAACCGTCAAAAAGCTTGAGAGCATGGTGGACACGTTCCATCATAACGCGGGTTAACGGATACCGGATACCGGTTACGGGTTACCGGTCGCTTTGATAGGGTTTTCAACCGGTAACCTGTACTTAGTACTCGGTAACCGATGATAAGGAGGATAACATGAAAGTATTACTGACCGGCGGCGCCGGATATATCGGCAGTCATACTGCCGTAGAAATGATCGAGGCAGGCTATGAGGTAGTTATTGCCGATAACTTTGACAACAGCTCGCCCAAGGTGTTCGACCGTATCGAGACCATCACAGGCAAGCGTCCGAAGTTCTATGAGCTGGACGTCGCAGACAATGCTGCTGTGGACAAGATGTTCGCGGCAGAGAAATTCGACGCCGTGGTGCATTTCGCTGGCTTGAAAGCGGTAGGTGAGAGCTGCGCCATTCCCGTGCGCTACTACCGCAACAATATCGACACCACCCTGACGCTGTTAGAGGTGATGAAGGATCACGGTGTGCATAACTTTGTATTCAGTTCTTCCGCGACCGTCTACGGCGTTCCCGAAGAGGTGCCGCTCAGAGAAGGTATGCCGACCTCCTGCACCAATCCCTATGGCTGGACGAAATACATGAACGAGCAGATCCTGACCGACGCGGCTGCCGCCGACCCGGAGCTGAGTGTGGTACTGCTCCGCTATTTCAATCCGATCGGCGCGCATCAGAGCGGGTTGATCGGTGAGAATCCCAACGGTATCCCCAATAACCTCATGCCGTATATCACACAGGTCGCGGTCGGCAAGCTGCCCCGTCTCGGTGTGTTCGGCAACGACTATCCCACCCACGACGGCACCGGCGTGCGCGACTATATCCATGTCGTGGATCTGGCGCAGGGTCATGTGAAGGCGATCGAGTACGCGGCTTCGCACAAAGGCACCGAGATATTCAACCTCGGTACCGGCACCGGCTACAGCGTGCTGGACATCGTGAACGCTTTCATGCGTGTGAACGGCATCGATATCCCCTATGATATCAAACCGCGCCGTCCGGGCGATATCGCAGAGTGCTATGCCGACCCTGCCAAGGCGAGGGAGGGTCTCGGCTGGACGGCGAAGTACGGCATCGACGAGATGTGCCGCGACAGCTGGAACTGGCAGAAGAACAATCCGCAGGGATACTGATTAATGAGGAATCAGGAAATAGGAATTAGGAATTTCGGGAAACGCTGACGCGTTTTGGATTTGTATAACGGCATAAAAGCGACGCTTGCGGCTCTATGAACTGCAAGCGTTATTTCTGTTATACATCGTTTTCTGTCTATCATACAAACCGGGTGCGGGTATCCCGCCGTCAATTCTTCTAATTCCTCATCCTAATTCCTCATTCCTGGCGCTTAATTATATTGACTTTTCCGCTTTGGTGTGGTAAAATTTCTAACGATTGGTGCGTACTCTGGCATGATGCGCTCAATCAGCTAAAACAGCCCTTTCGAAGGAGGTCAAGAGGTCTGTTAGCGCCGGGACCGGAAACGGTTGACGAGGTTTGGCGGTTATCGAAAGATTCGGCGGATGCCGCCACGGCAAATACGCAAACTCACGCAAAATCACGCGCGGTGGTTTCATTTGACGGGCTTGAAAAGCAAGACCCGTAATACTCGGAAGGTATTTTACATATAATGCGTAGGCATGTCGTAAGAGAGAAACGAAAAAGCGGAATCGACACCGTAACAGAGGTTCTCTTGATGCTGTGTATGAATGGTGAAAATGAAGCTGTGACAGGGGAACATCGTTATCGTAGGGGCGAGCATTGCTCGTCCGCAGAATGACGGGCGTTTTCTATGTCGAAAACGGTTGATAGGGGAGGATGGCATCTGCCATGCGGACGACCGCCGGTCGCTCCTATGAAAGAATCGATTTGCTTCGAAGAATGATCGCTGACTAAAGACGATCGTTGCTGTTCACTTTTTTATTTTGATTTTATTACTTATTTCGGAGGAATACTATGAGAGTTGTTATTCAGGACAATTACGATAAGATGTGTAAATGGGCCGCGAACTATATCGCCGCCAAGATCAATAACCATAAAGAGGACCGTCCCTTCGTTCTGGGCCTGCCCACCGGTTCTTCGCCGATCGGAGTTTACAAGGAGCTTGTCCGCATGAATAAGGCGGGCGAAGTCAGCTTTGCCAACGTCGTCACCTTCAACATGGACGAATACCTCGGTCTGCCTCACGAGCATGACCAGAGCTACTGGTACTTTATGCACGACAACTTCTTTGATCATCTGGTAGACATGAAGCCCGAGAACATCAACATCCTCAACGGCATGACCGACGATCCCGAGGGTGAGTGCGCGAGATATGAAGAGAAGATCGCTTTTTACGGCGGCATCGACCTGTTTATGGGCGGCATCGGCGTTGACGGTCGTATCGCGTTCAACGAGCCGTTTACCAGCCTTGCGTCCCGCACCGGCGTACGCAATCTGACTACCGACACCCGTATCGTGAACTCCCGCTTCTTCGGCAACGATCCCGAGGCGGTTCCCGCTCAGGCGCTTTCCGTCGGCGTAGGTACCGTTACCGACAGTAAAGAAGTTCTGATCCTGATCAACGGTCACAATAAGGCAAAGGCGCTGGCTGAGACCGTAGAAGGCTCCGTCAGCCACAAGTGGACCTGTTCCGCGCTGCAGATGCACAACGGCGCGATCATCGCCTGTGATGAGGCGGCGTGCGACGAGCTGACCGTCGGCGCTTACAAATACTTCCTCGATATCGAAAAGAAAGAGAGATTATAATTTATGTATACCATCAAGGATTTATATGACCTTGACCATACGCTTGCCAAGGATTATCTCGAGCAGTTCACCTATCCGTGGGAAGCGCTCAAGGGTATCAAGGATATGATCGTCGCGCTGGGCGCGACACTCGGCGACGATTATCTCGAGATCGCGCCTCAGGTGTGGGTGCATAAGACCGCAAAAGTCTTTGACTCCGCTTACTTAGGCGCTCCGTGCATCATCGGCCCGAACACCGAGGTGCGCCAGTGCGCTTTCATCCGCGGTTCGGCGCTGGTCGGCGCGGACTGCGTGGTCGGCAACTCTGCGGAACTCAAGAACGTGATCCTCTTCGATCATGTCCAGACCCCGCACTACAACTACGTCGGCGATTCGATCCTCGGCTACTTCTCCCATATGGGAGCGGGCTCCATCACCTCCAACGTGAAGTCCGACAAGCAGCTTGTCGTTGTACACAACGGTACCGAGAAGATCGAGACGGGACTTAAAAAATTCGGCGCGATGCTGGGCGATTATGTGGAAGTCGGCTGCAACGCCGTCTGCAACCCCGGCACCGTTATCGGCAGGCACTCGAATGTATATCCTACCTCTTGTGTGCGAGGCGTGGTTCCCGAGAACTGCATTTATAAGAACAGCGGCGAAATCGTAGAAAAGAGGTAAAAACGCATGGCAGAAGAACGTAAACTTCATTATTTCGGCACGGACGGATTCCGCGGCGAAGCGAACAAGGATCTGGACTTTGAACACGCGATCAAGATCGGCCGTTTCCTCGGCTGGTACTACGGCGCGAATATGGGCAAAAAGGCAAAGGTGCTGATCGGTAAGGATACCCGACGCTCCTCCTACATGTTCGAGTACGCCCTGTGTACGGGTCTGATGGCGAGCGGTGCGGACGCGTATATCATGCACGTCACCACTACCCCCTCGGTCGCGTATATCACCCGCATCGATGATTTTGACTGCGGTATCATGATCTCCGCCTCCCACAATCCGTTCTATGACAACGGTATCAAGATCCTCAACGCAAACGGCGAGAAGATGATGGATGAGACCCTTATGAAGATCGAAGAGTATATCGACGGCAAAATAGATATCCCTGTCGCGGAGCGTGAGCAGATCGGCAGGACAGTCGACTACGTTGCGGGACGCAACCGCTATATCGGCTACCTGATCTCGATGAGCAAGTACAGCTTCAAGGGAGTGAAGGTGGGTCTGGACGTCGCCAACGGCGCGGCGTGGCAGATCGCGAAGAGCGTTTTTGACGCTTTGGGCGCCAAGACCTACGTCATGAACGATAATCCCGACGGCTACAATATCAACACCGACTGCGGCTCTACTCATATCGAGCATCTGCAGCAGTTTGTCGTTGAAAAGGGTCTGGACGTTGGCTTTGCTTACGACGGCGACGCTGACCGCTGCCTGTGCGTAGACGAGAAGGGCAATCTCGTCACCGGCGACCACATCCTCTATATCTACGGTCTGTATATGAAAGAGCGCGGCAAGCTGCTGAACAATAAGGTCGTCACCACGATCATGAGCAACTTCGGTCTGTACAAGGCGCTCGAAAAAGCGGGTATCGACTACAACCAGACGGCTGTCGGCGACAGATTCGTCTATGAGAATATGGTGGAAGAAGGCAACCGTATCGGCGGTGAGCAGAGCGGTCATATCATCTTCAGCAAGTATGCTACCACCGGCGACGGTATCCTCACCTCTTTGAAGGTGATGGAGGTCATGCTCGCGAAGGAGAAGCCTCTCTCCGAGCTGGCGGCTCCCTGCGTCTTCTATCCGCAGGTGTTGAAGAACGTGCGCGTGAAGTCAAAGCCCGAAGCAAGGAACGATCCCGATGTGCAGGCGGCTGTCAAAAAAGTTGCCGATGAACTGGGCGACAACGGACGTATCATCGTGCGCGAGAGCGGCACGGAGCCTGTTATTCGCGTGATGGTCGAGGCGGACTCGAACGAGATCTGCGAGAAGTATGTCGATGAGGTCATCGCGGTCATCAAGGCAAAGGGACACGTTGTTGAGTCATAATCATCAAACGATCGATCGGATGAATGAGCTGCTACAGAAATGCGGCAGCTCTTCTTTTTAATTAGGAAGTAGAAATTAGGAATGAGGAATTGTTGGCGGGCGCTGCCCGCGCCTGTTTCTTTCATGGCGTTCGATGTGACAGACAAGGCGGTGCGCTGCTTTGTGGGATTGCTACGGTCGTAAATTCTCTCGCAATGACAGCAAACGAAAAATGTCCGCGGCTCGGTGAATGAGCTGCGGACATTATCTGTTTATGACGTTATTACAATTCAAAGAGTGATAAGCGATAAAGTAATATCATGGTATACTGATCCAAAACACAAAGTGTTTCCCACAACTCCTAACTCCTCATTCCTCATTCCTAATTTTCTTTACTGTTTGTAGATCTTGAACGAGGTCAGCGCCATGACGTCTGTATCCTCGTTCAGCTCGGGGAAGGAGAAGGTCAGGCGTACCGTCTTATCTCTGCCGATGACGTCGGTGGGGATCAGGAAGTTCAGACCGTTCTGACGAACGTCGGAGGTCAGCCTGCCGGAGTAGACTTCTTCACCGTTGGCGGAGATGACGCACTGGGTTTCCTCATAGGTGTTCAGTACATGGAAGTAGGCGTGCAGATCTTCAAGATTATCGGGGATATCCTCGATCGGTATCTCCATGACAGCATCTTTGCCGTTGATGATGGTGCGCCAGCCGTTGGTGTGACCGAAGCCCTCCTGACAGTACATCGCGGCGGTCTCGTCCTCGGTGAAGGTCAGTTCGGTGCCGAGAATGTAGTTGTCTACCTTGCCGCCGTTGATATAATAGCTGTTGATCAGCTTCAGTTCATCGGCTCCGATCTTGGGAGAGTTGGTCTTGTATTCCTCGATGCGGGATTTCGCGTTGGAGCCGGTGTTGAGGTAGAAGAAGCGTCTGCGGTTCCACGCGGCGTTTTCATCATCCTTAAAGGTTTTGCCGGTGCCGACGTCCTTGTAATCGTCCGTGACCGTACTCGCTAATGTCGCGGGCAGATCAAAGAGGGATACGGGAGCCGAACTGACGCGGTAATCATCTTTGTCGCCTTTTTCCTTGAACAGAAGGACGGGACGCTGGTTGTACTCCGTATCGCCGCAGTCGGCGGTGATGATGATGCGTGCGTCGTCGTATTTATCGTTTTCTTTGAGATCGCCGATCATTTTGAGGACGTAATGGAAGTCGCCTTCGACCTGTTCTGTCAGCGAGGTGCCTTCGGTGTTTTTTTCGCCCTCCGACGTCAGGCGGTACGGCGCCTCGGCGCCCTTGATGTTGTAAACGCGCACGGCGGATGAGTACCCGTCCGAATAAGTGAAGCCGCCTGCCTCGTCGTAGTCGGAGAAGAACTTTTCGTCGTTGTCGGGGTTATAAGTGCTGTTGGATTTGAACGAGCTGTAGTCGTTGAGACTCATCCAGAATAACTGCTTGAGATAATGCGGTACCGCCTTGTACATGGTATAGCGGTAGATGGTATTGCCGATGACCCAGTACGCTTCGCTGTCCTGCGCGCGGTCAACGATGTTCTCTACCTTGCGTACGGCGGCGTTGCCGAAGTATTTGTCGTCGGAATACACGCGCGCGTCGGAACCGTTTTTTTGCAGAACGTCAAAGACATTGTTGGTGTTCCACACGCTGTTGACGTAATCCGTGTATTTGGTATCCTTCTTGTAGACCTCTCCCGTCAGCATCGCGGGCACGGACACCAGCGAATCGGAGCCGGCGGAAAGCACATTGCTGTATTCGGTGAAGCCCGTCAGCTCATCTTTCACTTCGGGATGGTTCTCTTTGTATGCGTCAAAGTAGCTCTTGTCCATTGAGCCTAGCATGAACACCAGCGTGTTGTCGCCTTCGCTGAGTTCGTATATCCCGTCTGTTGTGACTTCATGGCTGAGTTTGTTCAGCGAATTCTGGTTCTGGTAGAGGTTGACGGACAGCCCGCCGATCTGCATCAGGATGATGAAAATGGCGGATATCATCAGGATGTGCCGCCAGGAGCGCTTGAAGACCATGTAGATCGCGAACGGAAGCGCCAGACACGCCGCCCACATCGCGGAGTCGATCGCGCCGTAGGTGGTATAGTCCTTCCATGCGATCTGGGAGCCGTCCAGTACGCCCGAGCCGTAGCTGATATTAAAAAAGCCGCATTGGATATACAGCCCGAGCGATACGCCGAACACCAGACAGCAAAGTATCTTATGGATCCCGCGTTTCGGCAGGGACAACAGGGCGGTCATGACGATCATCCCGATCAGCGATACTACGAATACGGGCGACAGCAGCGAGCGGAAGCTGAACCACATTTCGTCGTTGCCGCTGACATAAAGCGACAGCGGCGCGTAGATCAGCAGGGTAGAGGTGAAAAACGCCGCTACCGCCGCTCCGAAAGCGAATCGATGTTTGATCGAAAAATACTGATCTTCCATAATGTAACCTCAGTGGGCAGTGAATAGTGGTTAGGTAAGCGCGATTAATGCCGTTTTCTTATTCGTTGTCATTCCGAGGAGGGCAAATATCCCTTTTATTGAGAAGGGTTTTGTTATGATTGTCCGACGTGGGAATCCCCCGGATAGGAGCAAATGATTACTGTTTAAGTCGTTTAGAGGAAGGGGATTGCCACAGCCTGCCGCTTTGCGGCACCGTCCTCATTAGAGGACGGCTTTGGGCTTCGCAATGACACTGTTACTGTAACGCCGAATGAATCATCGTCTACTTAGTGGTTAGCTGAGAGGATGAACACCGGGAACGGATCACGAAACACTGCAATTTATCAATCTACATTATACTTCATCCGTATGCCGTAGTCAAGATGTTGAGCAGTGTTTACAGTAAATTCACAATATGTGGGCTTTATGACAGAAACGTCATTTGCAATCCATACCAATATATGGTATAATATAAAGCTGAGAATGAAAGAACACTTTCCTTTGGGATGGTTTTTCTGCCTCAGGCTCCGTTTATGAGCGTTTTTATTTCTCCTTTCACCATTCTTTTAATAAGAGGTTTTTATGGATATCCGTGTCAACGATGAACTGATGATGAAAAAGCCCCATCCCTGCGGGAATAACCGTTTCCTTGTCCTTCGCGTCGGCATGGACTTCAAGATTCGATGTCTGAAATGCGGCAGAGAGGTCATGGTCCCGCGCAAGAAGGTCGAGCATAATATACGGAAAGTTTATAGAGATAATGAGGAATTAGGAATTAGGAATTAGGAATTTCGGGAAACACTTAGAGCCTCCCTTCCCTAAGGGAGGTGCCCGAAGGGCGGAGGGTTGTCGCGTAAGATAATATGTCGTTATCAGCAAAATATTATTAGTATTCAACGATAACAACCCCCAGTCACTTCGTGACAGCCCCCTTAGGAAAGGGGGCCTTCGGGTGCGGGCGTCCCGCCCTTCATTCCTCATTCCTAACTCCTAATTCCTAATTAACCAGAGGTTGAAATGTTCAGCAGATTAGAGATATTTGACAAACGATACAGTGAACTGGAAAAGCGGATGTATGAGCCGGACGTCGTGTCCGACCCCGAGACCTACCGCAAGGTGATGCAGGAGTATGCATCTATCGAGCCGGTGGTCAAAAAGTACCGCGAGTACAAGGCGGCGCAGCAGACGATCGAGGACAGCCTGAGCATCCTCGAGGATCCTTCCTCCGACGAGGAGCTGCGGGAGCTTGCGAGCGCCGAGCTGGATGAAGCCAAGCGCAGCCTGCCCGAGCTGGAGGAGGAGCTGAAGATCCTGCTCCTGCCCAAAGATCCCAACGACGAGCGCAATGTGATCGTCGAGATCCGCGGCGGTACCGGGGGAGAGGAAAGCTCCCTTTTCGCCTACGACCTGTTCCGCATGTACAGCATGTACGCCGAGCGCAGGGGCTATAAGATCGAAGTGATCAACCTCAATGAAACGGGTCTGGGCGGCTACAAGGAAGTGTCCTTCATCGTCAGCGGTGCGGGCGCTTACAGCCGCTTTAAGTTCGAGTCGGGCACCCACCGCGTCCAGCGCGTGCCTCAGACAGAAAGCTCCGGACGCATCCATACCTCGGCAGCGACGGTAGCCGTTCTTCCCGAGGCGGACGACGTGGAGATCGACATCAATCCCAACGACCTCGAGATCGATACCTTCCGTTCCTCCGGCGCGGGCGGTCAGCACATCAACAAGACTTCTTCCGCGATCCGCATCACCCATAAGCCGACCGGTATGGTGGTGGAATGTCAGGACGAGCGAAGTCAGTATAAGAACAAGGATAAGGCGATGAAGGTGCTGAAATCCCGCCTGCTGAAAATGGAGCAGGATAAGCAGAACGAGGCGATCGCCTCCGACCGCCGTTCTCAGGTGGGTTCGGGCGACCGCAGCGAGAAGATCCGCACCTATAATTTCCCGCAGAGCCGTGTGACCGATCACCGCATCGGTCTGACGCTGTATAAGCTCGACGAGATCATGAACGGTGACCTCGACGAGATCATCGACGCCTTAGTGACCGCGCAGAGAGCGGAACAACTTCAAGAAACAATGAGGAATTAGGAGTTAGGAATTAGGAATGAATGGAGGGCTTCGCCCTCACCCGATCGGTAAACAGAAATCAAACGTTTCAGTTCCGTTAAGAATAGGAATCCAAAACGCGGACACGCGTTTCCCGCAATTCCTAATTCCTCTTTTCTAATTCCTAATTAATTGAGATGAACACTTTACATTTAACCAACACAACCGAAGATATCAACTCCGCAGCTGCTATCCTCCGTGACGGCGGTCTGGTCGCCATGCCGACCGAGACGGTCTACGGGCTTGCCGCCGACGCGCTCAACGGCGAGGCGGTACGGCGTATCTTTGAAGCCAAGGGCAGACCGATGGACAATCCCCTGATCGTTCATGTCGCGGACTTCTCCGATATCGAGCGTCTGCATCTGGTCGCCGAGATCCCCGATAAGGCGGTCAAACTCGCAAAGGCCTTCTGGCCGGGTCCCCTTACCGTGATCATGAAGAAGGGCGGGGTCATCCCCGATGAAGTCAGCGCCGGTCTCGACACGGTCGCGATCCGAATACCTTCTCATCCAACGGCGCAGGCACTGATAAAGACAAGCGCGCTTGCGCTCGCGGCTCCCTCCGCGAACACCTCCGGCAAGCCCAGTCCCACCACCGCGCAGCACGTGATCGACGACATGGACGGACGGATCGAAGCCGTCCTCGACGGCGGCGCGTGTTCTGTCGGCGTGGAAAGCACGGTCATCACGCTGGTCGCCGACACGCCGCGCATCCTGCGCCCGGGCATCATCACCCGTGAAGAGATCGAAGCGGTCATCGGTGCCGTGGAGGTCGACAAGGCGGTGCTCCATCAACTCGAAAGCAACGAGAAAGCATCCTCTCCCGGCATGAAGTACAAGCATTACGCGCCCAGAGCGCGGGTGATCCTCCTGCGCGGCGAGGATGAGAAATATATCCGTTTCGTCAATCGGAAATACGCCCGTGACAAGAGCGTCGCGGCGATGTGCTACGACGAGGACAAGCCTCAGATCAACGCGCCTTGTATCACCATCGGCTCTGCCGACAATGAAAAAGCACAGGCGCAGGCGCTGTTCGACGCGCTGCGCGCGGTCGATGAGATCGGCGGCGTTACCACCGTTTACGCGCACTGTCCGTCCGTGACGGGCGTCGGCATGGCGCTGTATAACCGTTTGATCCGCGCGGCGGCGTTCGAGGTGATCGACCTGCCGACCAAGCGCATCATCGGTCTGACCGGTCAGACGGGAGCGGGCAAGAGCGAGGTCGCAAAGCTCCTGAAAGACAGGGGACTCCCCATCGTCAGCGCGGATGCGGCAGCCCGTCAAGCTGTCGAGGACAGCGAGGTCAAAGCGATGCTCTGCGCCGCGTTCGGCGACGTCCTCAAAGCGGACGGCAGCCTTGACAGGCGGCGTGTCGCTGAGATCGCGTTTTCCGCTCCCGGGCGGACGGCTGTCCTCAATGCGATCACCCATCCCAGGATCGCCCGGATCATGTTTGAAGAAGCCGAACGACTCGACGGCGATACGGTCGTCTTTGACGCGTCCCAGCTGTACGAATCAGGCGAGGACGCCTACTGTGACCGCGTCATCGGCGTGCTTGCCGATCCCGGGCTGCGACTTGCCCGCATCACGGAGCGTGACGGTATCACCCGCGAAGAAGCGATGCGGAGAATGTCGGCGCAATTCAGCGAAGAGTTCTTTATCGCTAACTGCGACGATATACTGTATAATAACGGCAGTGCGGAGGAGCTTCAAACTTCCGTAAAAGAATTATACGAAAGGCTGGTACGCGGATGAGCAGATATGAATCGCGCCATTCACGCGAGAAAAAAGGGCATGGCGCCATAGGCTTTTTGGTCACATTTGTGCTGCTGCTCTTTATCGGCGTGCTGGTATTCTTTTTTGTTTCCGACACATCCTATAAGGGGATGAAGGGTAAGGTATACAGTCTGCTTTATCCGCAGGAATACGAGCAGCAGATCAGGAAAGCCGCCGCTGAATTCAACGTAGAGGAGCCGCTGATCTATGCGGTGATCCGTACCGAGAGCGGTTTTCGTCCCGAGGTGGAGAGCGCTGTCGGCGCGCAGGGGCTGATGCAGCTGATGCCTTCGACCTTTGACTGGCTGCAGGAGAGTCTTGACGGCGGGATCGTTTACGGCACGGATTCGCTGTCCGATCCCGAGATCAATATCCGATACGGCACCTATCTGCTGTCGATACTGCTCAAGCAGTATGAGGTGCGCGATACGGCGATCGCGGCATATAACGCCGGCACCAGTACCGTGGACGGCTGGCTGGAGGACGGCGGTATTTCTCCCGACGGCAAGACCCTGACCAATATCCCGTATGAAGAAACCGCGAACTACGTCGTAAAAGTCAGCGACGCCTACGAGATGTATCAGAATTTGTATTATTCGTGAATGAGGCCCCCTTTCCTAAGGGGGCTGTCACGAAGTGACTGGGGGTTGATGATGCTGCATATGAGATGTGGCTCTGAAAGCGGCATATTATCTCACGCGACAACCCTCCGCCTCCGACAAGCGTGTCGGAGGCACCTCCCTTAGGAAAGGGAGGCTTAACTCGCATTGCGAACGCTAATTGTGATTTATATACAGGAGGAAAACTATGTCTGAAAATGCAAAGGAACTGAAAGAAAAATTGATGATGAAAGAGAGGAAGGGCGCGGCGGATTATACCGCCGAGACCCTTAAGGCTGCCGACGCTTACTGCGAGGGCTACAAGACCTTCCTCGATCATTCCCGCACCGAGCGCGAGGCGGTCGCCTATGTCAAAGCGCTCGCAGTAGAAAAAGGCTTTGTCGAATTCGATCCCGACGGCAGCTACAAGCCCGGCGATAAGGTGTATATCATCAACCGCGAGAAAGCGATCGGTTTAGCGGTGATCGGCAAGAACGGCACTGCAGACGGCGTACGTCTGGCGATCGCGCACATCGATTCTCCGCGCATCGACTTAAAGCCCAATCCGCTGTATGAGAGCAATAATCTGGCGCTGTTCAAGACCCATTACTACGGCGGCATCAAAAAATATCAGTGGACGACCGTTCCCCTTGCCCTGCACGGCAGAGTGGTGAAGCTGGACGGCACTTGCGTCGATATCCGTATCGGCGACGACCCCAAGGACGAGTGCTTCCTGATCACCGATCTGCTCCCGCATCTCGACCGCGAGGGAGCGGCAAAGACGGTCAGCAAGCTGTTCACCGGCGAGGATCTGAACATCCTGGTCGGCTCCCGTCCCTATGACGACAGCGACGAAAAGGACAATATCGCGCTGAACGTCATGAAGATCCTCAACGACCGCTACGGCATCGAGGAGGACGATTTCCTCAGCGCGGAGCTGAATTTCTGTCCTGCTTATCCGACGCGCGACGTAGGCTTTGACCGCTCCATGATCGGCGGCTACGGTCATGACGACAAGTGCTGCGCCTATCCGTCCGTCACGGCGATCTTTGAGACCGAGCTGCCCGAGTGCACCTGTATCACTTATCTGACCGATAAGGAAGAGACCGGCTCCGACGGCAACACCGGTATGCAGAGCGATTTCCTGCGCTACTTCATTTATGATCTTTCTAAGCAGGACGGCAACGAGGGCTACCGCGTGCTGAGCAAGTCCAAGTGCCTGTCCGCGGACGTCAATGCGGCGTTCGATCCGACTTTCCCCTCCGTTTACGAGCCGAAGAACTGCTCGTTCATCAACGAAGGCGTGGTCATCAGCAAGTATACCGGACACGGCGGCAAGTACGATACCTCCGACGCATCCGCCGAGTTCATGGGCGAGATCCGCGCGATGCTCAAAAAGAACGGCGTTAAGTGGCAGGTAGGCGAACTGGGCAAGGTCGATATCGGCGGCGGCGGTACGATCGCGAAGTACGTCGCCAACATGAACGTCGACGTCGTCGATCTCGGCGTAGCCGTGCTGTGCATGCACGCGCCGTTTGAAGTCATCAGCAAAGCCGACCTCTATATGGCGCATAAGGCGTTTTGGGGACTGTTCAATTAGAGAACAGATAACAGAGAATAGAGAACAGTGAAGGGCGGGACACCCGCACCCGATTGATGCTTTCCCGGAATAAACAAAAAGTGCCCTTGATTTCAAAGAGTCGAGGGCATTACCTTTTTCTGACGTAATAATAATCCAAAAGCCGTCAGGCTTTCCCGTAATGGTTCTCAGTTTATTGATATCTCAAAAATCGATTTATCTCATAACAATTTGTCAGATTTTGCCGCGTTTTTTGCAAAATGTATAAAAATGACAGGTTTTTTCTGCGAAATTACTATGTTGTAATTCCCGATTGTTATTGAATTAACGAATGATTTGTCATATAATTGTAATGTATTATTGGAATGAAGCCAAGATACATCGACTTTTCGCTATTATAATTAGGAGGTATATATTATGGCAAGAGTTTACAATTTCTCGGCAGGTCCTTCGATGCTGCCCGAAAGCGTGCTGAAGACTGCGGCCGCTGAGATGCTCGACTACAAGGGCACCGGTGAGTCCGTTATGGAGATGTCTCACCGTTCCAAGGAGTACGGCGAGATCATCACCGAGGCGGAATCTCTTCTGCGCGAGATCATGAACATTCCCGATAACTATAAGGTCCTGTTTTTGCAGGGCGGCGCTTCCACCCAGTTTGCCGCGATCCCGCTCAACTTCATGAACGGTTCCGGCAAGGCCGATTATGTTGTGACCGGTCAGTGGGCGAAGAAGGCTGCTGCCGAGGCTTCCCGCTACGGCGAGGTCAAC
This sequence comes from Ruminococcus sp., assembly GCA_017405065.1. Classification (GTDB taxonomy): domain Bacteria; phylum Bacillota; class Clostridia; order Oscillospirales; family Acutalibacteraceae; genus Ruminococcoides. The sequence goes on along the minus strand of JAFRBD010000003.1, from coordinate 18,195 downwards.
ATCGTTGCTTCCTCCGCGGATAAGACCTTCTCTTATATCCCCAAGCTCGATAAGAGTACATTTACCCCCGACGCAGACTACTTCTACATCTGCATGAACAACACCATCTACGGCACCGTTTACCACGAGCTGCCCGAGACCGGCGACGTTCCGCTGATCGCGGATATCTCTTCGAACTTCCTGTCCGAGCCGATCGACGTAAGCAAGTTCGGTATGCTTTACGGCGGCGCGCAGAAGAACGTAGCTCCCGCGGGCGTTACCATCTGCATCATCCGTGAGGATCTGCTGGGCAAGGCGAGAGATATCACCCCGACCATGCTCAACTATCAGATCCACGCCGACAACGGTTCCATGTACAATACGCCTCCCTGCTACACCATCTATATCATGAAGCTCGTCCTCGAGTGGATCAAGAACGAGGTCGGCGGTCTTGAGAAGATGAAGGAGCGCAACGAGAAGAAAGCGAAGATCCTGTACGACTTCCTCGATTCCTCCGAGATGTTCAAGGGCACCGTCGTTCCCGAGGATCGTTCTCTGATGAATGTTCCGTTCGTTACCGGCGATACCGATCTGGACGCGAAGTTTGTTGCTGCTGCTAAAGAAGCGGGCTTCATCAACATCAAGGGTCACCGCAGCGTAGGCGGTATGCGCGCTTCTATCTACAACGCGATGCCGATCGAGGGCGTTGAGAAGCTCGTCGCCTTCATGAAGAAGTTTGAAGAAGAGAATAAATAAGAACAGTTAGGAATGAGTAATGAGGAATGAGGAAATTCGGGAAACGCTGACGCGTTTTGGATTGTAAACTCGTTTGTTGATTTATTCAAATCAGGTGCGGGTGTCCCGCCATTCATTCCTAATTCCTAACTCCTAATTCCTAATTATATCAAGGAGATTATCATGTATAACATTCTGAAGTTAAACAAGATCGCCCCTGTCGCAATCGAGCGCTTAGGCGAGAACTATAACTGTGTCGACGAGTGCGACGCTCCCGAGGGCATCCTCGTCCGTTCCGCTTCTCTGCACGACATGGAGCTGCCCGAGAGCCTGCTGGCGATAGCCAGAGCCGGCGCGGGCGTTAACAACATCCCGCTCGACAAGTGCGCCGAAAAGGGTATCTGCGTATTCAACACCCCCGGCGCGAACGCGAATGCCGTTATGGAGCTGGTGATCGCGGGAATGCTGCTCGGCTCCCGTAAAGTCAGCGAGGGTATCGCGTGGTGCAAGACCCTCAAGGACGATCCCAACAACCTCAAAGCCGTTGAAAAGGGCAAGAGCAAATTTGTCGGCCCCGAGATCAAGGGCAAGACCCTCGGCGTAGTGGGCCTCGGTGCGATCGGCGTACTGGTCGCGAACGCAGCGCGCGCGCTGCATATGCGCGTGGTCGGTTACGATCCCTATCTGAGCGTCAACGCTGCTCTGAGCCTTTCCCGCCATGTTATCACCGTCAACAACGTCGACGAGCTGTATGCCCAGGCGGATTATGTGACCCTGCATCTGCCGGTCAACGACAGCACCCGCGGCATGATCGACGCCGATACCATCGCCAAGATGAAGGACGGCGTTCGCCTCCTGAACTTCTCCCGTGACGGTCTGGTCGTGTCTTCCGATATCAAGGCGGCGCTGGAGAGCGGCAAGATGGCTTCTTATGTCACCGACTTCGCGACCAACGATCTTCTCGATGTTGACGGCGTTGTTCCGATCCCGCATCTGGGCGCATCCACTCCCGAGAGCGAGGACAACTGCGCGGTCATGGCTGCCGATGAGATCAAGGAATACCTCGAGAACGGCAATATCAAGAATTCCGTCAATTTCCCGAATGTTTCCATGCCCAGAACCGGTGAGAGCCGCTTCTGCGTCTTCCATCACAACGCCCCCAAGATGATCTCTCAGCTGCTGGAGAAGATCGGCGGCAATGTTGAGAACATGGAGAACAAGAGCCGCGGCGACTATGCCTACACCATCATCGACGTTACCGGCGCTAACGCTGACGCGCTCGAGGCGGTCAAGACTGTCGACGGTATCATCCGCATCAGAGAACTGTAATCCGGTTAACAGTTAATGGTTAACAGGTAACGGTTGTGGGAAAGCCTGACGGCTTTTGAATCATAATAACGAAATATGACAGTAACGCTCATGACTCTTTGAAAAGCCATGAGCGTTAATTATTCTTAAATACAAATTGGGTGCGGGTGTCCCGCCCTCAACCGTTCTCCGTTCTCCGGAATTAACATATTATTCAAAAAGAATTAGCACTCTCGACTTGACAGTGCTAAAATATGGAGTATAATAGATAATTGGAAAATAAAGCTAAAAGAGGTAATCTATATGGCAAAAAAGCAATTCAAAACAGAATCAAAAAAACTGCTGGATATGATGGTCAACTCCATCTATACCCATAAAGAGATCTTTCTCCGCGAGCTGATCTCCAACGCGTCCGACGCGATCGACAAGCTGTATTTCCGCTCCCTGACGGACGACAGCGTGGGGCTGGATCACGATGATTTCGAGATCCGTATCGATGTGGATAAAGAGAACCGTATCCTCAAAGTCACCGATAACGGTATCGGTATGACCAAGGAAGAGCTCGAGAACAACCTCGGCACGATCGCGCGCTCCGGCTCGCTCGACTTCAAGACCGCTGAAGAGAATCAAAACGAGAACATCGACATCATCGGTCAGTTCGGCGTAGGCTTCTATTCCGCGTTCATGGTTGCCGATAATATCAAGGTGGAGAGCCGCGCGTTCGGTTCTGATGAAGCCTTTGTCTGGGAATCCTCAGGCGCGGACGGCTACACGATACGCCCTTGTGAGAAAGAAACCGCCGGCACCGTCATCACCCTGCATATCAAAGAGGACACCGAAGAGGAGAAGTACGGCGAGTTCCTCGAGACCTACCGTATCCGCGAGCTGATCAAAAAATACAGCGACTATATCCGCTATCCGATCAAAATGCTCACCTCGCACAAGCAGAAGAAGGAAGGCTCCGAGGACGAGTATGAGGACATTTTTGAGGACGAGACCCTCAACAGCATGACGCCCATCTGGAAAAAGCCGCAGAGCAAGGTCACCGACGAGGAATACGCCGAGTATTACAAGGCGAAGTTCAGCGATTATGAAGCGCCGCTGAAGGTGATCCGCCAGTCTACCGAGGGCAGCGCGACCTACACCGCCCTGCTGTTCATTCCCGCTCACGCGCCGTATGATTACTACAGCCGCGAATATGAAAAGGGCTTGCAGCTGTATTCCAGCTCCGTCATGATCATGGAGAAGTGCAAGGATCTGCTGCCCGATCATTTCAGCTTCGTCAAGGGTCTGGTAGACAGTGCCGACCTGAGCCTGAACATCTCCCGCGAGATGCTCCAGCATGACCGTCAATTGAAGATCATCGCCAAGGCGCTGGAGAAGAAGATCGCGTCGGAGCTTTCTAAAATGCTGAAATCCGACCGCGAGAAGTACGAGCAGTTCTTCAATGAATTTGGCGCGCAGCTCAAGTGGGGCATCTATAGCTCCTTCGGTGTGAACCGCGAGGAATTGCAGGATCTTCTGCTGTTCAAATCCTCGAACGAGGGTAATTATACTTCTTTAAAAGAATATATCGACCGTGCGAGAGAGAATCAGGACAAGATCTATTATGCCGTCGGCGAGACCGTCGAAAAGATCGCTATGCTCCCGCAGGTGGAGAGCGTGCTCGCCAAAGGCTATGAGGTGCTGTATCTTACACAGGATATCGACGAGTTCTGCGTTCAGATCCTGCGCAATTACGACAATAAGGACTTTATCAACGTCTGCACCGATAATCTTGACCTCGGCGACGAGGAGGAGAAGGCGCAGCTCAAGGAAGCCAACGACAATTCCGAAGAGCTTTTCAAATTTATGAAGGAAACGCTCGGCGACAAGGTCGCTAAGGTGCGCTACACCAACACCCTCAAGGGTCACGCCGTCTGTCTGTCCAGCGAGGGCGCCGTGTCCGTCGGTATGGAGCAGATCCTGAATAAGATGCCCGGCGCGGAGGGTCAGAACATTAAGGCGGAGACCGTGCTGGAGATCAACATGGATCATCCGATCAAGGATAAGCTGCTGTACCTCTTCGGCAACGATAAGGAAAAGCTCGCAGATTATACCAAGATCCTGTACGCGCAGGCGCGCTTGATCAACGGTCTGGATCTGGAGAATCCTGCCGAGATCAGCGATCTGGTATGCGGCTTGATGGTTTAGAATAATGAGGAATTAGGAATGAGGAATTGCGGGAAGCGCTGACGCGTTTTAAATTTAAAATATCAGAATAAAACAGTAACGCTCATGTCTCTTTGAAAAAGTCATGAGCGTTATTTCTGTAACAGAATTATTTTTTATCACTATATCAATCGGGTGCGGGCAGCGCCCGCCATTCATTCCTAATTCCTAACTCCTAACTCTTGATTCCTCATTCCTGATTAACTCCAAGCTTTTCCCTGATATACGCCAGCAATTCCTGTGAACACATCTCTTCGATATCCTCCGGACTGTCCGGCAGCGCTAAAAGGATCTGGGTCTTATAGCGGATGATATAGCCTTCCGCGCCGCTCTTCGCACTGAGCTTGCGCATATTGTCCAGCGTCAGAGGGGAATTGGAGAACACGCGCGAGAGCACGGTCGCGAGGTTATCGTCGTCCATCGAGTTGAAGCCGCCGACGATGATCGTGAGCGGGCAGATCTTCAGGCTGCGGCTGACTTCCTCGCCCAGCGCGACGGGCGTGGTTGCTCCCGTGATTTGATGCGCTTCGCCGCCGACGGCGCTCAGCGCTCTGCGGACGGCTTTCTCACAGTAGGATGTTTTTTTGGCAATGTAAAAAATCAGGTTATATTTCATGATAATCAAGGATGCTTTTATCGTATGATGGATGGATCGGCACACAGAGAAGCTGCAGCTTGTATGTCTGCCGTTTATCGGATTCAAGGAAAACAGGACTTCGCAAAAGGCGGAATAACGACGCCGCGCGTCACTGATATTCCGGCTTGAGTACCGGGGTGAATTTCGGATAGATATCGATGCCGATGTTCAGGTGGTCAAAATCCACGCCGTCGACGTCTTTGTCCCATCCTTCGAATACATAGTCGTAGTACTCGTCGGAGGGCATAGTCGGCGTGCCGTCGGGAACCGGAACGGCGTCGCCCTCCCTGACGTTGTAGGCGGCGTACTGGCTGCCGTCATAGTTGCGGTAGGTGACCGGATAATAGACGATTGCAGGCGGCTCGGTCGCCTTGGCGCCCTTCTTCGGCTTCTCGGTAGGCGGCTCGGTCGGATTGGCGGCGAGCGTCGCGGTCAGATCCTCGGAGCCTTCCAAGTTGCCCTTGCCGTCATACCAGTCGACCTGTCCCTTTTCGCTCGCGGATTTGAAGGTCTCCGGCTTGGGTCGGGTGCCGCCGTAGCGCTGATAATAGACGTCGGGGAACAGGGGAGAGGAGTTGTAGTCGGCAAGATCGACGTCTACGCTCTCGTCCTCGCCGGGACGCACCTTGCGGGCGACGATGACCATGCGCCACTGGTAGAACTCGTAGCAGCAGGTGGACAGCGTGATGATCGGATCGTCTTCATTGCAGGTGACGGGGATATCGAAAAAGGAACGCACGCGGCAGTTATAAACGAAGTTCATGAATTCCGCGTCGGAGTTGAACTCGCCCTGCATATAGTTGAAGAATTCGCCGTGTTCATAGCGGGTGGAGGTCTTGAAGACGGAGATGATCTTGTACTTTGCGTCTCCGTCGGGGGTGTTGAATTCGATGATAGGGTGATCCTGATAATACTCGAGGTCGCCCTTGAGATCGCCCTTCGGCGAATATTTCAGCATACCCGCGAACATACTGCCGTCGTTCATATCGTGACCGTGCATGATGACGTTGCGCGAATCGGTGCCGTCGGTGGAGCGGTAGTCGACAAAGATGCTGCCGTACTCGGAGCTTTCTTTTTTATAGGTACGCTTGATGTAATACTGGTTGTAGCGGTCGTCGCCCTCGTGATAAAGCACGGGATAGTCGATGACGGTATCGGGAATGGTGATCCAGCCGACGATCTCGTCATTGATCTCTTTCAAAGCGTCCCAGTCCTGTGTGGGGCCGTCTTCCTTGTCCTCGTCGTCGGATTTGCTGTAGGCGATGGTCTGGATCTCACTGGTGACGGCGTTGTTGCGCATCGGTCCGAAGATGTAGAAATCCAGCACATAAACCAGCGCGACAACGAAGGCGACCATCGCGACCAGTACGACGCTCTTGCGGATTTTTTGCTTTTTGGAATCGGATTTGAGCGGGATGAAGGATTTGAAAAATCCCTGCTTCTGTTTCGGCGCCATTTTTTCCGTGACGGATTCGCGGTTTAGGGAAGGATCCGCCTCTGTTCCCGCGGCGGTGAGATAGGCGATGCCCTCGGGATAGCGTTCGCTGCCGGTTCTGATCTTATCGTCCGCTGCACGGACGCCGTCGCGGATCAACTCGCTGACATCCTTGCCTGCCAGCGAGGCGTAGGGGAGAACGACAAAGCGCTTGCCGCCGACGCTGAAGCAATAGCCCTTGTATCCGTTGCCCAAGTCGCCGAGGGATAATACTTTCAGCTTTGCTTTCAGATCTTTACGGCTTTCGTCGACCTGTATGCTTGACTCGATACTGCCGATCATGCGGTAGAACAGTTTGCGGAACGACGAGGAATCGGTTGTGTTCAGCGCATTCGCAAAGATAAACATATCTCTGTCGCCGTCGGCGAGCAGCTTGCTGACGGCGTCATCCAGCTTTTTGGGATCGGCAGGGATATCGGTGATATTCTTCAGCTCGACGCCGTCTGTGTCAAGGACGGAGGCGAGCTTCTGCCGTGACGCTTTCAGCGCTTCGGCGTCCGCCGTATTCTGTTGTATGGAAAACAATTCACATTGGTACATAGGATACCTCTTTTTAATGAGGAATTAGGAATGAGGAATTAGGAGATTCAAAAACTACCAACTATCGTCCGACTGTCAAAAATCGATCGTTTTGACCGTGGTGTTTCGGATCGCTTCTTCGATCAGTTCATCTAAGTCCGCCTCGCGTTCCGCCTGCTCGACAAAGTGCATGATCGGCTTAGTGCGCGGATGCTTGGGCGTAAAGATCGTACAGCAGTCTTCATACGGCTCGATAGAGGTCTCATAGGTGCCGATACGGTAAGCGATATCGATGATCTCCTGCTTGTCCATGCCGATCAGCGGACGGAAAACGACCTTGCCCGCCGCCGCGTCGGTGCAGTTGAGGGCGTACATCGTCTGGGACGCGACCTGACCGAGGCTTTCGCCGGTGATCAGCGCGCCGGATTTGGTCTTTTCGGCGATACGGGTCGCGATCTTCATCATCACGCGCCGCAGCAGGATGGTGAAAAGCTCTTCGGGACAGCGGTCGCGCATGGTCTCCTGCACCCGGGTCAGCGGTACGGTGTGCATCTCGATAGAGCCGGCGAAGCGGCTGACCTCCCTGAGCAGTTTCTCGACCTTCATGCGCGCGCGCTCGGAGGTATAGGGCGGGCTTTCGAAGTGAACGGCGTTGAGCTTCAAGCCGCGCTTTGCCATCATATAGGCGGCGACGGGGGAGTCGATGCCGCCGCTGATGAGGACTGTCGCGAGACCTGAGGTGCCGACGGGCATACCGCCCTGTCCGCGGATGGTCGCGCATCGGATGTAGGCGCCGTAGTCGCGCACCTCGACGGTAACGGTGACTTCCGGTTTTTTGACGTCTACCTTGAAATGGGGACAGGTCTCGAGCAATTTGCCGCCGACCTGCGCCGATATCTCGGGGCTTTTATAGGGGAAGCGCTTGTCTGATCGCTTGCTTTCAACTTTGAATGTTTTCGCGTCCTCAAGATACTCTTTGCAGTAAAGCGGCGCCTTTTCGAGGATATCCTCCAGTGTCTTTTCGCATACGCAGGCGCGCGAGAAGGTGACGATCCCGAAGACCTCGCCGATGCGCTCGCATACGTCGTCGAGGTCGACGTCGTCGGACAGCGGCGTGATGAAGATGGTAGACTGGGCGATCTTGATCTCAAATTTACCCAGCCCTCTGAGGCGGTATTTGATGTTTTTGATTAATACGTCTTCAAACGCGCGGCGGTTGAGTCCTTTTAAGACCATTTCGCCGAGCTTGATCAATATGATTTCTTTCATTATTCCGGTCGGCAGTTGTTAGTTGATAGTTGGCAGTTGATGAACTCCTCACTCCTAACTCCTAACTCCTCACTTTCTTTGTAATGTTGCGATTCCTTCCCGCAATCCCTCAACCAGCGCGTCGATATCTTCCTTGATATTATATTTGGAAAAGCTGATCCGCAGGGAGCTGTCGATGCGGTCGTCGGGAACTCCCATTGCCTCCAGTACATAACTGCGTTTTCCTTTGGCGCAGGCGCTGGACGAGCTGACGTATACGCCGCTTTCCTCCAGATGGTGGAGCATCGTTTCCGATCGGATGCCCGACACGGAAATGTTGATGATATAGGGGAGAGCGTTATCGGGGGAGTTGATCGAGATACTGTCGATCGCTTTCAGCGTTTCGAGCGCATATGCGTTCAACCTTTTGATATACTCCATGTTTTGAGATATATCTAAACAAACGACCGCGGTCGCGAAGGCGGCGATCAGCGGGGCGCTCTCCGTACCCGGACGCAGCTTGTGCTGCTGCTCGCCGCCGTAGAGCAGCGGGAGGATCCTTGCGCCGTCGCGGATATATAAGGCGCCGCAGCCTTTGGCGCCGTGGATCTTATGGGCACTGAGGCTCATCAGATCGACGCCGAGTTTCTTCGGCTTCAGCGGTATTTTGCCGTACGCCTGCACCGCGTCGGTGTGGAACAGCGCTTCGGGGCAGTTTTTGTGTACGAGCTTTGCGATGCGCTCGATCGGCTGGATGGAGCCGGTCTCATTGTTGACCGTCATCACGCTGACGAGAATGGTTTTATCAGTGAGCAGACCTTTGAAAGCGTCGATATCGATAACGCCGTCCGCGTTGACGGGGGCAAATTGAACGTCATAGCCGAGTTCCGAGAGCCGCTTGGCGCTTTCGTATACGGAGCTGTGTTCGACCGCCGAAACGATGATGCGGTCGCCGCGGCGTTTGAGCGCCTGAGCCGCTCCGAAAAGCACGGTGTTATTCGCTTCGGTGCCGCCGGAGGTAAAAAAGATGTTTTTCGCTTGTACCGACAGCGAGTCGGCGATGATCCGCCGCGCTTCCTCCACGGCTTCTTCCGCGCGGATCCCCATTTGATGGAGAGAGGACGGATTACCGTAGTTTATGCGCATCATGGTATATGCCGCGTCGGCGGCTTCTTTACATACCTGTGTCGTCGCGCTGTTGTCTAAATAGTGATTGTCCATATAGCTGTAATCTTCTTGTGGATGTTGATACAAAAGCCTTGCTCCTCTTTGTGGGATTGCCACGCTCGCATGGCTCCCTCGCAATGACATTTTTTAAAACAGTATAATTATATATCTACAGTGCGATAATTACAAGAAGCAGAGATAAATTTTTGTTGAATAATTTGTGAATAGGGGAGGATACTATCAGCGGTGATAGCATGACAAAGGAAAAATATGCCGCTTTGGTAAAAAAACGCTCCCGCAACAGCAGGAGCTTGCTCGACTGTGCGAAAGCGTTCGTGATCGGCGGCGCGATCTGTACGATAGGGCAGGGAATATTTGTATTATATGATTATCTCGGTTTAGCGGAAGATACCGCCAAAATGCTGACCTCCGTGACGCTGATCTTCATCGGTGTGCTGCTGACCGCTCTGCACCGGTATGAGCGCCTCGCCAAGCACGGCGGCGCGGGGACGCTGGTGCCGATCACGGGCTTTGCCAACGCGATGAGCTCGCCTGCGATCGAATTCAAGGCAGAAGGCTTGATCACGGGATTGGCGGCAAAGATGTTTGTCATCGCGGGGCCGGTGCTGGTCTACGGCACGACGGCGGCGGTGCTGTACGGCGTGATCTATTGGATCGCTACTGGGGCAGGACGCTGATCTCTCCCGAATTCAGAACGGTAAACTCTCCGTTTTCTTTGACGACCAGTCCGCCGTCGGCATTGACGTCGACGGCTTTTGCCGTATGCTCCGCACCGTCTTTTGTGAACCGGACGTCCCGTCCGATACATAGATTCAGACTTTTGTATTTTTCTATTATAGAATTATTGCTGAGGTTATCCTGTTCCGTTATCAAATTATTGACAATTGCCGCGCATAGCAAATCGATATCGATACTGCCGAGATTACCCGCCTTATCGGCGATCTCTGCGGGGAAATCCTCGGTGTTCAGGTTCAGCCCGATCCCGATGATCACGGCGGTCGGACGGTTCTGATCGTCCGAGATCAGCTCCGTCAGGATGCCTCCCGCCTTTTTGCCGCCGACAAAGATATCGTTCACCCATTTGATCTGCGGATGCAGATCGCTGAGCTCGTTGATCGCCTCGCATACCGCGACTGCCGCCGCGCAGGTGATCTGCTGCACCTGTGTCCGGCTGTCGTCAAGGGGGAGAGAGAGCGTCATGTACAGCCCTGTGTCTTTGGGGGAATAAAAGCGGTTGCCGTGTCTGCCCCGTCCTGCCGTCTGGCGCCCCGCCGCGTAGAGATGCATGCCTTTATCGATATCGGCGCGGCGTTTTGCCTCATTGTTGGTGGAGTCGATACTGTCATAAAGACGGACGGTAACCGGTTTTTTGATGTTTTTTTCAATGTTTTTTTGATTCAGCTTCATTTTCAGCCTTCTTTCGGCGACAATATCTCAAATATCAGGGGATAGAAAGACAGAATTGTACAGATTCCATAAACAAGAGTAAGACAGTACCTTATAAAACATTCAACGCTGTCGGGCGTTCCCTACGCTTTAGAGAACAAAAGTATTTTCATCATAATTGCAAATGAGAATTAAAAACAAAAAATTCAGAAAAAACCCTTGACTTTCTTGACGAATTCATATAGAATACTAAAATGTATCATTATGGGAACATTTACGCCTCTACCCTTTGACGAATTTTTCGACAAAGTATAATAGCAAAGTCGGAGCCGTTTGTCAAGAGGCAAAACAGAAACAATCTTGTCATTTGTTTTCACCTTCCTTTATTGAAGGTGGACATGACAAAAATTGTATCAGTGTTTCCGCTGATCTATCAAAAAGAAGGAGTGATGTGCTTTTGGTTAAAGTCAAAGACGTTAAGCTGGGCAGAGCGGAGCGTAAGAGCTTCGGCAAGATCGAAGACGTCATCGGTATGCCGAATCTTATCGAAATCCAGAAGAAATCCTACCAGTGGTTCCTCGACGAGGGTCTGAAAGAGGTATTCAAGGATGTTTCCGGTATCAACGATTACCAGAACAACCTCGTACTCGATTTCATCGACTACACCCTCGACGTAGACCATCCGAACTATTCCGTTATCGAGTGTAAGGAAAGAGACGCTACTTATTCTGCGGCTTTGCGCGTTACCGCCCGCCTGCTGAACAAGGAGACCGGTGAGATCAAGGAAAACAATGTATTCATGGGTGAATTCCCCCTGATGACCGAATCCGGCACCTTTGTCATCAACGGCGCCGAGCGCGTTATCGTTTCTCAGCTCGTCCGTTCTCCCGGCGTGTACTACAAGATGGCTCACGACAAGACCGGTAAGGAGCTGTTCTCCTCCACCGTTATCCCGAACCGCGGCGCCTGGCTGGAGTATGAGAACGACGTCAACGACGTGTTCTATGTCCGTATCGATAAGAACCGTAAGCTGCCGATCACCGTTTTCCTGCGCGCCTTAGGCTTAGGTACCGACGGCGAGATCATCGAAATGTTCGGCGACGACAAGCGCATCAAAGCCACCTTTGAAAAGGACGGCTGCAAGAGCGTCGAGGACGGATTGATCGAAGTTTACCGCAAGCTGCGTCCCTCTGAGCCTCCCACCATCGAGAGCGCTCAGACGCACATCAACAACCTGTTCTTTGACCCGAGGCGCTATGATATGTCGCGCGTCGGCAGATATAAATATAACAAAAAGCTGAACCTTGCCGGCCGTATCACCGGTCGTGTGCTGACGCAGGCTGTCGTCAACCCCCGCACCGGCGAGGTGCTCGGACAGCGCGGCGACACCGTGACCCGTGAGCAGGCGGCGATCATCGATAATTCCGGCGTAAAGTTCGTCTATATCGCCGCTGAGGACGGTCACGAGGTAAAGGTGCTCAGTAACGGCATGGTCGATATCTACGCGTATGTCGATTTCGACTGCTATCCGCTCGGCGTCAAGGAGCGCGTCAGCTACGACGTCCTGAGTGAGATCCTCGATTCCTGTGAGAACGAGGAGGATCTCAAGAGAGAGATCGAGCTGCGTGCCGCCGAGCTGGTTCCCAACCATATCACGGTGGATGACATCTTCGCTTCCGTCAACTACATGAACTGTCTTGCCGAGCATATCGGCAACACCGACGATATCGACCATCTGGGCAATCGTCGCATCCGCTGCGTCGGCGAGCTGCTGCAGAACCAGTTCCGCATCGGTTTCTCCCGACTCGAGCGCGTGATCCGCGAGCGCATGACCCTGCAGGCGCAGGATCCCGAGGCGCTGACTCCTTCCACACTCATCAATATCCGTCCCGTGACCGCGGCGATCAAGGAATTCTTCGGTTCCTCTCCGCTGTCCCAGTTTATGGACCAGAACAACCCCCTCGCCGAGCTGACGCATAAAAGACGTCTGTCAGCTCTCGGCCCCGGCGGTCTGAGCCGAGACAGAGCGGGTTTCGAGGTCCGCGACGTACATTATACCCACTACGGCCGCATGTGTCCTATCGAGACGCCTGAAGGCCCGAACATCGGTCTGATCTCCTATCTCGCTACCTTTGCGAAGATCAACGAGTACGGCTTTGTCGAGACTCCTTTCCGCAAGGTCGACAAGGAGACCGGCATCGTTACCAAAGACGTTGTCTACATGACTGCCGACGTAGAGGACGAGTTCATGGTGGCGCAGGCGAACGAGCCGCTCGACGAGGACGGCCGCTTCAAGAACCCGCGCGTCATGGGTCGTTATCAGGGCGAGTTCGTCGAACACAGAGCCAAGCGCTTCGACTACATGGACGTATCGCCGCGTATGGTATTCTCTGTCGCGACCGCGATGATCCCCTTCCTCGAGAACGATGACGCGAACCGCGCGCTGATGGGCGCGAACATGCAGCGTCAGGCGGTTCCGCTGATGGTCACCGAATCTCCGATCGTCGGCACCGGTATGGAATATAAGGCGGGCACCGACTCCGGCGTCTGCGTGCTGGCTGACGACGACGGTACCGTCACGAGCGTCGACGCGAACCATATCACCGTTCAGTATGTCAACGGCAAGGTCAAAGAGCATGAGGTCATCAAGTTCCTCAGATCCAACCAGGGCACCTGTATCAACCAGATCCCGATCGTCGAGCGCGGACAGCGCGTCGTCAAGGGCGAGGTCCTTGCCGACGGTCCCGCTACCAAGGACGGCGAGATCTCGCTGGGTAAAAACGCCCTGATCGGCTTTATGACCTGGGAAGGCTACAACTACGAGGACGCTGTACTGATCAGCGAAAAGATCGTCCGTGAGGACGTTTATACCTCCATCCATATAGAAGAATATGAGATCGACGCCCGCGATACCAAGCTCGGACCCGAAGAGATCACCCGCGACATCCCGAATGTCGGCGAGGATATGCTCAAGGATCTGGACGAGAACGGTATCATCCATGTCGGCGCCGAGGTCCACGCCGGCGACATCCTGGTCGGTAAGGTCACCCCCAAGGGCGAGACCGAGCTGACCGCCGAGGAGCGCCTGCTGCGCGCGATCTTCGGCGAGAAGGCGCGCGAGGTCAGAGATACCTCCCTGCGCGTGCCTCACGGCGAGAGCGGCATCGTGGTCGACGTCAAGGTATTCACCCGCGAGGACAGCCGCGACGAGCTGCAGCCCGGCGTCAACAAGGTCGTGCGCTGCTATCTGGCACAGAAGCGCAAGATCTCCGTCGGCGATAAGATGGCGGGCCGTCACGGCAACAAGGGCGTTGTATCCCGTATCCTGCCCGTAGAGGATATGCCCTTCCTGCCCGACGGTACCCCGCTGGATATCGTCCTCAACCCCTTGGGCGTACCTTCCCGTATGAACATCGGTCAGGTGCTCGAGGTTCACCTCGGCTACGCGTGCAAGGCGCTTGGCTGGAAGATCATGACTCCCGTATTCGACGGCGCTCACGAGCAGGATATCTTCGAGCTGTTTGAGCGCATCAGAGATAAAGACGACTACAAGGATATGCGCGACGAGACCGGCATCGACTTCGGCGAGTGCTTCCGTCAGAACGGTATTTCCATGGAGTGTAAGACCAAGCTCCGCGACGGCAGAACCGGCGAGTTCTTTGATAATCCCGTCACCGTCGGCTACATGTACTACTTAAAGCTGCATCACCTTGTCGACGATAAGATCCACGCGCGTTCCACCGGTCCTTACTCCCTGGTCACCCAGCAGCCTTTGGGCGGTAAAGCCCAGTTCGGCGGTCAGCGCTTCGGTGAGATGGAAGTCTGGGCGCTCGAGGCTTACGGCGCGGCATACACCCTGCAGGAGATCCTGACCGTGAAGTCCGACGACGTTGTCGGTCGTGTCAAGGCGTACGAGTCCATCGTCAAGGGTCAGAACATCCCGACCCCGGGCATCCCCGAGTCCTTCAAGGTTCTGATCAAGGAACTGCAGTCCCTGTCGCTCGACGTCCGCGTGCTCAACAGCGACGGCGATGAGATCGACCTTAAGCAGCATTTCGACGAGGACGACGATATGCCCGTTGCTTCCGATGACGCGGCGCTTGAAGAAGATCAGGTCATGACCTCTATGGACGGCTTCCTGCTGGACGAGGATCAGGACGACGATGAAAACATGTTTGACGAATCATCTATTTTCGAGGATCAGGACGATATGCTCGACTATGATGATTTCGGTTCGGATGAAGAATAAGTAAGGAGGGGCTAACATGGATAATAATGTATTCGATTCAATCAAAATCGGTCTTGCTTCTCCCGATCAAATAAGAGAATGGTCTTACGGCGAGGTCAAAAAGCCTGAGACGATCAACTACAGAACCTTAAAGCCCGAGCGCGACGGTCTTTTCTGCGAGCGCATTTTCGGACCGACCAAGGACTGGGAATGTCACTGCGGCAAGTATAAGCGCATCCGCTTCAAGGGCAAGATCTGCGACCGCTGCGGCGTTGAGGTCACCCGCGCCAAGGTCAGACGCGAGCGCATGGGTCATATCGAGCTTGCCGCTCCAGTATCGCACATCTGGTACTTCAAGGGTATCCCGTCCCGCATCTCCCTGATGCTGGATATTTCCCCGAGAACGCTCGAAAAAGTACTCTACTTTTCCTCTTACATCGTTACCGATCCCGGCGACGCGCGCGAACTCTCTAAGCTCCAGCTTCTGACCGAGCAGGAGTACCGCGATATGCGTGAAAAGTATGAGGACGATTTCAGCGCCGGTATGGGCGCCGAGGCGATCCGCGACCTGCTCGCCGAGATCGACCTTGAGGAGCTTTCCGCCGAGATCAAGGCGGAGCTGGAAGGCTGCTCCACTTCACAGAAGCGCGCGCGTCTTTCCAAAAGACTGGAAGTCGTTGAAGCGTTCCGCCTCTCCGGCAACCGTCCCGAGTGGATGATCATGGAAGTGCTTCCGGTCATTCCTCCGGATATCCGTCCGATGGTACAGCTCGACGGCGGCCGTTTCGCGACCTCCGACCTGAATGATCTGTACCGCCGCGTTATCAACCGCAACAATCGTCTTGCCCGACTCCTTGAGTTAGAGGCTCCCGATATCATTATCCGCAACGAGAAGCGTATGCTGCAGGAAGCGGTGGACGCCCTGATCGACAACGGCAGAAGAGGCAGACCCGTTACCGGTCCCTCCAACCGTTCACTCAAATCCCTGTCCGATATGCTCAAGGGCAAGCAGGGCCGTTTCCGTCAGAACCTTCTCGGTAAGCGTGTCGACTACTCCGGCCGTTCCGTTATCGTCGTCGGCCCCGAGCTGAAGATGTACCAGTGCGGTCTGCCTAAGGAAATGGCGCTGGAGCTGTTCAAGCCCTTTGTCATGAAGCGTCTGGTCGAGACCAAGGTCTCCCAGAACATCAAGGCGGCACGCAAGGCGGTCGAGAGAGCGAAGCCCGAGGTCTGGGACGCGCTCGAGGTCGTTATCAAGGGTCATCCCGTACTGCTCAACCGCGCGCCTACCCTGCACAGACTGGGTATCCAGGCGTTCGAACCGGTTCTCGTTGAAGGCAGAGCCTTAAAGCTCCATCCGCTGGTATGTACCGCGTACAACGCCGACTTCGACGGCGACCAGATGGCCGTCCATGTACCGCTGTCCGCTGAGGCGCAGGCTGAGGCGCGCTTCCTGATGCTGGCTGCCGGCAACCTGTTAAAGCCTTCCGACGGTAAACCTGTTGTCGTTCCGACACAGGATATGATCCTCGGCTCCTATTATCTGACGCTTGATAAGGACGGCGAACCCGGCGAGGGCAAGGTGTTCAAGGACGTCAACGAGGCGCTGATGGCATATCAGACGGGCGTTCTGACCCTGCACAGCAAAATCAAGGTCAGACGCGAGATTGAGGCGGACGGCGAGATCAAGAGCGGCATTATCGATACCACTGTCGGCAAGATCATCTTCAACCGTGCGATCCCGCAGGATCTGGGCTTTGTCGACAGAAGCATTGAGGAGAATCTCTTCAAGTTTGAGATCGACTTCCTCGTCGGCAAAAAGCAGCTCGGAAAAATCATCGACGCCTGCATCCGCGTTCACGGCACCGAACTGACCGCTGTCGTCCTTGACGATATCAAGGCGCAGGGTTATAAATACTCCACCATCGGCGCGATCACCGTCGCCGTCTGCGACGCGAAGATCCCGCCCGCAAAGAAAGACATTATCGTTCAGGCGGAGGCTGACGTAGCCATCATCCGTGAAGAGTACGATATGGGTCTTCGCTCCGATCAGGAGAGATACGAGAAGGTCATCGATATCTGGGATAAGGCGTCCAAAGCGATCGAGCATACCATCGAGCTCCAGATGGCTCAGGATAAGTACAATCCGATCAATATGATGGCTGATTCCGGAGCCCGTGGTTCCATGGGTCAGATCAAACAGCTCGCCGGTATGCGCGGACTGATCGCCAACACCTCCGGTAAGACCATCGAGATCCCGATCAGAGCGAACTATCGTGAAGGTCTGAACATTTCCGAATACTTCATTTCTTCCCGCGGCGCGCGTAAAGGTCTTGCCGATACCGCGCTTCGTACCGCCGACTCCGGTTACCTGACCCGTCGTCTGGTCGACGTATCGCAGGAGGTCATCATCCGCGATGAGGATTGCCACGCGAACGAGGGCCTTGAGGTCTTTGATATCAAGTCCGGCAATCAGGTCATCGAAGAGATGCACGAGCGTCTGATCGGCAGATATCTCGTCCGTGATTTCTGCGACGAAAACGGCAACGTGCTGGTTTCCAAGGATCAGCTCATCAGCGATAAGGAAGCCGATATCATCTGCAATTCCGGCGTGGAGAGCATCGAGATCCGTTCGATCCTCGCCTGCCGCAGCAAGTACGGCGTCTGCAAGAAGTGCTACGGCGCGAACCTCGCGAACGGTCAGCCCGTTACCGTCGGTGAGGCGGTCGGCATCATTGCCGCCCAGTCCATCGGCGAGCCCGGTACACAGCTGACGATGCGTACCTTCCATACGGGCGGTATCGCATCCGCGGAGGATATCACACAGGGTCTTCCGCGTGTTGAAGAATTATTCGAGACCCGTAAGCCCAAGAGTCTTGCCATCATCTCCGAGATCGACGGTGAAGTCCGTTTTGAAGAGATCAAAAACACCCGCCATGCTGTTGTTTACAACACCGAGACAGCCGAGGAAAAGAGCTATCTGATCCCCTTCGGCTTCCGTGTCGCGGTCGAGGAAGGTCAGCATATCAAGAAGGGCGACAAGATCACCGACGGCGCTGTCAATCCGCACGACATCCTTGAGATCTTAGGCGCAAAGGCGGTTCAGGACTACCTGATCTCCGAGGTGCAGAGCACCTACCGCCTGCAGGGTGTTGATATCAATGATAAACATATCGAGGTCATCGTCCGTCAGATGCTCAAGAAGGTTAGAGTGGACGACCCCGGCTCCACCGATTTCATGCCCGGTCAGATGTACAACCG